>NZ_JAPEPF010000001.1:2453982-2760730 GCF_026340595.1 Streptomyces sp. NBC_01363
GGGCTTCGGGAGTCGGGGTGCGAGGGCCGGGATTCGAGCGGTGTGTACCAACTGGTTGGATACAAGGGTTGGTTGGGGAAACCTCCCCGCCCTCCCTGACCCGTCACGGCCAGCAAGTATGACTAGTTGTGATCGACTTGCGGCGCGGAGTCGCGGCTGCTTACGGTGCCCAACGTAACGACCCCGACACGGTGTTCGTAGCACCGGCCGGGGTCTGACCCCAAGATCGAATTCAGAGGCGATCCCGTGGCTGTCTCAAACCTTAGCCCTGCCCTGTGCGCGCCCGCATCCTCGCGCCCCTCGCACCCGAAGGCCCGCCCCGGTTACGGAAAGCGATCCGTTCCGGAGCAACGCCCGCCGCGCGAGGCCGACTTCGCATTGCTGCCCGATCGCGAACGGCACATCGCCGGTTACGTGGATGCCCTGCCCGAGGGTGCGGCGATGGACATCAAGTCGCTGGCGAAGAGCCAGCCCCTCTACGGGCAGATGGCCGTCGGCAGCGCGCTGCGGGCCCTGGGGGTGGCCGGTCATCTGCGGCATGTCCGGTGCCTGAGCGGCGAGAACGGCGACCAGGTCCGCTGGGTTACGCGTACCTTCTGGTCGCGGGTTGCTCACGACAACGAGTGGTGGGACACCTTACTCGCCGCCGAAGAGCGCCGGTCCGCGCCGATGTCGACCGCGAAGGCGGTGGAGCCCCCGGCGCCTGCCGAGCCCGAGGCGGGCGCCCCGGCCCAGGTGCCCGCGCCTGCGCCCGCGCCCGTGCCCGTGCCCGTGCCCGAGTCTGTGCCCGTGTCCGAGCCTGAGCCCGTGCACGTACCGTCGCAGCTGCCCACCCCGGTGGTGCCGCAGCAGCGCACTGCAGAGCCGGAGCCGGAGCCGCAGTCCCCGCCGGGACCTTCTCCCGCCTTTGCCGCCCTGGCCCGCCTCGGCCGTACCGACTCCCGCCTGGCCCTCTCGGCAGCGGACTGTGCGGCGCTGGAGCAGGAGGTCACCGAGTGGTTCGCGCGCGGTGTGGACGCCGACTACCTGACGCACGCCCTCACCGCCGGGCTCCCCGCGTCCGTCGACTCACCCTTCGGCTTCGTCCGCCGCCGCCTCCACGACAAGCTCCCGCCCCGCCTGCCCGCCACGACCCCGGCCACGCAGGCAACTCCCGTACGCCGCCTGATGATGGAGTGCACCGAGTGCGGCGCCCCGGGCAGGCCCGAGGCGTTCCGCGACGGCCTGTGCAGGCCCTGCCGGGAGTCCGGCCCGGTGGTCTGACCGGCTCCGTGAGGCGTAGCCCCTGCCCTGCCGGCGCGTTCACAACCCGCCCCGACTGCTCCTGAGGTTCCGCAACACGTTCTCGACGCTCAGCCGCTCGGCAGGTGTGAGCGCGCGAACCCACTCCGGCTCGGCCTCCCACTCGATACCGCCGCCGACCGGCCGCAACGCCCAGTACGGGCCGGCGACCCCTCGGAACTCCCCGACCCGGTTGCTGTGACCGGCGTCCCTCATGAGCGTTCCGGGGGGCGGGACTTGAGCTTGAGAGGGCTCGTGGCGATTCACGGCAACGTTCTCTTCGGTCACGTCAACTCCGCTCCGTAGCGATTCCACTACCAAGGGGATTCAGGGTGGCCTAGAGTCGGAACCCGATCAACGTGGCGGACCTGGATGAAAGGTTGGTGATAACCCTTTGAACCGCAAGGAGTTGAACCCGGACAGTTCCCCGGAAGCGGCCTTCGGCGCACGTCTCCGCAGCTGGCGCGAGGAGCGTGGCTGGAAGCAGGAGGACCTGTCCGATCGCATGGGGTACTCCAGCACCCATATCTCGGCGGTCGAAACCAGCCGGAAACTTCCGACCTTGCGATTCTCGCGCAGCGCGGACCGGGCTTTCGGCACGGGCGATACAGCTGACACGTTCGAGCGCCACTGGCGCGAGATCCGGCACGGCTCTCTGCTGGAGGGCTTCCCGGAGTACGTGGGGCAGGAGAGTCGTGCTGCGGAGATCCGGCTGTACGAAGTGGGTGTGATGCCCGGCCTGCTCCAGACGCCCGAATACGCGACCGTGCTCGCGGAGAGCGCCGTCAAGCGCGGGGCGATCACCAACGATCAGGCGAAGGAACGGATCTCGCTCGTCGCCGAGCGGCAGGCCGCACTCGCCCGCACGCATCCGCCGTTGTTCCTGGTCGTGCTGGACGAAAGCTGCCTCCGCTGCCCGGTCGGCGGACCCGCCGTCATGGACGCGCAGCTGGAGCGGCTGATCGAGTTCGCCGAGCTGCCCAACACCGTGCTCCAGGTCGCCCCGTTCGACATGGCGGAGCTCCGTCCTTTCGACCTGCCGCTGTACATACTGACCCTGCCGGACCGCCAGCTCATGTCCTATGCCGAGTCCTCCCACCTGGGTACTCTCAACCGGGAAAGCGCTTCGGTTGTCCCCCTGTTGACGGCCTACCATCAGTTGCAGGCCGGGGCTCTGTCCCCAGCGGCATCCGTGGCCATGATCAGCCAGTTACGAAAGGGTTCCCAGTGACGACCGAATCCCCCCGCTGGTTCAAGTCCTCCTACAGCAACAACGGTGGCGCCTGCGTCGAGGTCGCCGCCAACCTCGTCGGCTCGCTCGGTGTCATTCCCGTCCGTGACTCGAAGAGCCGGAGCGGCCCCGTGCTGAGCACCTCCCCCGCTGCATTCGCCACGTTCGTGGCAGGGGTCAAGGCTGGAGAGTTCGGCTCGGTCTGACCGCACCTCCTGCGCAACGACGACAGCCCCGCGCAGCGACGACAGCCCCGCGCACTCTCGATCGATCCGGAGTGTGCGGGGCTGTCGTCATGCCGCCTGGCGGCAGGGGGCCGTGGAGCGGGCGAGGGCCGGGCTCACTGGTGTGTCGGTGGGGCACCCGCCAGGATCCGGGGTTCCTCGCCCTGGTAGAGCCGGCGTGCCGCGGGGGCCGTGTGGCGGGGGAGGACCGTGCCCAGCCAGCCCGCCAGGAATCCGGCCGGGATGGAGACGAGCCCGGTGGTGGTGTACGGGAACCAGTTGAAGTCGTGGTCGGGGAAGACCGAGGTGGGTGAGCCGGAGACCAGGTTGGTGCCGGTGATCAGCGCCAGTGTGGTGAGGGTGCCGACGATGAGGGTGCAGAGCAGTCCGGCGCGGGTGAAGCGCCGCCAGAACACGCTGTAGACGAGTGCCGGGGCGAAGGCGGACGCGCCGACGCAGAACGAGAGCGTCGCCAGCGCCTGTACGTTCCAGTGCCTGGCCACGACGGCGAGAACGGTGGCGAGCAGTCCGACGACGATCGCCGAGATCTGTGCCGTACGCATCTCGGACAGGCCCGGCAGCGGCTTGCGGTCCGGGTCGCGCACCCCGTGCAGGCCGTGCGCGAAGAGGTCGTGGGCGAGGGAGTTGGCGCAGGACAGGATCATTCCGGCGACCGAGGCGAGCAGGGTCAGGAAGATCGCCGTCGTCATCGTCGTGATGACCAGGGCCCCCATCCGCGTACCGTTCGCGACCTCGCCGCTGATCTGGAGGATCGCGCTGTTCCCGGACGCCCCGGCGGCGGTGATGACGTCGTGGCCGACGAGGGCCCCCGCGCCGAAGCCGATCACGACGAGCAGCAGGCAGATCGCGGCGACCACGCCGACCGCCCAGGACATCGAGCGCCGGACGGCCTGGGTGGAGCGGGCGCTCGACATGCGCATGGCGACGTGCGGCAGGCAGGCGGCGCCGAGCACCACGGTCAGTTCGGAGCTGACCATGTCGAGTCCGCTGCCGTCGAACTGGAGCCCCGAGCGCAGATACGCGGCCCCCGCGCCGCTGCTCTGCCGGGCGGCGGAGAGCAGCGAGTCGGTGTTCCAGTCGAACCGGTTCATGATCAGTACGGCGATGGTGAAGGCGGCCACGAAGAGGACCACGGTCTTCACGATCTGGATCAGTGAGGTGCCCTTCATCCCGCCGATCGCCGCGTAGCCGATCATCAGGGTGCCGAGCCCGATGATGGCGCCGGTGCGGAATCCCGAGGTGTCGAATCCCAGGATGAAGGCGAGTAGATCGCCGCTGCTGGCGAGCTGGACGACCATCATCGGAACGAGCGCGGCGAGGGTGGCGGCGCAGGCGGTGATGCGGACCGCGCGGCCGGGGGCGCGGCGTACGAGCAGGTCGCCCATGGTGAACCCGCCCGTGTTGCGCAGGGGTTCGGCGAGCAGGAACATCAGCAGGACGAGCGAGAGGGTGATGCTCAGGGCGAGGATCATCCCGTCGTAGCCGGTGAGGGCGATGATGCCGGTGGTGCCGAGCACCGTGGCCGCGGAGAGGTAGTCGCCCGCGAGGGCGAGGCCGCTCTGCAGGGGCGAGAGCGAGCGGGAGCCGGTGTAGAACTCGTCGAGGTCGTCGCGGTCCGGGCCGGTCATCACGCAGAGCAGCAGAGCCACGGTGCCCACGGCGAGGAAGGCGACCAGGGACATCGACTGCGCGGAATTGTTGAATCCGTTCACCGCGCCGCTCCCGCTCTTCGGATCCGGGCGGCGAGCGGGTCGACCGTGCGCCGTGCGGTCCGCTCGTACACCACGATGGCGAGCACCGTCACGGGGAGCTGGCAGAGCCCCAGGGCCAGGCCGAGGTTGAGGCCGCCGAACAGGGGGACGTCCATCAGCTCCTTGGCGAATCCGGAGAGCAGCAGGAAGGCCACGAAGTAGCCGAGTGCGGTGAGGGTCGCGATGCGCCGCAGCAGTCGGTACGCGGTGCGCAGCCGGCGCAGGTCGCTGTGGCGGCCGGGGGCGGTTGCGGGAGCGTCGGTCGGGCTCGGCGGCCGGTCGGGCGGTGCCTGTTCCGAGCTCTGCCAGGGGAGCAGATAGTCGGGGTGGTGGGGGGAGAGGGGCGGGTTTCCGTGCGACATCGGGGTGCTGCTCCTTGCGTGGCTCGGGTCCTGGTCTGGACGGCAAGGCAGGAGTGCGGGGTGCGGTCGGAAGCGCGAACATTACTCGTGGGTACGGTAGTTGGGGAGAGGGTGGCCTGAATTACCCAGGGTAATGGCTTAGTTGCGTGCGGCCCCGTGAATGGAAGGTGGCGGCCGGGCGTGAAGCGGGCCCCGGTCGCCCCGGCCGGTACACCCTTGGGTCCAGCCCCTGATACAGGACTCCACCCAGGGGTCGAGACCCTTAGGGGGAGCTCCTTACATCTGGCCAGGGACGGTTCCTCCCGGCGGAGGACGTGGCGGCGGGGGCTTGTTCCTTAGCGTGTTCCTACACCGCGAAAAGCGGCCGAATCCCACCGCGGACGCGGTCGGGCACGGGGGGCGGGGGGTGGGGAAAACCCCACCCGAGAACTGCGCCGGGCACCAGTGCGCCGGATCCGCTCCCGACACCAGACTCTGTACGCGCACCGACGCATTCCCAACACTGACCGACATAGGAGATAAACCGTGACAACGGCTGTAACCATTCCCAGGCACGGGGGCACTGGAAGGCGTACGGCCGTCGCTGCGCGAGCACGGCAGGTCGTCAAGGCGTACGGGGCGGGGGAGACCCGGGTCGTCGCGCTCGACCATGTCGACGTGGACATCGCCCGCGGGCAGTTCACCGCGATCATGGGCCCGTCCGGCTCCGGCAAGTCGACCCTGATGCACTGCCTGGCCGGCCTGGACACCGTGAGCTCGGGACAGATCTTCCTCGACGAGACCGAGATCACCGGGCTCAAGGACAAGAAGCTCACCCAGCTCCGCCGGGACCGGATCGGCTTCATCTTCCAGGCGTTCAACCTGCTCCCCACGCTCAACGCGCTGGAGAACATCACGCTGCCGATGGACATCGCGGGCCGCAGACCGGACGCCGCATGGCTGCGGCAGGTCGTGGAGACCGTCGGTCTCGCCGAGCGGCTCAAGCACCGGCCCACCGAGCTCTCCGGCGGCCAGCAGCAGCGCGTCGCGGTGGCCAGGGCGCTCGCCGCCCGGCCGGAGATCATCTTCGGCGACGAGCCCACCGGCAACCTGGACTCGCGGGCCGGCGCCGAGGTGCTGAGCTTCCTGCGCAGGTCGGTCGACGAGCTGGGCCAGACCATCGTCATGGTCACCCACGACCCGGTGGCCGCCTCCTACGCGGACCGGGTGCTGTACCTCGCCGACGGACGCATCGTCGACGAGATGCACAACCCGACGGCCGACCAGGTCCTCGACCGGATGAAGGACTTCGACTCGCGCGGGCGGACGTCATGACCGTCTGGAAGACATCGAGGCGGAATTTCTTCGCCCACAAGGGACGCATGGCGCTCTCCGCCGTCGCGGTCCTGCTGTCGGTGGCGTTCGTGTGCGGCACGCTCGTCTTCACCGACACCATGAACACCACGTTCGACAAGCTCTTCGCCGCGACCGCGGCCGATGTCACGGTCAGCCCGAAGGAGCCCAGGGAGGACAACCGGCTCCCGGGCAACGGCAAGCCCGTCACGATCCCCGCGTCCGCCGTCGGGCAGGTCGCGAAGGCCACCGGCGCGAAGGCGGCCGAGGGCGCGGTCTCCAGCATGTCCGTCACCGTCGTCGACAGCCACGACAAGAACATGGGCTCGACCTCGGGCGCCCCGACGATCGCGGGCAACTGGACGAGGAACGACCTGCGTTCGATGGAGATCTCCTCCGGTCACGCGCCGCGCGGCCCGACCGAGGTGATGGTCGACGCCGACACCGTCGAGAAGCACCACCTCAAGCTCGGCGACGAGCTGCGCACCATCACCGCCAACGGCGACATCAAGGCCGCGATCAGCGGCATCGCCACCTTCAAGGTCACCAACCCCGGTGCCGCGGTCGTCTACTTCGACACCGCCACCGCGCAGACCAAGCTGCTCGGCAGGCCCGACGTCTTCAGCCTGATCTCCGTCACCGCCGAATCCGGCGTGGCCGACGAGCAGTTGAAGAAGAACATCGCCACGGCGCTCGGCGGCCACTCCACGTACAAGATCCAGACGCAGAAGGAGGCCGCGGACGCCAACAAGGACTCGATGGGCTCCTTCCTCGACGTCATGAAGTACGCGATGCTCGGCTTCGCCGGGATCGCCCTCCTCGTCGGCATCTTCCTGATCGTCAACACCTTCTCGATGCTGGTCGCCCAGCGCACCCGCGAGATCGGCCTGATGCGGGCCATCGGCTCCAGCCGCAAGCAGGTCAACCAGTCCGTGCTGATCGAGGCGCTGTTCCTCGGCGTCGTCGGCTCGCTCCTCGGCGTGGGCGCGGGCGTCGGCCTCGCCGTCGGCCTGATGAAGCTCATGGGCGCCATGGGCATGGAGCTCTCCACCGAGGACCTCACCGTCGCCTGGACGACCCCCGTGGTCGGCCTCGTACTCGGCATCGTCGTCACCGTCGTCGCCGCGTACTTCCCGGCCCGCCGGGCCGGGAAGGTCTCCCCGATGGCCGCCCTGCGCGACGCCGGAACCCCGGCGGACGGCCGCGCGGGTCGGGTCCGGGCCGCGATCGGCCTGGTCCTCACGCTCGCCGGCGGCGCCGCGCTCCTCACCGCGACGAAGGCCGACAAGTCGAGCGAGGGCTCGCTCCTCCTCGGTGTGGGCGTGCTCCTCACCCTGATCGGCTTCATCGTGATCGGCCCGCTGCTGGCCGGCTTCGTGGTCCGGGTGCTGAGCGCGGTCATGCTGCGGATGTTCGGCCCCGTGGGACGGCTCGCCGAGCGCAACGCCCTGCGCAACCCGCGCCGCACCGGAGCGACCGGCGCCGCCCTGATGGTCGGCCTGGCCCTGGTCGCCTGCCTCTCGGTGGTCGGCTCCTCCATGGTCGCCTCGGCCACCGAGGAACTCGACAAGTCGGTCGGCGCGGACTTCATCGTCCAGCCGGCCGGCGGCGACGGCGCACCGATCGTGGCCCAGGCGGCGAAGGCCCTGACGACCGTGCCGGACATCGAGCACCTCACCAACTACAAGATGGTGGGCGCCCGGCTGACCGCCCCCGACGGCACCACCGAGGACGGGGGCCTGGTCGCAGCCGACCCCTCGTACAAGGACGACGTCCGCCGCGAGACGGTCTCCGGCGAGCTGGCCGCCGCGTACGGCAAGGACGCCATGTCGGTCGGCGAGACGTACGCCACCGAGCACCGCGTCGAGGTCGGTGACCGGATCACCGTCGCCTTCAAGGGCGGCGAGACCGCGAAGCTGAAGGTCGCCGCGATCACCTCGGACGACGTGAACATCGACAAGGGCCGGATGTACGTCAACATCGCGACCGCCGCGCGGTACGTCCCCGCCGACGCCCTGCCGCAGAACGTGGCCATGTTCGCGAAGGCCGTGGACGGCAAGGAGAAGGAGGCGTACGCCGCCCTCAAGAGCGCCCTGGCCAAGTACCCGCAGTACGAGGTGAAGAATCAGGCCGACTTCAAGCAGCAGCTGAAGGACCAGATCGGCCAGCTGCTGAACATCGTCTACGGCCTGCTGGCGCTCGCGATCATCGTCGCCGTCCTCGGCGTGGTGAACACCCTGGCCCTGTCGGTGGTCGAGCGGACCCGCGAGATCGGCCTGATGCGCGCCATCGGCCTCTCCCGCCGCCAGCTGCGCCGGATGATCCGCCTGGAGTCGGTGGTCATCGCGGTCTTCGGCGCCCTGCTCGGCCTCGGTCTGGGCATGGGCTGGGGCACCGCGGCCCAGAAGCTGCTGGCCCTGGAGGGCCTCGGCGTCCTGGAGATCCCGTGGCCGACGATCCTCACGGTCTTCGTCGCCTCGGCCTTCGTGGGCCTGTTCGCCGCCCTGGTCCCGGCGTTCCGGGCGGGCCGGATGAACGTCCTGAACGCGATCGCCACGGATTAGCGCGGGCGACGGCCGACGTAGGATGACCGAATCCGGCCCCGGGGTGTTCCTCCAAACACCCCGGGGCCGGATTCGTGTGTCCGGGACGTCGCCCCGAGGCCGGGTTCCTGCGGTGCGGTGTCCGGCACGCCGCCCCGGGACACCCCGCCGGGCCGGATTGCGGGCGCGGCTGTCACACCGGAGTCGTACGCTGGGAACCCCCGACCCGTGCGACGTGTCGGGCGCTTCGCGTTGCCCTTCGCGTTGCTCTTCGTGTAGCCCCCTGGCAGCAGCCGGCTGCCGGACCTCGCCCTCGTTACCCGGACGGAAGCCCTTCATGAGCCTGCACGGTCTGCTGGATGTTGTCGTACGTGATCCGGCGCTCGAAGACGCGGTGAAGGCCGCCGGCGACGGCCACCGCATGCATGTCGACCTCGTCGGCCCGTCCGCCGCCCGCCCCTTCGCCGTCGCCGCGCTGGCCCGCGAGACCGGGCGGACCGTGCTCGCCGTCACCGCGACCGGCCGGGAGGCCGAGGACCTGGCGGCCGCGCTGCGCACCCTGCTGCCGCCGGACACGATCGCCGAGTTCCCGTCCTGGGAGACCCTGCCGCACGAGCGGCTCTCGCCCCGCTCCGACACCGTGGGCCGCCGCCTCGCCGTGCTGCGGCGGCTGGCGCACCCGAGGAAGGACGACCCGGAGACCGGCCCGGTCTCCGTCGTCGTCGCGCCGATCCGTTCCGTGCTCCAGCCGCAGGTCAAGGGGCTCGGCGACCTGGAACCCGTGGCGTTGCGCATCGGACAGAGCGCCGACCTCGGCAAGACGGTCGACGCGCTCGCGGCGGCCGCGTACTCCCGGGTCGAACTGGTCGAGAAGCGTGGCGAATTCGCCGTGCGCGGCGGCATCCTGGACGTCTTCCCGCCGACCGAGGAGCACCCCCTTCGGGTGGAATTCTGGGGCGACGACGTCGAGGAGATCCGCTACTTCAAGATCGCCGACCAGCGGTCGCTGGAGATCGCCGAGCACGGGCTGTGGGCGCCGCCCTGCCGCGAGCTGCTGCTCACCGACGAGGTGCGGGAGCGGGCCGCCGCCCTCGCCGAACAGCACCCGGAGCTGGGCGAGCTGCTCGGCAAGATCGCCGAGGGGATCGCGGTGGAGGGCATGGAGTCCCTCGCCCCGGTCCTCGTGGACGACATGGAGCTGCTGCTCGACGTGCTGCCGAAGGGTTCGATGGCGCTGGTCTGCGACCCGGAGCGGGTCCGCACCAGGGCCGCCGACCTGGTCGCCACCAGCCAGGAGTTCCTCCAGGCCTCCTGGGCGGCCACCGCGGGCGGTGGCGAGGCCCCGATCGATGTCGACGCGGCCTCGCTGTGGGGCATCGCGGACGTCCGGGACCGGGCCCGCGAGCTGGAGATGATGTGGTGGTCGGTCTCCCCGTTCGCCGCCGGCGAGGCCGACGAGGCCGGCGAGGACACCGACACGCTCAAGCTCGGCATGCACGCCCCGGAGGCGTACCGCGGCGACACCGCCCGCGCGTTCGCCGACACCAAGGGCCGGCTCGCCGACGGCTGGCGCACGGTGTACGTCACCGAGGGCCAGGGCCTCGCCTCCCGCACCGTCGAGCTGCTGAGCGGCGAGGGCATCGCCGCCCGCCTCGACCCGGACCTGGCGGAGATCTCCCCGTCCGTCGTCCACGTCTCCTGCGGCGCGATCGACCACGGCTTCGTCGACCCGGCGCTGAAGCTCGCCGTGCTCACCGAGACGGACCTCACCGGCCAGCGCACCGCCACCAAGGACCTGGGCCGGATGCCGGCCCGCCGCCGCAAGACGATCGACCCGCTGACGCTGGAGACCGGCGACTACATCGTCCACGAACAGCACGGCGTGGGCCGCTACATCGAGATGGTGCAGCGCACGGTGCAGGGCGCCACCCGCGAGTACCTCCTCGTCGAGTACGCCCCGGCCAAGCGCGGTCAGCCGGGCGACCGCCTGTACATCCCGACCGACCAGCTGGAACAGGTCACCAAGTACGTCGGCGGCGAGGCCCCCACCCTGCACCGGCTCGGCGGCGCGGACTGGACGAAGACCAAGGCGCGCGCCAAGAAGGCCGTCAAGGAGATCGCCGCCGACCTGATCAAGCTGTACTCGGCCCGGATGGCGGCCCCCGGCCATGTCTTCGGCCCCGACACGCCCTGGCAGCGCGAGCTGGAGGACGCCTTCCCGTACGCGGAGACGCCCGACCAGCTGTCCACCATCGCCGAGGTCAAGGAGGACATGGAGAAGTCCGTCCCGATGGACCGGCTGATCTGCGGCGACGTCGGCTACGGCAAGACGGAGATCGCGGTACGGGCGGCGTTCAAGGCGGTCCAGGACGGCAAGCAGGTGGCCGTGCTCGTACCCACCACCCTGCTGGTCCAGCAGCACTACGGCACGTTCACCGAGCGCTACTCCCAATTCCCGGTCAACGTAAGGGCGCTGAGCCGCTTCCAGTCGGATTCCGAGTCCAAGGTGACCCTCGAAGGGCTCCGCGAGGGCTCCGTCGACCTGGTCATCGGCACCCACCGCCTCTTCTCCTCCGAGACCCGGTTCAAGGACCTGGGCCTGGTCATCGTCGACGAGGAGCAGCGCTTCGGCGTCGAGCACAAGGAACAGCTGAAGAAGCTCCGCGCCAACGTGGACGTCCTCACCATGTCCGCGACGCCGATCCCCCGTACGCTCGAAATGGCCGTGACCGGCATCCGCGAGATGTCGACGATCACCACGCCCCCCGAGGAGCGCCACCCGGTCCTCACCTTCGTCGGCCCGTACGAGGAGAAGCAGATCGGCGCGGCCATCCGCCGCGAACTGCTCCGCGAGGGTCAGGCGTTCTACATCCACAACCGCGTCGAGTCGATCGACCGCGCCGCCGCCCGGCTGCGCGAGATCGTCCCGGAAGCCCGTATCGCGACGGCCCACGGCCAGATGTCCGAACAGGCCCTGGAGCAGGTGGTGGTGGACTTCTGGGAGAAGAAGTTCGACGTCCTGGTCTCCACGACGATCGTCGAGTCCGGCATCGACATCTCCAACGCCAACACCCTGATCGTGGAGCGCGGCGACAACTTCGGCCTCTCCCAGCTCCACCAGCTGCGCGGCCGTGTCGGCCGGGGCCGCGAACGCGGTTACGCGTACTTCCTCTACCCCCCGGAGAAGCCGCTCACCGAGACGGCCCACGAGCGCCTGGCCACGATCGCCCAGCACACCGAGATGGGCGCGGGCATGTACGTGGCGATGAAGGACCTGGAGATCCGCGGCGCCGGAAACCTCCTGGGCGGCGAACAGTCCGGCCACATCGCGGGCGTCGGCTTCGACCTGTACGTACGCATGGTGGGCGAGGCCGTCGCCGACTACCGGGCCTCCCTCGAAGGCGGCGTGGAGGAGGAGCCGCCCCTGGAGGTCAAGATCGAGCTCCCGGTCGACGCCCACGTCCCCCACGACTACGCCCCCGGCGAGCGGCTGCGCCTCCAGGCGTACCGCGCCATCGCCTCCGCCAACACGGAGGACGACATCAGGGCCGTCCGCGAGGAACTCACCGACCGCTACGGCAAGCTCCCCGAACCGGTCGAGAACCTCCTCCTGGTCGCCGGCCTGCGCATGCTGGCCCGCGCCTGCGGCGTCGGCGAGATCGTCCTCCAGGGCCCGAACATCCGGTTCGCCCCGGTGGAGCTGCGTGAATCGCAGGAGCTGAGGCTGAAGCGCCTCTACCCGAGGACGGTCATCAAGCCGGCCGTCCACCAGATCCTGGTCCCCCGCCCCACCACGGGCAAGGTCGGCGGCAAGCCGGTCGTGGGCCGCGAACTGCTGGCTTGGACGGGGGAGTTCCTCACTACGATCCTGGGGTCGTGAGGGGAGAATTCGCGCCCGTGCGGTACGCCGTGCGGCAGGCCGGGCGCGGGAGTCGGCTGCGGAGGGGAAGTGCATGGGCGCCAGTGAATGGGTCAGCACCTCGGTGCCGTATCTCGCCGCGCCTCCCGGAGCCCAGGGTGACGTGTGGGCCGGGGAGGCCGCAGCGGAGGGGCGCCGGGGCAGTCCGGGGCGGGGCGGGGCGGTCAGGCTTCTGGCGGACCTGGGGCACGTCGGTGTGCGGGTGCGCGAGGACGTGACCGCGAGGCCGGCGACCGACCACGAGCGGGAGCAGTTGGGACTCGCGGCCGGTGAACCCGTGCTGCGACTGACCCGGCTCACGCCGGACGACGCGGACCGTCCGATTCAGGTCGACATCATGGCCATGCCGCCACGGCGCCAGAAGCTGCGGTACGAGATCCGGATCGGGCGACTGCGCCCGGACCCGAAGCGGAGGGACCGGATCGGGGGCGCGCCCGCACTCCTCATGCGCGCCAGGCGGCCAGCAGATCCGCAGGGGTGAGTGTCAGATCCGGGTGCACGCCGTCCTCGATCCCTGCCGGGCACACCGCCAGCAGCGGGGCCGCCGACGCGTTCGGTACGGCGGATCGGGCCTCGGCGAGGCGGGAGAGGTCGCGGTCGCTGAAGCGCTTGGTCTCACGCCACTTGACCGAGCCGAGGAGGAGCGTGCGCTTCCCCGAGGCGGCGGGGACGACGATGTCGTACTCCTGGCTGTTGTCACGGTTCCACCAGCTCCCCACCTGCCCGGCGTTCTCCAGCCCCGGTAGCTCCGGGCTGAGCCGGTACACCGCCTCCTGGACGAGTGGCTCGACGGCGCGGCCCCGCCAGCTCGGCCAGCCCCGGTCGAAGGCGGCGCGGGCGATGTCCGCCCGGCCGCGGGCGATGTGGGCCTGCTGTTCCTCGACGAAGCGGAACCAGAAGCGCAGGTACGGGTCGTTGATGCGGTAGCGCCGCAGCCTGCTGTTCGCGGGCGTGCCCACCGGTACGTCGACGCTGACCACCCCCTTGTCGGCGAGGACCTTTATGGCCCTGGTGACCGCTGTGTGCGCGGCGCTTCCTTCCTCGGGAAGCCTTCCGACGACTTGGGTGAAGGTGCTGACTCCGATGTCGGCCCCCCCCATCGCGGACAGGACGCGCCGTGCCTGCTGCGCGTCGGGGAACTCGGCGTCAAGGGACCGCTGCCCCATCACGGCCAGATCGCTGTTCTCGTCACCGAGCTGTTCGTGCACGAACGCCCGGGTGCTGTGCGCGCGTGCGCGGTCCAGCACGAGGCGTGGGTAGCCCCCGGTGATGAGCGCGGTGTCGAAAGCGGCCAGCGGGTCCCCTCCACTGCCCAGGGCCTCGGCGCATTCGGCGGGGTCGAAGGGGGCGACAGTGGTGCTCCTGGCCCGGCCGTAGAGCGGCCTGTCGTGCTCGGTCAGCCGCTCCATCATTCCGACATCGGAGCCGATCAGTACAAAGAGAACGGGAGTGTTCTCCAGCTGGCGGTCCCAGGCGTTCTGGAGCTGCCCCTCCAGGGTCGGATCCGCCGCGGCAGCCCACGGGAACTCGTCGATGACGACGACGGAGGGGGTGCTGCGACAGGCGACGGCGATCCTGCCCAGTGCGTCCCGCCAGTCGCTGGGGGGAGCGGAGAAGAGGGAATCGGCATCGGCGAGCGGGGTCGTCGAGGTGTGCAGCTCGGCTGTGAGGGTCTGGAGCTGGGTGGCGGGCGGTGCGTTCTTCACCGCGGAGAAGTAGAGGTACGGCAGTCCCGACTGCTCGACGAAGCGTGTGAAGAGCCGGGACTTCCCCACCTGCCGACGGCCGCGTACGGCGAGCAGCTGTCCCGTTCCGGACTCCCGGATGCGCAGTGTGCGGCGTTCCAGATCAGCGAGCGTGCGTTGACGGCCGTAGAAGCCCATGCGTCTGCCTTCCGGGGCTGGAGGGAGCGTGTATGAGGGAATCATACATCTAGGTAACGTACATGAATGTATGTTAAGTGGTTCGGTGGCCCGGACGGTGTGATTCAGGCCGCAATCGCCCGGACCATCGGCATGTGCATGTCCGCGAGGAGAAGGCGTCCGTAGGATTCCCGGGTTCGGCTTTCTCCCCGTCAGGACGGTTTCGAGTGATATCTCCCCGCGCTTACCGAGTGATGCTGCCCACCCTCAGCGTGGCGGCGGTGCTGGCCCTGGCCGGCTGCGACCCCGAGAGCGCGTCCTCCGGGACCGGACGGCAGGGCGGCGGCTCGGACGGCGGCGGGCAGGCCGTCACCGGGTTCGGGGCCAGCCCGCTCGACAACGCCGACGGTACGAAGCCGGGGCTCGCGCCGCTCACCTCCGAGGCGGACCGGGCGGCCGGGCGGAAGGTCATCGAGAAGGTGGCGACGAAGGGGCGGGGGCCGAAGACCGGTTACGCGCGGGACAAGTTCGGCTACGCGTGGAAGGACTCGATCGACGGGATACCGCTCGCGAGGAACGGCTGCGACACCCGTAACGACCTCCTCGCCCGGGACGGCAAGGACGTGAAGTTCCGGTCCGGTTCGGACTGCGTGGTCGTGGCGATGACCCTCAAGGACCCGTACACCGGCTCGACCATCGACTGGCGCAAGCAGCAGGCCACCAAGGTCCAGATCGACCACGTCATGCCGCTCTCGTACGACTGGCAGATGGGCGCCGCGCGCTGGAACGAGGCCAAGCGGCAGCAGATCGCCAACGACCCGCTCAACCTCATCCCGGTGGACGGGCCGGCCAACAACGCCAAGCGCGATTCGGGGCCGGCTTCCTGGCTGCCGCCGTACAAGCCGGTCCGCTGCTCGTACGCGGTGCGGTTCGCGCAGGTGTCCCTGAAGTACGAACTGCCGGTCACCGCCGCCGACAAGACGGCGATGCTGGAGCAGTGCGGCGGGTGAGCGGGGGAGTCCGGGGTGCGCAGAACCCGCCCGGGAGCGGGGCGGGTTCTGTGGCCTGAAGCGTTCGGGGAGTTCAGGGCTTCGGCTTGTTCGCCGTGAACGGCTCGTCGAATTCTGAGAATTCGACTGTCACGGGGGCGGTGCGGTCGGTGTCCCTTCCCGATGTGCCGTGCGGGAGGGGCGGGTTCAGGCGCAGCTTGAGCAGGAAGGGTTTGCCGTCGGTGGCGATGTCCGCCGTCCACTTTCCGTCGTCCGTCCTGCCGGTGACGGTCAGGGCGGGCGTGCCGGAGCCGGGTGCGGTCGTCCGGCCCTTGCGGGCCGTTCCGCTCTTCGGCGCGAGGAGGCCGAGGAAGGTCTCCCGGTCGCAGTAGCGTTCGGCCAGTTCCGCGTGCCGGTCGGCGGTGGTGGGCTTCAACCAGCGGCCGGTGAGCTTCCTGGCCTGCGAGGCGGAGGCTGATCGCAGCATCGCGGCGTCCGACCGGGTGCGGACCGTGCCGCCCGTCCGTACCAGTTCCATGGTGCCCGCCGCGCCCATGGAGAGCGTGACCGTGCACTCTCCCCTGATGTCCGTGGCGACGTACGCCTCGACCGGGCCCTCGGGGGAGGTCGTCTCCACCGTCATGCGTACCGACTTGGCGGCCCGGGTCGCCGCGAGGGCCTTGTTGACGACCTCGGGGGCGGTCAGCCGGGCGTAGGGGGCGGTGGCCTCGGGTGCGTCGTCCGGAAGCATTCCGCAGGCCGTGGCGAGGGCGAGGGTGGTCGCGGCGCTCAGGGTGGCTGCCGAGGCGCGGGCGAGAAGGCGCATGGTGGTCGGCTCCGGTCTCTCCGGCTCGTTCTGTCCGGTCCCAGATGGACGGTCAGAGCTTCAGGTCCCACTGCGAGGCGTCGTACGTAAAGCCGGGGTTGACCTCGACGGCCAGGTTCTTGGCGTCCGCCGGGGCGTCGAAGGCGAACTGGACCGTGACCTTCTTGCCCGGCAGGACCGTGCCGCTGAAGCCCGCGCCCACCTTGTTGTCGAAGATCTGCTCGGCGTCCACACCGTCCTGGCCGGCCCGCGCCGAGACGCTGACGAGCGCGGCGTCGAACTTCTCCTTGCCCGCGTTCTCGATGACGACGGCGACCCGGTAGGCCTTCTGTCCCTTGGTGTGTCCGGCGGCGTAGGCGTCCGGGGTGTACGAGGTGGCGTCGCCGACCGTGACCGTCAGATCGTCGTCGTACACGGCCGAGTCGCCCGCCTCCAGCGCCTTGCCCGTGTCCTTCTTCTCCGCGCCGCCCTTGTCCGTGCCCCCGCCCTTGGCGGAGTCGCCGCCGGGCTTCGGCTTCGCGGAGGCCGCGGTGTCCGACACCGCCTTGTTGAGGTCGTTCACGGCGTCGTCCACGGCCTTGAAGGTGATCACCGCACCCACCACCGCGAGGATCAGCGAGATCAGGCCGAGCGCGGCGCCGAAGGTGGTCATCCCCTTGTTGGTGGCCTCGCCGCGCTTCGCGCGGCCCCGGCCGGCCAGACCCAGGACCAGGGCGATGAGGCCGAGGATGCCCGCCAGCCAGAACAGGAACGGGATCAGGCCGGACACGGCGCCGATGACACCCAGGACGAGGGCGGCGACGCCCAGTCCGTTACGGGCCGGGCGCATGCCCGGCATCTGGGCGGGGGCGTACGGCTGCTGGGGCTGCGGGGACTGCGGCGGCTGCGTGAACTGGGACATGGCTGTGCCCTCCGGCAAAACAGAGATGGGTGGTGAGCGGATTCGTGCGTCGTGCTCGTGCATCGCTCGCTGTCGTGCGGCGATGGATCAATAACAGCAGAGCTTGTGAACCGAGTCAACACGGTTCACGGTGGATGGGTTGATGCACGCTGTGAATCGATGCCGTGCGAACCGGGTCGGTATGCTCGCCGACAAGCCAGTACCGGGACGAGCGCCAGGACCAGGGAGACAGTCAGTGCCGGAGAACTCGACAGAGGTGACCGCGGCCGGGATCGCACGGCTGGCGGGGGTGGGGCGCGCCGCGGTCAGCAACTGGCGCCGCCGCCACGCCGACTTCCCCAAGCCCGTCGGCGGCACCGAGACGAGCCCGTCCTTCGCACTGCCCGAGGTCGAGCAATGGCTTCGCGACCAGGGGAAACTCGCCGAGGTCCCGCTGCGGGAACGGGTCTGGCAGCAGCTCGCCGGGCACCCGGCCGGCGCGGTCCCCGCCCTGGTCCACACCGGCTGCGCCCTGCTGCTCCTGCGGACCTCCCCCAAGGTCTGGCCGGAGATCACCGCCGCGTCGGACGAAGGGATGGCCGGCGTGCTCTCCCTCGCCGTCGACAAGGTGCTCACCACCCGCTTCGGACCGGCGGCGGAAGCCGGCCGGGCCGTTCACGCCCCGAGCCCCGCCGAACTGCTCCCGTCCGTTCCGCTGCTCCGCGCCGCCGCCGAACTCGCCGCCGGGACCGGGGTCCAGGAGACCTTCGAGTTCCTGCTCGGCCGTCAGCTGGATGCCAACCCGCGCCAGTACACCCTCACCCCGCCCGGACTCGCCGAACTGATGGCCGCCCTGGTGGAGACGGGGGAGCGGCCCGCCCGCACGGTCCTCGATCCGGCCGCGGGCACCGGCGCGCTGCTGCGTGCCGTCGGTCGGCCGGCCGCCCTGTACGCCCAGGAGACCGACCCCGACCTCGCCGCGCTCACCGCGCTGAGGCTCGCCCTGCACACCGACACCGGCTGCGCCCTGGCGGCACGGACCGCCGACACCCTGCGCGCCGACGCCTTCCCGCAGCTCGCCGCCGACGCGGTGCTCTGCCACCCGCCGTTCAACGAACGCAACTGGGGCCACGACGAGCTCGCCTACGACCCGCGCTGGGAGTACGGCTTCCCGGCCCGTACCGAGTCGGAACTCGCCTGGGTCCAGCACGCCCTGGCCCATCTGCGCGAGGGCGGCACCGCCGTCCTGCTGATGCCCCCGGCCGCCGCCTCGCGCCGCTCCGGCCGCCGGATCCGCGCCGATCTGCTGCGCCGCGGCGCCCTGCGCGCCGTCATCGCGCTCCCGGCCGGCGCCGCACCCCCGTACGGCATCCCGCTCCACCTCTGGGTGCTCCGCAAGCCCGGCAGCGGTCGGCACCCCTCGCCCGAACTGCTGTTCGTCGACACCGCCGAACCCGCCGAATCGCCTTCGGCGGGCCCGGCGGCGACCGCCCCCGCGGGCGGGCGCGACCGGCTCGACTGGCAGGCGGTGCACGGTGCCGTGCTCGACGCCTGGCAGTCCTTCGACGACGCGGGAAGCCCCGGACGGGAGGGCCGGACCGAGCCGGGCCACCCGGCCTCGGCCCGCCCCGGCCGCGCCGTACCCGTCATCGAACTCCTCGACGACGACGTGGATCTGGCCCCCGCCCGCCATCTGCCGCCACCGGCCGCCGCGGGCGGACCCGCCGAGCTGATGCGGGTACGGGAGCGGCTCACCGAGACGCTCGGCCTCACCGGCACCCTCACCCCGGTGGCCGTGACCCTCTCCGAACCGGCCCACTGGCCGCTCACCACCGTCGGTGAACTCGCCCGTGCCGGCGCCCTCCAGCTCCGCACCGGCGGTTCCGGCACCGGCCCGGGGCCCGTCCTCACCGAACACGACGTCCTCGGCTCCACCGCCCCTTCGGGAAGCCTGCCCGTCGACGGGCCCGCAGAGGAGCCGGTCCTCGTCGAACCGGGCGATGTCGTCGTCCCCGTGCTCGGCGGCGGCTCCGTCGCCCGCGTCGTCGACGACGCCACAGCGGGGGCCGCACTGGGCCGCAACCTCCAGCTGCTGCGCCCCGATCCGGCCGCCCTCGACCCCTGGTTCCTGGCCGGCTTCCTGCGCGGCACCGCCAACAACCGCCAGGCCAGCAGCTACGCCTCCACCGCCACCCGGCTGGACGCCCGCCGCCTCCAACTGCCCCGGCTGCCGCTCGCGGAGCAGCAGCGGTACGGACAACGGTTCCGTGCCCTGGCCGAGTTCGAGGACGCCCTGAGGCTGGCCGGCCGGCTCGGCGGACAGCTCGTCCAGGGGATGTACGACGGGCTGACGGACGGCACGGTCGCGCCGGAGTGAGCTGAACCACAGCCGATCCGTACAACCCGGGGCCGGTTGTCGGTGTCGCCCTCTACGCTCGGATCTGCGCACACGGAGCGTGTGCGCGGATGTTCAACGACCAGGTCTCCAGGAGCAGCCATGTACGCCCCGGGTCATCCGCCGACGCCGCCGCGCCGGGTTCCCAGCCGGGCCTGGATCGTCTCCATGCGGGTGCTGTTCGTCGTGCTCCTGGTGGGCTCGCTCGGACTGCTGCTGTGGAGTCCGTTGCTCCGGCTCGCGATCGTGCGCCGCCGGGCGTCCGACTGGTGGCTGACCGGGGCCGGGTTCGTCTTCGTCTGCGTGCTCCTGCCGATCCTCGGCCGGGACGGCAACGACGAACCGACCGGCATCGACAACGTCCTCATCCCGCTGCTGCTGGTGGTGATGCTGGGGTCGGTCGCGTATTACCTGGTCGGGGACGTCCGCCACTACGAACGGCTGACGAAGCAGCACCGGATGGGCGGCCACGCGGCCGCCCATCCGGTGCCGGGGTACGGATACGGGTACCAGTACGCGCCCACGGCGCCGATGCGGATGTCCGCGGCCGCGCCCGCGCCTACGCCCACGACCGCTCCTGGTCCTGCTCCTACGCCCGCGCCCGTCCCGTCGCCGCCCATGCCCGCACAGCAGCCGCCCGCCGCGCCCCAGCCGCAGCTTCAGCTCCAACCCCAGCCGTCACCCCAGCCCCAGCCGGACCCCGCGCCCCACCCGCACCCCCGCCCCCACCGCATCGACCAGGTCCGCGCCGAGCTCGACGAGTTGAGCGACTACCTCCGCAAGGAGGAGGGACGCTGAGCGGACGAGTCATCGGCGGGCGGTACCAACTGGCAACCATCCTCGGACAGGGCGGCATGGGCCAGGTCTGGACGGCCTACGACCAGCGCCTGGACCGCCGCGTCGCGGTGAAGCTGCTCCGCCCCGACCGGGTCACCGGCCCCATCGGCAGCGAGGCCGCGGGCGAGCTGCGCCGCCGCTTCGTCCGCGAATGCCGGGTCACCGCGCAGGTCGACCACCCCGGCCTGGTCACCGTCCACGACGCCGGCAGTGACGGCGACGACCTGTTCCTCGTCATGCAGTACGTCGAGGGCGCCGACCTCGCCGACCATCTCGCCGAGCACGACCCGTACCCCTGGCAGTGGTCCGTCGCGGTCGCCGCCCAGCTCTGCGCCGTCCTGTGCGCCGTGCACGCGGTGCCGATCGTCCACCGCGACCTCAAGCCCCGCAACGTGATGGTGCGCCCGGACGGCACCGTCACCGTCCTCGACCTGGGCGTCGCCTCCGTCCTCGACACCGACACCACCCGGCTCACCCACACCGGTTCGCCGATCGGCTCCCCGGCCTACATGGCCCCCGAGCAGGCGATGGGCGGCGCCGTCGGCCCGTACACCGATCTGTACGCCCTCGGCGTGCTCCTCCACGAACTGCTCAGCGGCGACGTGCCGTTCGCCGGGTCCACCGCCCTCGGTGTGCTGCACCGCCATCTCTACGAGCCGCCGGTCCCGGTCCGCCGGATCAGGCCCGACATCCCCGAGCCGCTCGAAGCGCTGGTGCTGCGGCTGCTGGCCAAGGACCCGCAGCACCGGCCGTCCGGTGCCCAGGAGGTGTACGAACACCTCGCCCCGCTGCTCCCCTCGCCGGGCACCGGGCTCTGCGCCGGACCGCTGGACCCGACCCGCCCGTTCCTGCGCCCGCACGCCCCGTGGCCCGACCGGGCCGCCGCCCCGCCCCCGCCACCGGCCCCGCCCGCCCCCGCGGCGGCCCGGCCCGATGTGGCCGCCGCCGTCGACGACGTCAAGAAGCTGCTCGGCGAGGGCCGGATCACCCAGGCCGTGGACATCCTCGGCTCGATCCTCCCGGTCGCCGCCGAACAGCACGGCGAGGACTCCGCCGTGGTCCGCATCCTGCGCAAGCAGTACGCGGCGACGCTGATGGACGACGGCCAGTACCGCCGCGCCCTGCCCGAGCTGCGCCGCCTCGCCGACGACCGCGCGGCGGAGGCCGGCCCGGCCGACGCGCAGACACTCCAGTTCCGCTACGACGCGGCCCAGTGCCTGGAGCAGCTCGGCGAACCGGCCGCCGCGCTCGCGGAGTACCGAGCGGTCCTCCCGTACTACGAGAACCACCGCGCCACGGGCGGCGACCCGGCCCGCTTCTTCGAGATCCGCAACCGCATCGCACACCTGCTGCTCGCGCTCGGCGACCACGTGACGGCGCGCGTGCAGCTCCAGGCGCTGCTGTACGACGCCGAGCGGGCCTACGGGCCTCACCACCCGCTGCCGGTGGAGCTGCGCCGTCGGCTCGATCGCCAGGTGGAGGTGCGGGGCGGCTGACCACCGGCCCCGGTCAGGCGTCCACGGGTTGCGGAGTCTCGGCCTGCCGCGGAGCCCGGTCGGGCCAGTGCGGCCCGGCCCCCGCGCCCCGTCGCCGCCGGTACACGAGCACCGCCCCGCCGAGCACCAGAACGGTGAGCGCGCCCGCCCCGGCCAACGCGCCCGCCCGCAGGCCCGGGGGCCGGAACGTGCAGTCGACCGCCGTGCCGCGGGCCGGGGCCGGGGTGGCGACCAGGCCCAGGTAGCTGTCGGCGGGGCGGCCCTGGCAGCGCCAGCCCGCGATCCGGGGCGCGGCGATCACGACCGTTCCCGTGGTGCCGGGCGGCAGTTCGGCCCGGATGCCGTGGTCGGTGACGTGGACCGTGGCCGCGCCGGTGCGCTTCAGTCCGGCGACCGCCGAGGACAGCCGGGCCCGGTCCAGACAGCCGATCGCCCGATGCGGCACGGTCCCGGCGCGCACCGGGGTCAGCGTGACCCGCACGCTCCCGGCCCCGCCGACCGTGCCCAGGTGCTGCATCGCGGCCCGCCTGGCCGGCAGCTGCCCCTTGAACTCGACCTCCGGACCGTCGCCGAGCCGTGCCCAGCCGAACATGTCGGGCGACCACAGATATGCCTCGGTGCCCGCCGGACAGGCGGCGGTCAGCGTGTACGTGCCGCGTCCCACCCGGTAGTCGTACGCCGCCTTGTCGGCCACCGCGTCGCCGTCCGCCGTCCGCAGCACCGTCGTCGGGACCGTGTAGACCTGCGAGCCGAGCAGCTGCTCCTGGTTCCGGAACGGTGAACGGCCGTACGGCACCGGACCGCCCGGCCGGCGCACCGTCACCAGCGGCGGTGTCTCGGCACGGCTCACCGTCACCGGCCGGTCGTCCGGGAGGTTCGCCCCCTGGTGCGGATCGCGCGGCCCGCGCACCCGCGCGCCGACCGAGAAGACCGCGTCCGTGACCGGGTTGTCGAGGCTCTGCACGGCCCGGCCGTTCGATGTCCACCCGCCGCCGAGCGCCCGCATCGTGCGGGTCAGCACGGCGGGCGTGTGGCTGCTGTAGTACGCGCCGCCCTGCCCGCCCACCAGCAGCGGATCGTTCGCGGTGGTCTGCTCCCGGCCGGGGTCCGTGCGATAGCCCGGCCAGCCGTCGGCGCCCGCGACCACGGCCGCCTGGGTCCGCTGCCGTTCGCCCCAGGGCGCGTAGTCGTCGAGCCGGTTCAGCCGCTGCCGGTCGAAGTACGCGGTGGACGCGGCGGCCTGCCCGGCCTGTGCGCCGATCAGCAGCACGGCGGCCAGCGCCGCGAGCCTCCGGCCCCGCCCGACCAGCACCAGAGCGCAGGCCGCGGCCACCAGCCCCACCGCGAACAGCGGATACGTCCACCCGGTGACCAGGTCGCTGAAGCCGGCCCCGGCCGCGAGCACCACCAGGACCACGACCCCGCCGAGCTGCGCCCGCCGCCCCGGCCAGTCGTAGGAGACCGAGACCCAGGCGGCGATCACCACCAGCCCGGCCAGCACGAACGTCTGCCGGTACGGACTGCCGTTGGGCGTGGTGAAGGCATGCCAGAGCAGATGCGTGGGGCCCCACTGCAACGACAGTGCGACCCCGGCGACCAGCCCCGTCCACGCCCACCGCTCGCGCCCCGGCACGGACCGCTGGAAGGCCAGCGCACAGGCCAGCAGCAGGGTGCCGGTGCCGAGGAAGAGGGCCGGGGTGAAGAAGCTGTACGTGGCGGGCAGCAGCCGGGCGAGCACATCGGGCCATGCGGCGGGCGCGAACGGACGGTCCCAGCCCGGGTAGGCGTGCTTGGTGCCCAGGTAGACGGGGAGCAGGACGGGCGCCGAGAGCCCGACGCCCACCCCGACTGTGCAGACGGCCCGCACCAGCCCCCGGACCACCGTCCGCCGGTCGTCCCGCTCGGTGAAGAGCCGGACGGCCAGCACCAGGGCGGCACCGAGCGTCGCCATGTACGCCGTGTAGAAGTTGGCCGCCCACACCACCGCGACGAGCAGCGGCCCGGCGATCCGGTGCCGTCCCGTACGGGCCCACTCGGCGACCAGGCAGAGCAGCGGCAGGGCGACCAGTCCGTCCAGCCACATCGGGTTGTACGAGGCCTCGGCGACCGACCAGCCGCACAGTGCGTACGAGGCGCCGAGCGCCCCGGCCGCCCACCAGCGCCCGCCGCGCAGCGTCAGCAGGAACACGGCCATCAGCGCCGCCGCCGACGCCATCTTCAGGACCGTGACCACATAGACCGCGAGATCGATCCGGTCACGCGGGAAGACCCCGACGAGCAGGGCGAACGGGCTGGTCAGATAGGTGCCGAGATCCGGCAGGAAGCTCGTCCCGTACCCGGAGGACCAGTTGAGCAGCAGCCCGCCGTCGGCATTCCCGTGCAGCAGGTCCCACAGCCGGGCGTGGAACGGCACGAACTGATTGCCCAGGTCGTTGACGCTGCGTGTGTGCGGCCCGAACGGGAAGACGCGCGCCACGGCGTCACCCGCACAGACTGCGGCGACGGTGAGCAGCGCGGCGAGCGAGCCCGCGCGCAGGCGGGGACGGGAAGTCGGCATACGCAGGAATATGCCAGCTTCGAACGCTCAAACCCGCGCCGAATTAGGTCAGTTCACTTGATGGACGCCCATCGGTCACGTGCTGCATCGGGTTCCGACATCTGGCCGCGCTGATGTACATCCGTGCTGATCTCTCTGGTGGTGCCTTGTTTCAACGAGGAAGAGATCCTCGAACGCTTCCATGAACGCGTCACGGACGAAATGGCCGGGCTGGGACATGAATTCCAGCTGGTGTTCGTCGACGACGGCAGCGCGGACCGGACCCTGGTGATCCTCCAGGAGTTGGCCGCCGCCGACCCGCGGGTCCGCTATGTCTCCTTCAGCCGGAACTTCGGCAAGGAGGCCGCCATGCTGGCCGGCCTCCAGCACGCCGAGGGCGACGCCGTGGTCATCATGGACGCCGACCTCCAGCACCCGCCCGAGCTCGTGGGCCGGATGCTGGAGGAACACGCGCAGGGCCACGACCAGGTGATCGCCCGCCGCACCCGCAAGGGCGACCGCGTCACCCGCACCCTCAGCGCCCGCGCCTACTACTGGCTGATCAACCGCCTGGTGGACGTGGAACTGGTCGACGGCGTCGGGGACTTCCGGCTGCTGTCCCGCCGCACGGTCGACGCCGTACTGGAACTCACCGAATACAACCGG
The DNA here is from genome assembly GCF_026340595.1 of Streptomyces sp. NBC_01363. Classification (GTDB taxonomy): domain Bacteria; phylum Actinomycetota; class Actinomycetes; order Streptomycetales; family Streptomycetaceae; genus Streptomyces. Next base: position 2,479,134 of record NZ_JAPEPF010000001.1, read on the forward strand.
TTCTCCAAGGGCCTTTTCGCCTGGGTGGGATTCCGTACGACGACCTTCAACTACGAGAATGCCGTCCGCGAACAGGGCAGTTCCGCCTGGACCTTCGGAAAGCTGCTCAATTACGGTCTCGACGGGCTGCTGTCCTTCAACAACAAACCGCTGCGCGCCGCGCTCTACTTGGGCATGCTGCTGCTGTCGGTGGCCTTCGCCTATGCGGCGTGGATCGTCGGGGTCGCCCTGGTGCAGGGGGTGGACACCCCCGGCTATGTCACCCTTCTCGTCGTGGTCACCGCACTCGCCGGGGTCCAGATGGTGATGGTCGGGGTGGTCGGCGAGTACGTCGGCCGTATCTACTACGAGGTGAAGCGACGCCCGCACTTCCTGGTGAAGGCCACGAACACCGGGGCGCCGCAGAAGATTCGGGAGCCCCAGGAGTTCGTACGCCGATGACGGTCACCGCACAGATGGCCCGATTCGCCCTCGTGGGAGTGGTGAACACCGGCACGTACTACGGCTGCTACCTCGTCCTGCTGACGTGGCTGCCCTATATCGCCGCCCATGTGATCGCGTTCGCGCTGAGCATGATCGGCTCCTTCTTCCTGAACTCCTGGTTCACCTACCGGACCCGGCCCACCTGGCGGAAGTTCCTGCTCTTCCCGCTCACCAACGCCGCCAACTTCGTCATCACGACCGGCGGTGTCTATCTGCTGGTCGATCTCGCCGGGTTCAGCAGCCGGTACGCGCCGCTGGTCGCGGCCGCGGCGGCGATCCCGATCACCTTCGTCGTCTCGCGCACGATCATGCTGCGACCGGACACCCCGGCCCCGTCGGTCGAACGCGTGCCCTGAGCCCCGCCGGGCGGCCCCGGGCGGGCCCATATCCCCAACTCCTTCCGAATCGTTGGTCGAATCGGTGGCCCCAGCCACGTCCACTGCCTAACATCGATCACCGCAAGGTCTTGTGCACTGATGCACAAAGTCTCCCCGGGAGGTTCCTTTGCACCGCCGCCGTCGCACCGCGCTCACCGTCTCCGCCGCCCTGCTCGCCGGCGCCCCACTTCTGACCGCCTGTGGCAGCGAGGCCCACCCGGGCGCCGCGGCCGTCGTCGGCGGGGACCGGATCGAGGTCTCCATGCTGCAGAGCCAGGTGGCGGCCGTACGCGAGGCCCAGCGCGATTCGAAGGACGCCTCCCAGCTCATCGACAAGTCCGGGCAGCTCAGCCGGGTCAAACTGCAAACCATGATCTTCGACCGGGTGCTGGACCGGGCCGCGCAGGACGCGGGCGTGAGGGTCAACCGCAACGAGATCCAGCAGATGCGCAGGACCGCGGCGGCCCAGTCCGGCGGGGAGGCGCAGCTGCGGACGGCGATGCTCCAGCGGGGCTGGGTCGCCCCCGGCCAGATCGACGCCGTCCTGCGCGAGCAGGTCCAGCTGACGAAGCTGGCCCAGGCGCTCGGCGCCGACCTGCAGCAGCCCGCCGGTCAGCAGGCCGTCGGCGAGGCGCTCGGCAAGGCGTCGAAGGCACTGCGCGTCGACGTCAATCCGCGCTACGGCACCTGGGACAGCAAGCAGACCCAGCTCGCCGACTACAAGGCCCCCTGGATCACCCAGGTCACCAAGCCGGCCAGCGCGGACACCGAGGCCGGCGCCTGACCGGCCGCGGAACGGGCGACGCGAACGACCGAGGTAGATTCGAACGGTGAACGCTGAAGACCCCGGCCGTATCGTTCTGCTCACCGCCAGCCACCGCGTCGCGCCCGGACTCCTGTCCTGGCCCGCCTGGCAGGCGCTGCACGCCGCCGACCGGGTGCTCTGCGCCGAGCCGGACCACCCGCAGCTGCCTTATCTGCGCGAGGCGGGCGTCACCGTCGAGCACTCCGTGTCCACCGCGCAGGAACTCGTCGACGGCTGTGCGGGCGGCCGGACCGTCGTCGTCCTCGCGGGCGGCGAGGGCGACCGGCCACTGACCGACGGTCTGGCCCGGCTCGCCGGTTCGGGCCGGGTGCGGATGCCCGACCTGGAGCTGCTGCCCGGTTCGTACGACCTGCCGGGCGCCCGGCTCCTCGATCTGGTCCAGGTCATGGACCGGATCAGGCTCGAATGCCCGTGGACCTCGCAGAAGACCCACAAGGGCCTCGCCAAGTACGCCATCGAGGAGGCGTACGAACTCGTCGAGGCGATCGAGGACGGCGACCGCGACGAACTGCGCGAGGAACTCGGCGACGTACTCCTCCAGGTCGTCTTCCACGCCAGGATCGCCGAGGAAGGCCGCCCCGAGGACGGGGCGGAGCCGTTCTCCGTCGACGACGTGGCCGCGGCCCTCGTCGAGAAGCTGATCCACCGCCACCCGCACGTCTTCGGCGACGAGAGCGCCGAGACCCCGGAGGACGTGCACGCGCACTGGCTGCGGACCAAGGCCATCGAGAAGCAGCGCGACTCGGTCACCGACGGAGTCCCGCTCGGCCAGCCCGGTCTGGCCCTGGCGGCGAAGCTGGCCGGCCGGGTCCGTACCGCGGGGCTCGACGTGCCGCTCCCCACCGGCGACGGCATCGGCTACGAGCTCCTCGCCCTCGCCGTACGCGCCGAGCAGGACGGTATCGACCCCGAGGCCGCACTGAGGGCCGCGGGCCGCGCCTACCGCGACGCCATCAGGACGGCGGAGGGCAACGCCTAGCCCCGGAAGGCAACGCCTAGCCCCGGAGGGCGACGACGGACCGTGCCGGAGGGCGCCGGATGACATCCGGGGGCAACGGATAACGTCGGGGGGTGAACCACAGCCCCGCCGACCGTCCCGCCGACCACCCCACCGATCAGCCCGCCGCCTGCCCCGTCGGCGCACCCGAACTCTTCACCTGGGAGTTCGCCACCGACCCGTACCCGGCGTACGCCTGGCTGCGCGAGCACAGCCCCGTGCACCGAACCGCACTGCCCAGCGGTGTCGAGGCCTGGCTCGTGACCCGGTACGCGGACGCGCGGCAGGCGCTCGCCGACTCCCGGCTCTCCAAGAACCCGGCGCACCACGCCGAGCCGGCGCACGCCAAGGGGAAGACCGGCATCCCGGGCGAGCGCAAGGCCGAGCTGATGACGCATCTGCTGAACATCGACCCGCCCGACCACACCCGGCTGCGCCGCCTCGTCTCCAAGGCGTTCACCCCGCGCCGGGTCGCCGAGTTCGCCCCGCGCGTACAGGAACTGACGGACCGCCTCATCGACCGTTTCATCGAGGAGGGGAAGGCGGACCTCATCCACGACTTCGCCTTCCCGCTCCCCATCTACGCGATCTGCGATCTGCTCGGTGTCCCGCCCGAGGACCAGGACGACTTCCGGGACTGGGCGGGCATGATGATCCGCCACGGCGGCGGTCCGCGCGGCGGGGTGGCCAGATCGGTGAAGAAGATGCGCGGCTATCTCGCCGAACTGATCCACCGCAAGCGGGAGAACCCGGGGGACGACCTGATCTCCGGGCTGATCCGGGCCAGCGACCACGGCGAGCACCTCACCGAGAACGAGGCCGCGGCCATGGCCTTCATCCTGCTCTTCGCCGGATTCGAGACGACGGTCAACCTCATCGGCAACGGGGTCTACGCGCTGCTGCGCAACCCCGGGCAGCGGGAACGGCTCCAGCACTCGCTCGACTCGGGGGAGAGCGGGCTGCTGGAGACCGGGATCGAGGAACTGCTGCGGTACGACGGCCCGGTGGAGCTGGCCACCTGGCGGTTCGCCACCGAAGCGCTGACGCTCGGCGGGCAGGACATCGCGGCCGGGGACCCCGTGCTCGTGGTGCTCGCCGCGGCCGATCGCGACCCGGAGCGCTTCGAGGACCCCGACACGCTCGACCTCGCACGGCGTGACAATCAGCACCTCGGATACGGGCACGGCATCCACTACTGCCTGGGAGCGCCGCTCGCCCGGCTGGAGGGACAGACCGCGCTCGCCACGCTTCTGAACCGCCTTCCGGACCTGCGGCTTGCGGTGGAACCTACCGATTTGCGGTGGCGTGGCGGGCTCATCATGCGTGGACTTCGCACGCTCCCCGTGGAGTTCACGCCGGGGCCCGCGACCACCGGAAGTGACGCTCCGTCAGTTCTGTGACTTTCACGTGATCTGCGCTGCATCGACTTGTGACGCGCGTTCGAGTCCCGCTAGGTTCACCGTTCGACTCACCAGTCACATGTCAGTCACACGGAAGGCAACCCCATGGGCTCCGCGAACGGCAGACACCGTCGCCCCCGTCAGGCACCCGCCATCGTCGTCGCCGCGGGCGTGACCGGATCGGCCATCGCCATCCCGCTGCTCGGCGCGTCCGGTGCGCACGCGGCCGACGCCACGACCTGGGACCGGGTGGCCGAGTGCGAGAGCGGCGGCGCGTGGAGTGCCGACTTCGGGAACGGCTACTACGGCGGCCTGCAGTTCTCGCCGGAGACCTGGAAGGCGTACGGCGGTGAGGCGTACGCGGAGCGCGCCGACCTCGCCAGCCGGGCGCAGCAGATAGAGGTGGCCGAGAAGGTCCTGGACGGCCGGGGCCCGCAGGCCTGGCCCAGCTGTGCGGTCATCTCCGGCCTCGCGGTGGACGGGAGGCTGCCGGGAGTCGACCCGGGCTCCGTTCCCGCCGACGACCCGACCGGGAGTGCGAAGCCGGCTGACAACGCGTCGGCGGACCCGTCCCACGACGCCACGCCGTCCGGGAGCGCCTCGGACGGCTCGGACGCCGTGGACGGTGCGGACGGCTCGGACGGGGCCGACAAGCCGTCAGGGAAGGCCTCGCCGTCCCCGAAGTCCCCGGCTTCGACCGCTCCGTCTCCCGGAGCGTCCTCCGGTACGCCCCGCGACACGTCCGATTCACCCGACTCGTCCGGTGATGCGGGCGGCAAGCACCGCGGCGCGCCGGCCACCGAGAGGAGTCGCGACACGGACGGCGGCGGCCGTGAGCCGGGCCGTCACGCCTCCCGCGGCGGCAACGGCGCGCGCGACACGGCCGAGCCGACGGCTGACGACGCGTACACCGTCCGGCCCGGCGACAACCTCTGGTCGATTGCTGATGCACAGAAGGTTCCCGGAGGCTGGCCCGCACTCTATGAGGCCAATAAGGGTGCCGTCGGCTCCGACCCGGACCTCATCCGCCCTGGCCAGAGCCTCGATCTCGATGTGAAGGCCCAGTGAAGGCAGTCTGATAATCGACTAAAAGCACCTCAAAAATCAGGGTAGTTCAGGGACCTATGTCCGCTTATGCGTAAGTGAGACATGGGTCTCTTTGCGTCAACTGGCGTGTCGCGCCCGGGAGGCCCTTCCGCATCACGTCCCACCTGCGGAAACGACGGTTCTTCAGATGCAAGTACGGGTTGATTGTCCGATGTGTCCGTCTTTGAATGTGGGGGTTGCGTATGTTTACGGTCGGAACCGCTCGCACCGCGGGCCCCGTCGACCGTCACGCCGAATCCTGCCGTCGGTCGAAGGGAACAGACGCGTAAAGCGCCGTAGGCAGGAGCGGGGGACCCAGGTAAGCGCCGGGCCCGATCGTCGAAAGACGCATCAGGACCGGCTTGGGGTGAAGTCGCGTGCTAGGACGTGCGACCGGGCAACTCACTTGGCCCGAACCCGACAGCTCACCTCGTAGGCGTCGGTGAGGAGAAGTTCCATGCTGCTTTCCAGCAAGGGCAAGCACCGCCGCCCGTCCAAGGCCGTCCGTATCGCCACGCTCGCCGGTGTCGCCGGTGCCGCCGTCGCCGTGCCCCTGATGGGTGCGACCAGCGCCTCCGCCGCCTCCGTCGCCACCTGGGACGCCGTCGCCCAGTGCGAGTCCGGTGGCAACTGGTCCATCAACACCGGCAACGGCTACTACGGCGGTCTGCAGTTCTCGCAGTCCAGCTGGGCCGCCGCCGGCGGTACGCAGTACGCCGCCCATGCCGACCTGGCCACCAAGGCCCAGCAGATCGCCACCGCCGAGAGGCTCCTCGACATGCAGGGCCCGGGTGCCTGGTCCTGCGCCGGCGCCGGCAACCTGACCAACGACGGTGTCGACCCGGGCGTCAACACCGGCTCCTCCTCGAACTCCACCGCGAGCTCCGGCGCCTCCGAGCAGCAGAGCGCCCCGGCCGCCCCGAAGCAGCAGTCGCAGCCGGCCCAGCAGGCCCAGCCGAAGCAGAGCGAGCGCACCGAGGCCCCCGCCGCCTCCCGCTCGGAGCGCTCCGCCGCCCCGCAGGCCGAGTCGAAGAAGACCGTCACCACCCCGACCGGCGAGAAGGTCAAGAAGGGCGACGGCGAGTACAAGGTCGCCTCCGGCGACTCCCTCAGCAAGATCGCGGCCGACCACAAGGTCGAGGGCGGCTGGCAGCAGCTGTTCGAGCTGAACAAGGACATCGTCAAGGACGCCGACCTGATCTACCCGGGTCAGCAGCTGCACCTGACGAAGTAGTCGAGGCTCTCTCCTCCCCGAGCACCCCGGCCCGGCGCGCATTCCCCCCGTATGCGCCGGGCCGGGGTTCGGCCGTCTGTGCTCGGGGGAGCGCCGGACCGTTCAAGTGTTGTAGTTACTGGCCAGTAAATTTCTGCCTGTTTGCCCGGCAATGTGCGCCCTCGGGTCCTTTTTCGTCCCAGGGGTCGGGCGGTCGTCGGGCTCAGCGGGCCGGGCCGGTTAGGCTCTTGTCGCAAGGCCAAAGTGACCCTGCACAACCAGCGTCATATCCCAGAAGGAGATGCCTCGTGCCGTCCATCGACGTCGTCGTAGCCCGGGAAATCCTCGACTCCCGTGGAAACCCCACGGTCGAGGTAGAGGTCGGCCTCGACGACGGCAGCACGGGCCGTGCTGCCGTTCCGTCCGGCGCCTCCACCGGTGCGTTCGAGGCCATCGAGCTTCGCGACGGTGACCCCAACCGCTACCAGGGCAAGGGCGTCGAGAAGGCCGTCCTCGCCGTGATCGAGCAGATCGGCCCGGAGCTCGTCGGCTACGACGCCACCGAGCAGCGGCTGATCGACCAGGCGATGTTCGACCTGGACGCCACCGAGAACAAGGGCTCGCTCGGCGCCAACGCCATCCTCGGCGTCTCGCTGGCCGTCGCCCACGCCGCCTCCGAGGCCTCGGACCTGCCGCTGTTCCGCTACCTCGGCGGCCCGAACGCGCACCTGCTGCCCGTTCCGATGATGAACATCCTCAACGGCGGTTCGCACGCCGACTCCAACGTGGACATCCAGGAGTTCATGATCGCGCCGATCGGCGCGGAGTCCTTCTCCGAGGCGCTGCGCTGGGGCGCCGAGGTCTACCACACGCTGAAGAAGGTCCTGAAGACCAAGGGTCTTTCGACCGGTCTCGGCGACGAGGGCGGCTTCGCGCCGAACCTGGAGTCCAACCGCGCCGCCCTCGACCTCATCGTCGAGGCCATCAAGGAAGCCGGCTACGCCCCCGGCAAGGACATCGCGCTCGCGCTCGACGTCGCCGCGTCCGAGTTCTACAAGGACGGCAAGTACGAGTTCGAGGGCAAGTCCCGCTCGGCCGCCGAGATGACCGAGTACTACGAGGAGCTCGTCTCCGCGTACCCGCTGGTCTCCATCGAGGACCCGCTGTACGAGGACGACTGGGCCGGCTGGAAGGTCATCACCGACAAGCTCGGCGCCAAGGTGCAGATCGTCGGCGACGACCTCTTCGTCACCAACCCGGAGCGCCTGGCCCGCGGCATCGAGGAGGGCTCCGCCAACGCCCTGCTCGTCAAGGTGAACCAGATCGGCTCGCTGACCGAGACCCTGGACGCCGTCGAGCTGGCCCAGCGCAACGGCTTCAAGTGCATGATGTCGCACCGCTCCGGCGAGACCGAGGACGTCACCATCGCCGACCTCGCGGTCGCCGTGAACTGCGGCCAGATCAAGACCGGCGCCCCGGCCCGCTCGGACCGCGTCGCCAAGTACAACCAGCTGCTGCGCATCGAGGAGATCCTCGACGACGCCGCGGTGTACGCGGGCCGCTCGGCGTTCCCGCGGTTCAAGGGCTGATCATCCCTTTCGGCCCGTCAGGGGCCGAAGGCCATGGCATCCGTCCGTCCCCGCACTCGGTCCCGTACCGTGTGCGGGGACGGACGTGCGTAGTGGGGAGGCGGAGACATGGCCGCGAAGGACCGGGACCGGTTCTCCACCGCGACCCGGCTGCGGCTGCTCGGCGAGCAGACCGCCGCCCGCGTCTACCGTTCCCAGAACCGCCGTCAGGCCCGCCGCTCACGGCTCACCGGCCGGGCGGCCTTCCTCGTGCTCATCGTCTGCTCCCTGGTGGTCGCGCTCGCGTACCCGATGCGGCAGTACGTCTCGCAGCAGGACGAGATCGCCGACCAGGAGCGCCTGGCGCAGGAGGCCAAGGCCCGTACCGAGGAGCTGCGCGACGAGAAGGCGCGCCTCCAGGACGACGCGTACATCAGGCAGCTGGCCCGCACGCACCTGCACTACCTTCTTCCCGGGGAGACCGGTTACACGGTGATCGACCCCGACGCGGTCAAGGAGCGCGAGGGCAGGACGGACGAGTCCGGCCGGCCGTGGCACTCCAACCTCTGGGACGGCGTCGACAGCGCCGACCGCGACTGACTCTCTTCATCCATCTGCAGAACCGCAGTTCGAGCAGCCCGATCAGAACCTAGGCAGGCATGGAAACGCCCCCTCCCCAGACCGAGTCCACCGCGCCCACCGAGGCGGACATCGCCGCGTTCCAGCAGCAGCTGGGCCGCCCGCCGCGCGGTCTGCGCGCGATCGCGCACCGCTGCCCGTGCGGCAACCCGGACGTGGTCGAGACGCAGCCCCGGCTGGAGGACGGTACGCCGTTCCCGACGACGTACTACCTGACGTGCCCGCGTGCCGCGTCCGCGATCGGCACGCTGGAGGCGAACGGGGTCATGAAGGAGATGACCGAGCGCCTCGGTACGGACCCCGAGCTGGCCGCCGCGTACCGGGCCGCTCACGAGGACTACATCGCACGGCGCGACGCCATCGAGGTGCTGGAGGGCTTCCCGAGCGCGGGTGGCATGCCGGACCGGGTGAAGTGCCTGCACGTCCTGGTCGGGCACTCGCTGGCCGCGGGGCCCGGGGTGAACCCGCTGGGCGACGAGGCCATCGCGATGCTGCCGGAGTGGTGGCGCAAGGGGCCGTGCGTCTCACCGTGCGGCGCGCCGGACGAGGGCTGACCGTTCGTCTCCCGGGGCTCCGCCCCCGGACCCCCGCTCCTCGATCGCCGGAGGGGCTTGATCCGGGGCTCTGCCCCGACCCCGCTCCTCGTTCGCCGGAGGAGCTTGAGCTGGGAGTACTTCATGACCCGCGTGGCCGCCATCGACTGCGGTACCAACTCCATCCGCCTGCTCGTCGCCGACGCGGACCCGTCCACCGGTGAGCTCGTCGAGCTCGACCGGCGGATGGAGATCGTCCGCCTCGGCCAGGACGTCGACCGGACCGGGCGGCTCGCCCCCGAGGCCCTGGAGCGGACGTTCGCGGCCTGCCGTCAGTACGCGGCGGTGATCAAGGAGCACGGTGCGCAGCGGATCCGCTTCGTCGCCACCTCCGCCTCCCGCGACGCGGAGAACCGGGACGAGTTCGTTCGCGGGGTGCTGGAGATCCTGGGCGTCGAGCCCGAGGTGATCAGCGGTGACCAGGAGGCGGAGTTCTCCTTCACCGGAGCCACCAAGGAGCTCGCGGGCCGCGATCACCTGGCGAAGCCGTATCTCGTCGTGGACATCGGCGGCGGCTCCACCGAGTTCGTCGTCGGCGACGACCATGTGCGGGCCGCGCGCTCCGTGGACATCGGCTGCGTGCGGATGACCGAGCGGCACCTCGTACGCGACGGCGTCGTGACCGACCCGCCGACCGCCGACCGGATCGGCGCGATCCGGGCCGACATCGACGCCGCCCTCGACCTCGCCGAGGAGAGCGTCCCGCTCACCGGGGCCGCCACCCTCGTCGGCCTCGCGGGGACGGTCACCACGATCGCCGCGATCGCCCTGGGGCTCGACGCGTACGACTCCGAGGCGATCCACCACTCCCGGATCTCCTTCGAGCAGGTCCGGGAGATCACCGGACGGCTCCTCGGCTCCACCCACGCCGAGCGGGCCGCGATCGGCGCGATGCATCCGGGACGGGTCGACGTGATCACGTCCGGGGCGCTGATCCTGCTCGCCGTGATGGAGCGGACCGGGGCCCGGGAAGTCGTGGTCAGCGAGCACGACATCCTCGACGGAATCGGCTGGTCGATCGCCTAGAACCCGATGCTCATGCGCGCTTTGGCCTGCACCTTTGAGCCGGTGTGGGCCGCGTGGGCGGTGGTTCGCGAGACACGGCGCGACGAAGTTCGTGAACTTCTTCACAAGGAATTCGGCTCCGCGGAGGGCAGTTCTGCTCCGTATGGGTATCAGGAGCCGCTCGTCGGGCCGTCGTGTCTCCGTACGGAAGTGTTCCGGACGTGTTGCCGGTAGATGAATCGGAGCGGTGGTTCACCCCGTCCGGAGGGCCAAGGGCCAGCTCACAAGCGGTGAACAACGTTCGCCGTCGCACCGTGGTTCCCTCGCGGCGCCATGACCTCGGTCACGTGGGCGGCGAAGTGTAACAGAAGGTTGCTCATAGCTTGTGAAGGGGCTCACGAGCATGCCCTCGGAGGGGGGTGGATACTCGATGGCATGAGCACCACGGAGCGTCCCAGGATCCTCGTAGTAGGCGGTGGGTACGTAGGCCTGTACGCAGCTCGACGCATTCTCAAGAAGATGCGCTACGGCGAGGCGACCGTCACGGTCGTCGACCCGCGCTCGTACATGACGTACCAGCCCTTCCTCCCCGAAGCTGCTGCCGGCAGCATCTCGCCTCGGCATGTCGTCGTCCCGCTGCGACGCGTACTGCCGAAGGCCGAGGTGCTCACCGGCCGCGTCACGACCATCGATCAGGACCGCAAGGTCGCCACGGTCGCGCCGCTCGTCGGCGAGGCCTACGAGCTGCCCTTCGACTACCTGGTCATCGCGATGGGCGCGGTCTCCCGCACCTTCCCGATCCCCGGCCTCGCCGAGCAGGGCATCGGCATGAAGGGCATCGAGGAGGCCATCGGCCTGCGCAACCACGTCCTCGAGCAGCTGGACAAGGCCGACTCGACGACCGACGAGGACGTCCGCCGCAGGGCGCTGACGTTCGTCTTCGTGGGCGGCGGCTTCGCCGGTGCGGAGACCATCGGCGAGGTCGAGGACATGGCCCGCGACGCGGCGAAGTACTACACGAACGTGAAGCGCGAGGACATGCGCTTCATCCTCGTCGACGCCGCCGACAAGATCCTTCCCGAGGTCGGGCCGAAGCTGGGCACCTGGGGCCGGGAGCACCTGGAGTCCCGTGGTGTCGAGGTCTTCCTCTCGACCTCCATGGACTCCTGCGTCGACGGTCACGTCGTCCTGAAGAACGGCCTCGAGGTCGACTCCAACACCATCGTGTGGACGGCCGGCGTGAAGCCGAACCCGGCGCTGGCCCGCTTCGGCCTGCCGCTCGGTCCGCGCGGTCACGTGGACACCTCCGAGAAGCTCCAGGTGCAGGGCACCGACTACATCTGGGCCGCGGGCGACAACGCCCAGGTTCCGGACATGGTCGGCCGCAAGGCCGGCAACCCGAACGCCTGGTGCCCGCCCAACGCGCAGCACGCGCTGCGGCAGGCCAAGGTCCTCGGCGACAACGTCATCTCCGGGATGCGCGGCTTCCCGCAGAAGGACTACAGCCACGCCAACAAGGGTGCGGTCGCCGGTCTGGGGCTGCACAAGGGCGTCGCGATGATCGTCATGGGCAAGATGAAGATCAAGCTCAAGGGACGCCTCGCCTGGTACATGCACCGTGGCTACCACGGCATGGCGATGCCGACCTGGAACCGTAAGATCCGGATCTTCGCCGACTGGACCCTTGCGATGTTCCTCAAGCGCGAGGTCGTCTCGCTCGGCGCGATGGAGACGCCGCGCGAGGAGTTCTACGAGGCCGCCAAGCCGGCCCCGGCACCGGCCGCCGCCAAGGCCGAGGGCGAGAAGGCCAAGGCCTCCTAGTCCGACCGCGGGCCCACTCGCCCGCGCAGTACGTGCACAACGCCCGAAGGGGCCGTCCGCCATCCGTGGTGCGGGCGGCCCCTTCGGCGTACCCGGTCCCGCGCGGCGGGGCGTGGTGCGGGGCGCCGCGGGTCGGCCCGGCGAACGGATGCATGTGGTGTACAGCTATTTTGCCCTTCCATTGCGCTGTAGCGGGATGGCGTGCGCTCCGCAGACTGTTGACGGGTACGTACCTCGTCGCGGCGCACGGGTGCCCGGCGTGGTTGCAGGCATGTTCGACCATGTTTGGGCACATTGGGAACACCATCACGGAGGTGTGCGCCATGGCAGACGCCGCGTTGCGGCTGACCGCTCTCGCCGAGGAGTTGCTGGGAGAAAAGCTGCCGGTCCGTATCCGGGCCTGGGACGGCAGCGAATCCGGACCGCCCGGGGCCCCCGTACTTGTGATCCGGAACCGCCGCGCGCTGCGCCGGCTGCTCTGGAAGCCGGGCGAACTGGGCCTGGCCCGCGCCTGGGTGGCGGGCGAGCTCGACATCGAAGGCGATCTCTACGAGGCCCTGGACCTGATGGCCTCACTGATCTGGGAACGCGGGGCCGACGCCAAGGACAGCGTCCACCCGGTCCGCGACCCCGGGGTACGGGCCTTCGCCAAGGGGCTGCTGCAACTGGCCGGCCCCTGGCCCCCGCCGCCCCCGCCGCCCGAGGAGGTGCGCCGCCGCACCGGCACCCTCCACACCAGGCGTCGCGACAAGGAGGCCATCAGCCACCACTACGACGTGGGCAACGACTTCTACGAACTGGTCCTCGGCCCGTCCATGGTCTACTCCTGCGCCTATTGGGAGGACGGCGGAAACCTTGAGGACGCCCAGCGCGACAAGCTCGACCTGGTCTGCCGCAAGCTCGCGCTGAAGGAGGGCGACCGCCTCCTCGACGTCGGCTGCGGCTGGGGCTCCATGGCCATGCACGCCGCCCGCGAGTACGGCGCCCGGGTCACCGGAGTGACCCTCTCCGTCGAACAGGCCGCCTTCGCCAGGAAGCGCATCGCGGAAGCGGGACTGACCGACCGGATCGAGATCCGGGTCCAGGACTACCGGGACGTCAGGGACGGCCCGTACGACGCCATCTCGTCCATCGGCATGGCGGAACACGTCGGCTCGGCCCGCTTCCGCGAGTACGCCGACGACCTCTACGCACTCCTCAAGCCCGGCGGCCGGCTGCTCAACCACCAGATCGCCCGCCGCCCCGAGAAGGACGAGTCCGCGTACCACGTGGACGACTTCATCGACGCCTATGTCTTCCCGGACGGTGAACTGGCCCCGTTGGGCCGGACCGTGGCCACCCTCGAAGAGGCCGGCTTCGAGGCCCGCGACGTCGAGTCGCTCCGCGAGCACTACGCGCTGACCCTGCGCCGCTGGGTGGCCAACCTGGAGAAGCACTGGGACCGCGCGGTCCGGATGACCTCGCCCGGACGGGCCAGGGTCTGGCGCCTCTACATGGCCGCCTCCGCCCTCTCCTTCGAGCACAACAAGATCGGCGTCAACCAGATCCTCGTGGTGCGTCCGGCGGCGGGCGGGTCCTCCCGCATGCCGCTGCGGGCCCGCGACTGGACGGCGTCCGCGACCGGCTGACACCGGGACGGACCGAGGGCCGGTACCCGCAGCTCCGTGCTGCGGGTACCGGCCCTCGGGCGCGTCCGGCGAGATGCCGCCCGGTTCGCTACTCGGTCTTGATCGCCGTCAGCATGTTCAGCTTCGCGGCGCTGCGGGCCGGCCAGAGCGCGGCCAGCACACCCACGACCCCTGCCAGCACCAGGAAGACCGCGATCCGGTCCCACGGGATGACCAGCGCGTAGTCCGGGATGTCCGACGACAGGGTCTGCCCGATCGCCCAGCCGAGGAACATGCCGAGCACGACACCGACCACCGCACCGAAGAGCGAGATGACCACGGCCTCCAGCCGGATCATGCGCTTCACCCTGCGCCGGTCCAGGCCGATCGCCCGCAGCATGCCGATCTCCTGCTGGCGCTCGAAGACCGACATCGCCAGGGTGTTGATGACCCCGAGCACCGCGATGATCAGGGCCATCGCCAGCAGCCCGTACATGATGTTCATCGCGAGGTTGACCGAGCCACCGAACATGTCACGGATGTCCTGACGGTCCATGATGCTCATCCCCGGGTTGTCACCCAGAGCCTTCACCAGGGCCTGCTCGTTGGCCTCGCTCGCGCCGCCGTCCATCTTCAGCCAGATCTCGCGGATGTCCGACATGCTGGCGTGCGCATCGGCGACGTTCTTCGGGAGCAGGACCGGGGAAAGCATCTCGTTCCCCTGGAAGACCGCCCCGACCTTCAGCTCGCCCTTCTTGGCGTCGTCGAACTTCACCCGGAGGGTGTCGCCGGTCTTCCAGCCGTTGGACTTGGCCGTCTTCTCGTCGACGGCGATCTCGCCCTTCTCCAGCGCGTCGATCGAGCCGGAGACGGTCGGCAGTGCGAAGAGCTTCTGCACGTCGCCGGGGGAGACGGCGGACGCGGAGTGGTACTCGTCCTTGACCTCGATCGAGGTGGCCTGTTGCGGCGAGACCGCCGAGACCCCGTCGGCCTTCTGCAGGGCGGTGAGCGCCGACTCGTCGAGCGGACCGCCGCTCGCCATCGTCACCATGTAGTCGGCCTTGATGTTGTCCGTGGTCATCCGGTCGACCGCCTGGCCGAGGGTGACGCCGAGGACCGAGATGCCGGTGACCAGGGTGAGGCCGATGGCCAGCGCGGAGGCGGTGGCACCGGTACGGCGCGGGTTGCGGACCGCGTTCTGCGCGGCCAGCTTGCCGGAGACCCCGAACAGCCGCTTCAGCAGCGGGCGGACCAGTGCGATCACCGGCCGCGACAGCAGCGGGATCAGCACGATGACACCGATCAGCGTGAGGAAGGCGCCCACGGCGATGACGGTCCGGCCGGCCGATCCGGACTTGGCCGCGCCCGCCACGATCGCCACCCCGCCCAGCAGGGTGAGCACCGCGCCGATCGAGTTGCGCAGCACCAGGGACTTGACGGTGGCCGTCGCGTGCACGCTGCTCATCGCCGCGACCGGCGGGATCTTGGCGGCCCGGCGGGCGGGCAGCCAGGCGGCCAGCACGGTGATCAGGACACCGACGGCGAACGCGGCGATGACCGCGGTGGGCGAGATGATCAGCGGTCCGGCCGGGATCTTCCCGCCGAACAGGCCCATCGCGGAGCGCAGTCCGATGGCGAGGCCGAGGCCGAGGGCGAAGCCGACGACCGAGGCGATCACGCCGACGACGGCCGCTTCGAGGAGCACCGAGCGCTTGACCTGGCGGCGGGAGGCGCCGACGGCGCGCATCAGTGCCAGCTCCTTGGTGCGCTGGGCCACCAGCATGGTGAAGGTGTTGGCGATCAGGAAGATACCGACGAACAGGGCGATGCCGGCGAAGGCGAGCAGCATCCCGTTGAGACCGCTCAGACCGTCCTCGATCTGCTTGGCCTGATCGTCCGCGAGCGCCTGGCCGGTCTTGGCCTCGGCGTCCTTGGGCAGCAGCGGCTTCACTCCGGCCAGCAGCTTCTCGGCGGAGACGCCGGGCGCGGCGGACACGTTGGCGTCCCTGAACACGCCGGGCTTGAGGTAGAGCTTCTGGGCGACCTCGGTGTCGAAGAGGACCAGGCTGCCGCCCGCGTTGACCGCGCCGTCCTCGGTGGTGAAGACACCGGAGAGGGTGTACTCCTTCACCGGCCCGTTCGTGGCGACCCGGACCCGGTCACCGACGTGGTACTCGCCCCGCTTCGCGGTCTCCTTGTCGAGCGCGATCCGGTCGGCCGCGACCGGGCCCGTACCGTCGACGAAGGTGTACGCGGAGTCCTTGCCGTTCTTGCCGGGGAAGTAGTTCCCGCCGGTGTTCGACCAGCCGTTGCCGATCAGCTTGCCGTCGGGGTCGGCGACCCCGGCGAAGCCGGAGACCCGGCCGGTGGCGGTGTCGACGCCGTCCAGGCCCTGGATCTTCTTCAGGGTGGCGGCGGTGATGCCGGCCGTCTTCTCGTCGCGCTGGTCGGCGTAGGTGGTGACGGCCACGGCGACGTCGTCGTAGCTCTTCGCCGACTGGTTACGGAGGGCGTTGCCGAGGGTGTCGGTGAAGACCAGCGTGCCGGAGACGAAGGCCACGCCGAGCATCACGGCGAGGACGGTCATCAGCAGCCTGGCCTTGTGCGCGAGCACATTGCGCAGGGCGGTACGGAACATGTCTGTCAGTCCTGGGATGGGGAGGGGTTCCGGAAAGGGGCGCGGGGAAGGGCGGGCTTCAGCTGGTGCGGCCCTTGGCGTCGAACGCCTTCATCCGGTCGAGGACCCCGTCCGCGGTGGGGTGCAGCATCTGGTCGACGATCCGGCCGTCCGCGAGGAAGATGACCCGGTCCGCGTAGGAGGCGGCCGCCGGGTCGTGAGTCACCATCACCACGGTCTGCCCGAGCTCGCGCACCGAGTTGCGCAGGAAGCCGAGGACCTCGGCGCTGGAGCGGGAGTCCAGGTTTCCGGTCGGCTCGTCACCGAAGATGATCTCCGGCTGCGAGGCCAGGGCGCGGGCCACCGCGACGCGCTGCTGCTGGCCGCCGGAGAGCTCGGTCGGCCGGTGGCTCAGCCGGTCGGAGAGGCCCACCATGTCGATGACCTTGCGCACCCACGCGGCGTCGGGCTTGCGGCCCGCGATGTCCATGGGGAGCGTGATGTTCTCCTGGGCCGTCAGCGTGGGCAGCAGGTTGAACGCCTGGAAGATGAAGCCGATCTTGTCCCGGCGGAGCTGGGTGAGCTGCTTGTCCTTGAGGGAGCCCAGTTCCGTGTCGCCGATCCGTACCGAACCGCTGCTGAAGCTGTCGAGGCCGGCCACGCAGTGCATCAGCGTGGACTTGCCGGAGCCGGACGGGCCCATGATCGCGGTGAACTCGCCCCGCGGGAAGTCCACGGAGACCCGGTCCAGGGCCGTGACCCTGGTCTCGCCTTCTCCGTAGACCTTCGACAGGTCCGTGGCGCGGGCGGCCACCGTGGTGACGCGGGGTGCGGTGGAAGTGGTCACGGGAATCTCCTGTTTCGGGGCTCCGGCCGAGGCTCGTCCGGGGTTTTGTTCGGAACCCTTCAATCGTCACCGCTGTTCCGCCGCCGGACGTCAGTCCGCGTGCCCGTTCCGGGGACAGTCTTGAGTCGCATCGGGAAGGCCCTGCGTCCTCCTGCGGTATGACACCGACCCTGAGGCGTCGGTCCGGGGGACCACCGCCGGGACCGGGGGCGAGCCCGCGGCGGCCGTCGGCGCGTGCCCGGTGAATGCGCCGTCCGGGTGCGGCGACTTTACGTCAATCCGGATTACCGGCCGCCGCGCCCGCTACCCCGCCCAGGCATGTGGCGATGCCCTTTCGCGAGTGCTGACGACCCCTCAAACGGTCAATAAAATAAGACAACATCGCGCCACTGATCCGCTGTTCGAGGGAAGTCCCCGGATAGGGTCATGTGCCAACGCGGAGCCGCGCGCCAGGCCTGGATGGTGGAATGCAGACACGGCGAGCTTAAACCTCGCTGCCCCTCGGGGGCGTACCGGTTCGAGTCCGGTTCCAGGCACCACTACTCACTCGGAGGCCGAGCCGACGGAACGCCTCGGACCACGACCGATTCCGGGATGGCGGGCCACGCGCAGCGCATGCTCCATGACTTCAGCCGCCGCTCCTGTCGTCCGGGCGCGATGACGCCGTACACGCGATGACGCCGTAAAACCGGTCGGTCGGCACGTTACTGGAGCGCGGGCCCGGACGGTATGGGGCGCAGCCGGTTTTCTGCGCGGTGCCGCTCGGCCCGGTGACCGACGGGCGGGTGTCGCTCCGGACAGGTATCCGCAAAGATCCTCCCCAAGCAGTAGTCTGATTCTTTTGCCTACCCATTACTCTTGTGGGAAGGCCGCGCAGGGTGGCCATGGAGGAGTGAGATGAGGAGCAGCAACCCGGTCTTCTCGCGACGGGGCTTCAGCCGCGACAACGGATACGCGGGCTTCAACGCGGCGCCGCAGGCCGGGGCCCCCGCAGCGGGTGCCAACCCGTACGCGCAGGGCACCGCCGCCAACCCGTACGCCACCAACCCCTACGCCCAGCCGGACGCCCAGTACGGCGCCCCGCAGGCACCGGCGCGCACCGGCGCGATGACGATCGACGACGTCGTCACGCGGACAGCGATCACGCTGGGCACCGTGGTGCTCGGCGCCGTGCTCGCCTGGGCGCTGCTGCCGGTCGACGAGGCGAACCTCGGCAAGTCGTACGGCATCGCGATCGGCGCCGCCCTGGTGGCGTTCGTCCTGTCGCTCGTCCAGTCCTTCAAGCGCAGGCCGGTGCCGGCGCTGATCGTCTCGTACGCGGCCTTCGAGGGTGTCTTCCTCGGAGTGATCTCGAGCGCGGTCAGCACGTACATCGGACCGGGCGTCGTGATGCAGGCGGTGATGGGCACCATGTGTGTCTTCGCCGGTGTGCTGCTCGCGTACAAGATGCGCTGGATCCGCGTCACCCGCCGCTTCTACGGCTTCGTGATGGCCGCCGCCATGGGCTTCATGCTCCTGATGGTGGTCAACCTGCTGTTCGCCGTCTTCGGCGGCGGTGACGGCCTGGGCTTCCGCAGCGGTGGCCTCGGCATCCTCTTCGGCGTCATCGGGATCGTCCTCGGTGCGTGCTTCCTGGCCCTGGACTTCAAGCAGGTCGAGGACGGCATCGCCTACGGCGCACCCCGCGAGGAGTCCTGGCTGGCGGCCTTCGGCCTCACCATGACCCTGGTGTGGATCTACCTGGAGATGCTGCGTCTGCTCTCCATCCTCAGCGGCGACGACTGATCCGCCCGCACCCAGACGACGGGAACGGCCCGCAGGCAGCGCCTGCGGGCCGTTCCCGTTTTCCACGCCCGTCGCTAGAGCAGCTTGCGGGCGGCCCTTCTGAGGTCGTACTCGTGGATGAGCGCCTTCGCGTGTCCGTAGGCGAGGTCGTGTTCGCTCCGCAGCCAGCTGACCTTCTCCTCGAAGCGGAGAGCGGGTCCTTCCTCCACGGTGCGGAGCCAGTCGGTGATTTCACGACCGGTGCAGCGGGGGATCCGGGCGAGCAGATTGCGATGGGTTTCTTCGGAGAAGACTTGGGACATCGGCGCCTCCGACGCATTGCGCGTTGCTGGTCCTTGCCGACACCGTGCCCGAGCATCGGCCCGTTGGCAACCGTCCTGTCTGGGCGCGTAGGGTCGCGGAGTGCTCGATACGACCCCGCTGATCACTGCCGTGGACCGATTCGCCGACCGGCTGCGCGCCGCCCCGCAGAGCCGCCTCCAGCGCGGCGCCGCCGCCGAAGGACTTGCCGCGGCGCGGGAACTGGCGCTGCGCGCCCAGCGGATCGAGGCGCCGGACCGGGAGCCGCACACCATGCCCGACGCCGGGATCTTCTCGATCGGCGACCAACTCGCCGTGGCGGGGCGCGATCTGGCGGTGGCACTGGAAACGGCCCCGTCGGCTGAGCTGGACGAGGCCGTGCAATTCGTGGACGAGGCCGCTGCGCGCGCGTTCGCGTAGCGGCGGGCGGCAGTCCTGGGGATCGCCCCGGGGGCGGCGGCCGGCGAGAGCCGCTGTGCCCGGATGCCGCGGTGTCAGAACGAGGCGATGACGCGGTCGGCGAGGATGTAGACGTTCTCCTCGCCGCAGGAGAAGGTCAGGGCGTACGCGCCGGAGACACCGGAACCGCCCAGCAGTACCGGGTGCTCGCCGGCGAGCAGCGAGCCGGCCAGCCGCTCGGCCGTCTCGCGGTGGCCGGGCGTCATGCAGAGCGTGGTGCCGTCGGCGAAGACATAGACGTCGAGCGTGCCGAGCGGACCGGGGCGCACATCGGCCAGTTCCGTACGGCTGTCGGCGAGCTCTTCGAGACGGTTCACGGTGCGCTCGTGGTCGGTGACGACCGGGGTCTGCACCGGTACGAAGTCGGGGTGCGAGGGGTGCCGGCGGCGGGCGGCGGCCAGTTCGGGGGAGTCCTCGGCGAACTCCGCCGTCCCGGGCAGCTCGGTCATGTCCGCCAGCTCCGTCAGTTCCACCAGCTCGTCGAGGGCTTCGCCGGCGTCGAGGTCCATCGCGTCGAGGCCCGCGAAGTCGGCCTGGCGGGGCATGAAGAACGGGGCGTCCTCGCCCACCCCGGTCAGGCCGCCCAGCAGGGACGGGGCATCGGCGGCATCACGCGCTTCCTGGGTGGCCCAGAACGCACGGGCCTCCGCGAGCTCGCGCTCGCGTTCCTCGGCCAGCGCTTCGGCGACGGCCGCGCGTATCTCGGCGACGGGGGTGACGGTGCTGCGGCTCTGCGCGGGCACGGTGACGCCGTGCACACGGGCCTCGGCCAGCTCCGTACGAAGGGCCGTGACCTGCTTGCGCAGCCCGTGAGCAGCGTGCAGAGCAGCAGCGCCCACGGCCGTGGCGGCGGCGGTGGTCAGCAACAGGGCAAGAGACATGGCGCTCACTGACATACTCCCGGTTTCAATCGATCCCCCGACTTCCTACATCAGCTTGTCCCCTACCTGCGCCCTGTGTCAGTGCATTACGTCACGAATTGGACAGGTCTTTGGGCCTGGGGTTTAACCCTGATGCGGGTGTGACCTGCGGGAATGCCTCTCCCCCAGGAGATAGGTCACATCCTGGGGGAGATTCGGTCACGGTCGGGGCTCGGAACCGGCCACCGTAGGGGGCGTGGGCCCGCTGACGGCTATGTCAGGCCCGGCCCGGCCCGGCCCGGCCCGGCCCGGCCCGGCCCGGCCCGGCCCGGCCCGGCCCGGCCCGGCCCGGCCCGGCACGGCCCGGCCCGGCACGGCCCGGCCCGGCCCGGCACGGTTCGGCTCAGCTCAGCCGCTCGATGACCATCGCCATGCCCTGGCCGCCGCCCACGCACATGGTCTCCAGGCCGAACTGCTTGTCGTGGAACTGCAGGCTGTTGATCAGCGTGCCGGTGATCCGGGCGCCCGTCATACCGAAGGGGTGACCGACGGCGATCGCGCCGCCGTTGACGTTGACCTTCTCCAGCGGCAGGCCGAGGTCGCGGTAGGAGGGGATCACCTGGGCGGCGAACGCCTCGTTGATCTCGGCCAGGTCGATGTCGTCGATGGTCAGCCCGGCCCGCTTCAGCGCCTGCTTGCTGGCCTCAACCGGCCCGTACCCCATGATCTCGGGGGAGAGGCCCGAGACGCCGGTCGAGACGATCCGGGCCAGCGGGGTCAGGCCCAGCTCGCGCGCCTTGGTGTCGGACATGATCACGAGGGCAGCGGCGCCGTCGTTGAGCGGGCAGCAGTTGCCCGCCGTGACCAGGCCGTCGGGGCGGAACACCGGCTTCAGGCCCTGCACGCCCTCCAGCGTGACGCCCGCGCGCGGGCCGTCGTCCTTCGAGACGACCGTGCCGTCCGGGGTGGTGACCGGGGTGATCTCGCGCTCCCAGAAGCCGTTCTTGAGGGCTTCCTCAGCGAGGTTCTGCGAGCGGACGCCGAACTCGTCCATGTCCTGGCGGGTGACGCCCTTGAGGCGGGCCAGGTTCTCCGCGGTCTGCCCCATCGCGATGTACGCGTCCGGGACCAGGCCGTCCTCGCGCGGGTCGTGCCAGTCGTCGCCGCCCCGCTCGGCGCGGGCCGCGGTGCGGGCCTCGGCGTCGGCGAACAGCGGGTTGTGCGTGTCCGGCCAGTTGTCGGAGTTGCCCTTCGAGAAGCGGGACACCATCTCGACACCGGCCGAGATGAAGACGTCGCCCTCGCCGGCCTTGATGGCGTGCAGCGCCATCCGGCTGGTCTGGAGGGAGGACGAGCAGTAGCGGGTGACCGTACAGCCCGGAAGGTGGTCCATGCCCATCTGTACGGCGATGATGCGGCCCAGGTTGTTGCCCTGCTCGCCGCCCGGGAGGCCGCAGCCGAGCATCAGGTCGTCGATGTCCTTCGGGTCCAGCTCGGGAACCTTGGCCAGCGCGGTCCGGATGATCGTGGCGGTCAGGTCGTCCGCGCGCAGGTCCTTCAGCGAGCCCTTGAAGGCCCGGCCGATGGGGGAACGGGCTGCAGAGACGATCACGGCTTCGGGCATCACGCGGCTCCATGAGGGCTGGAAGGCGGGTTCTGGCAGGTGCTGACTTGGAAGTTACCTGTACGTAGGCGCCGGGTCACCGGGCAGCGCATGTGACGCCGACCTCTTTTCTAAGCGACCGCTCAGTCCGACTGCTCGCAGGCTGCTCGCCGACTGCTCGGGTCGATCAATTGGCCGGGAGATTGCGCGGCTCCCCGTGCGACTCCCCTGTCTCTCCAGTCTCCACCGTCGCTCCTGTCTCTCCACTCTTCTCGGTTTCTCCGGTTCTCTCCTTGGTTTCCTCGGTCCTTCCCATCCCCCCGTGCTGCTCCGGGTGCGGGTGGGGCTCCGTGGCCGCGGGCAGGCGCCGCCGCCTGCGGTGCTTGAGGAGTGCCCAGGGCGCCCGCGCCCCCGTGACCTCCGTACCGGCCTCCCTGGCCGCCTGGGAGGCCGCCTTGGCCACCGGCAGCATGTCCTCGCGCCGGGCCCCGTCCAGCCGGTCGGACTCCGGCCACAGCCCCAGCACCGCGCAGAGCGTGGGCAGCACCGCCATCGCCGCCGTGGCGTACCCCTCCGCCGAGGGGTGGTAGTTGTCCGGCCCGAACAGCTCCCGCGGATTCGCCTCGAACTCCGGCCCGAGCAGATCGCCCAGCGACACCGTGCGCCCGCCCTGCTCCACCGAGCCGATCGTCTGGGCCGCCGCCAGCTGCCGGCTCACCCGCCGGGCCATCCAGCGCAGCGGCTGATAGACCGGCTCGATCGTGCCCAGGTCCGGGCAGGTGCCGACCACGACCTCCGCGCCCGCCGTGCGCAGCCTGCGCACGGCGGTGGTCAGGCAGCGCACCGACTGGGTGGCCGGCATCCGGTGCGTCACATCGTTCGCGCCGATCATGATCACGCACACGTCGGGCGTACGGGAGGTGTCGGCGAGCAGCAGCGAGACCTGCCGCTCCAGATCGTCCGACCGGGCACCCGGCTGCGCCACATTGCGCAGATCCACCGGCCGCTCGGACACCGCGGCGAGCCCCGAGGCGAGCAGCGCCCCCGGGGTCTGCCCGGCCCGGCGCACCCCCTGACCGGCCGCCGTCGAGTCGCCCAGCAACCCCAGCCGCAACGGGTCCGAGGGGCCGGCGAACGCCACCCCGTACCGCCCGTCCGCGCTCGGCGGAACCGGTGCGATTCCGCCGCCCACCTGCCGTTTCGCCAGATGGACCTCCGCCAGCAGTACGCCTACCGCCGCAGCGCCGAGCAGCCCGATGCTGCCCCCGCCGTAGGCCGCGCCCGCTGCGATCCGCCGTGCCACCCTTGCCCTTGACACAGTCCGGTCCACCTCCTCGTTGCCGTACCGCCGTACATACAGCTAACTGCCCCGCAGTGGCCGTCGTTCAATCGCTTCGCCCAATCCCGTGCCCGTACGCATACCCTTGCCGCACCATCTCGGAGACCCCGGAGTACACGGTGCAATTCCACGATTCGATGATCAGTCTCGTAGGCAATACCCCGCTGGTGAGGCTGCGCAGTGTGACGGCCGGCATCCAGGCGACGGTCCTGGCCAAGGTCGAGTACTTCAACCCCGGCGGTTCGGTCAAGGACCGCATCGCCCTGCGCATGATCGAGGCCGCCGAACAGAGCGGCGAACTGCAGCCCGGCGGCACGATCGTCGAGCCGACCAGTGGCAACACGGGCGTCGGCCTGGCGATCGTCGCCCAGCAGAAGGGGTACAAGTGCATCTTCGTCTGCCCGGACAAGGTGTCCACGGACAAGATCAATGTGCTGCGCGCCTACGGTGCCGAGGTTGTCGTCTGCCCGACGGCCGTTGACCCCGAGCACCCCGACTCGTACTACAACGTCTCCGACCGGCTGGTCCGCGAGACGCCGGGGGCCTGGAAGCCCGACCAGTACTCCAACCCCAACAACCCGCGTTCCCACTACGAGACCACCGGTCCCGAGCTGTGGGAGCAGACGGACGGGAAGATCACCCACTTCGTCGCGGGTGTCGGCACCGGCGGCACGATCAGCGGCACCGGCCGCTATCTGAAGGAGGTCAGCGGCGGCTCGGTGAAGGTGATCGGGGCCGACCCGGAGGGCTCGGTCTACTCCGGCGGCTCCGGGCGTCCCTACCTCGTCGAGGGCGTCGGCGAGGACTTCTGGCCGAGCGCCTACGACCGTACGGTCACGGACGAGATCGTCGCCGTGTCCGACAAGGACTCCTTCCAGATGACCCGCCGTCTCGCCAAGGAGGAGGGCCTGCTGGTCGGCGGCTCCTGCGGCATGGCGGTGGTCGGTGCCCTGGAGGTCGCCAAGCGCCTGGGCCCGGACGACGTGGTCGTCGTCCTGCTGCCCGACAGCGGTCGCGGCTACCTGAGCAAGATCTTCAACGACGAGTGGATGGCCGACTACGGCTTCCTGGAGGACACCGGCCCGTCCGCGCGCGTCGCCGACGTGCTCGACTACAAGGACGGCCCGATCCCGACGCTCGTCCACATGCACCCCGAGGAGACCGTCGGCGAGGCGATCGACGTCCTGCGCGAGTACGGCGTCTCGCAGATGCCGATCGTGAAGCCGGGCGCGGGCCACCCGGACGTGATGGCCGCCGAGGTCATCGGTTCGGTGGTGGAGCGGGAGCTGCTGAACGCTCTGTTCGCCCAGCACGCCTCGCTCTCCGACCCGCTGGAGAAGCACATGTCGCCGCCGCTGCCGCAGGTCGGCTCCGGCGAACCGGTCGAGGACCTGATGGCGGTGCTCGGCGGTACGAACACGGCGGACGCGGCGATCGTGCTGGTGGAGGGCAAGCCGAAGGGCGTGGTCAGCCGGCAGGACCTGCTGGCGTTCCTCGCCAAGGACGCGACGGCCGGCAAGGCGTAGCGCCCCGTGGGTCCGGGCTTCGCGAAAACGGTACGAGCGCGACACGTCCGCGCAGCACCGGCTTAACACGAGTCCGGCAGATTGATGGGTGCCGGCGGGGAGACCCGTCGGCGCCCGATACGGCGACACGGACTACGGAGCGGCTCCCGGACCTCCATCGTCGCCAGGACGCGGTGACCGGCCCTGACCCGGACCGTGTCCCTCGCGGGGACCGCCGTCGTCCCGCCCCCTGGGCAACCGGGGGTGCGGCGGTCCCCGCGACACACTCATGTCCGCACGTCCACGGACCCGCACGTCCACGGACCCGCGGGTCCGTGGAGGCGCGGGTCCGTGGACGTGCGGACGACTCAGCCGGTCGGTGCCGGTGCGGCCGCCCAGCTCGCCAGCAGCGCGACGCGTTCGGCGGTCTCGCTGCCGGGCTCCGGCGTGTAGACCACCAGGCACTGGCCGGGATTGCCGGCCGCGCCGAGCGTCTCGTACGGGAGCACGAGCTCGCCCGCGACCGGGTGGTCGATGCGCTTGACCCCGTAGGTCTTCGACTTCACCTGATGGTCCGCCCACAGCCGGCGGAAGTCGTCGCTCTTCAGGGACAGCTCGCCGACCAGTGCGGCCAGTCGCTTGTCGTCGGGATGCAGGCCCGCGTCCAGGCGCAGATACGCCACTGTCTCCGCCGCCACCGCGGCCCAGTCCGGGTACAGCTTCCGCGCCGCCGGTTCCAGGAACACCTGGCGCGGCATGTTGCGCTCGGCGACGGGCATCCGGGAGAAGCCGACGACGGCGTCCCCCAGCGCGTTCCAGGCCAGCACGTCCATCCGGCGGCCCAGGACGAACGCCGGGGCCGCGGTGAGCGAGTCCAGCACCAGGCGCAGACCGGGGCGGACCCGCTGGGAGGAGGCCGGAGTGGAGGCGCGCGACTTCGGGCGTGCCACGGTGCGCAGATACGTGTGCTCCGTCTCGTCCAGCCGCAGCACCCGGGCTATCGCGTCGAGCACCGCGTCCGAGACGCTCGGGCCGCGCCCCTGCTCCAGCCGGATGTAGTAGTCGACGCTCACCCCCGCGAGCTGCGCTACCTCCTCGCGCCGGAGTCCGGGTACGCGACGGCGCCCGTACGCCTGCAGCCCCACGTCCTCGGGCTGGATGCGGGCCCGCCGGGAGCGGAGGAAATCACCGAGGTCAGCGTCCATGGCGTCGATCGTAGAAGAAGGGCGGACATCGAGCCTGGTACTGGCAGACCCAGGAACAGCGTCGCCCTGGCTGGGCCCCGGGCGGCCACGCAGAGTGGAGTCGGGCCAGGGAAACACTCCGGTCGCGCAACGGCTCAAGGAGCACGGACATGTCGTACAAGACCCTCGCAGGCCGCACCGCCGTCATCACCGGAGCCGCCAGCGGCATGGGCAGCGCGACCGCCCGGCTGCTCGCCGCCCAGGGGGTCAGGGTCGCCCTGCTGGCCCGGCGCGCGGAGCGGCTGGAGGAGCTGGCCGCCGCGATCGGGGCGGCGGGCGGCGAGGCGCTCGCCGTGGTCACCGACGTCACCGACCAGGCGTCGGTCGACGCGGC
This sequence comes from Streptomyces sp. NBC_01363, assembly GCF_026340595.1. GTDB lineage: Bacteria > Actinomycetota > Actinomycetes > Streptomycetales > Streptomycetaceae > Streptomyces. The sequence goes on from NZ_JAPEPF010000001.1 coordinate 2,505,642, forward strand.
GGCCGAGCTGGTGCACCGCACCTTCGGTCAGGTGGACCTGGTGGTCAACGCGGCCGGTGTGATGCTGCCGAACCCGGTGGACGAGGGCCGGACCGACGAGTGGCAGCGGATGATCGACACCAATGTGACGGGCGCCCTGCGGATCATCCGGGCCTTCACGGCCGACCTGGTGGCGGTGGCCGCCGAGGGCCGCACCGCGGACCTGGTGAACATCTCGTCCATCGGCGCGCACATCATGTTCCCCAACTACGCGGTGTACGGGGCGACGAAGGCCGCGCTGACGTATCTGTCGACATCGCTGCGCACCGAGTTCGGGCCGCGCGACGTCCGGGTCACGAACATCGAGCCGGGCCTCACCGAAACGGAGCTGGCCGGCCATGTCGACAACGCCGAGCTGAGCGGGCAGCTCGACGACATGTTCGGCGCGCTCGGCGGGCTCTCCAGCGACGAGATCGCCGATCTGATCGCCTACGCCACCAGCCGGGCACGCCACATCAACCTGCGCCAGCTGATCGTGCAGCCCACCCGCCAGGCGTAGTGCCGTGCGCTCCCGGGGCCGCTGTGTTCCTGGTGGCCGCTCCGCGGCCCCGGCCGTCAGTCCTCCCAGTCGGAGTCCGCACGTCCGGGACGGCGCGAGAACCACGGCCGGCTGCGGGCGGCGTGCACGGCGTTGACCGCGACGATCCCGAGCCAGGCGACGACCAGGCCTCCGGTGTGGGCGGTCGAGGCGCCGATCGCCGACAGCGGGACGGCCAGGATCAGCGAGATGATCCCGAAGCCGTAGCGCTCGCCGAAGTTCCCCAGGGGCTGCGGCTGGTGTGCACCCCTGGCGACGCTCACCCGCTGTTCGGCGAGATGGCGCCGGACGCGACGGTCGAGCGTGCTGTCGAGCCGCTGCTCGACCTTCTCCAGAAAAGACTCGACGAGCGCGGGCTCGTACTCCGAACCCAGCTCACTACGGGCATGCAGGGCGGCATCGAGCTCGTTCTGGAGCTCGGGGTCACGGGTTTTCATATCCTTCACGGTACGAATCGCGACCGCCGCGGGCAGTGGGGCTACCCCCCCTCTTTCCCCGCGCCCCGGCCGCACGGGGTCGTCGCCCCGGCCGGACAGGGACATCGCCCCGGCCGCACGGGGACGCCCCGGCTGCATATGGACATGCAGACGGCTTGCTGGCTGAATGGATTTGTCGGCGCCGGATCGCGGTGCGCCGGATCTACCGAGGGGACAGCATGAGCGGGAGCAGCCCGGCCGCGCGGTTGCAGCAGCTCTTCGAGGGGCGCCGGCTCACACCCACCCAGCGGCGCATCGCGCACTCGATGGTGCGCAGGGCCGGGGACGTCCCGTTCCTGTCGAGCGTGGAGCTGGCCGAGCTCGCCGGGGTCAGTCAGCCGTCCGTCACCCGCTTCGCCGTGGCGCTCGGCTTCGACGGCTATCCGGCGCTCCGCAAGCACCTGCGGGAGGTCGCCCCCGCCGAGCCCGAGCCGGCGGGCGGGGACGACGCGTACAACGAGTACCAGCAGGCGGTGCTCGGCGAGATCGAGAATCTGCGGCACCTGGCGGAGCTGCTCGCCGACCCCGGGCCGGTCGAGCGGGCGGGCAGGCTGCTCGCGGCCTCGCGGCCGCTGCCGGTGCTCGGGCTGCGGGCCGCCTCCTCGCAGGCGCGGGGCTTCGGGTACTTCGCGGCCAAGGTCCACCCCGATGTCCGGGTGCTCGACGAGGGCGGCAGCATGCTGCGCGACCGGATCGACGCCGCCCGGCGGGCGGGCGCCTCCGCGCTGATCTGCTTCGCGCTGCCCCGGCACCCGAAGGAGGTCGTGGACGCCCTCGCGTACGCGCAGGAGCAGGGGATGGCCGTGGTGTCGGTGGCGGACTCCGCGTTCGCGCCCGTCGCCAAGTACAGCGATCTGCTGATCCCGGCCGCCGTCGGCACCGGGCTCGCCTTCGACACGGCGTGTGCGCCCATGTTGCTGGGGCGGGTGCTGCTGGAGGCGATGTGCGACGACCTGCCCGACGCGCAGGCGCGGCTGGAGGAGTTCGACGCGAGGGCGGCGGCGCGGGGACTGTTCGTGGAGTGACGGACGGGGGCCGTGCGCCGAGGGCGGCGGGGGCCCGGCGGGCCCGTCGGCTCCCGGACTTCGCCGATTCTCAGGCACCGCTCATCTACGGCTACTAATCTCCGGGCCGGAAAGGCTCACGAGGAGCTGCGGAGAGGGGTACGGACGTGGGGCGCGGAGCGCAGTCGTTGGCGAGAGTGGCCGTGATCGTACGGGCCGGAGCCGCACCGATGTGGTGGCCGGGGCTGCTGGCCACGGGGATCGGCGCGCTGGTGCCGGGGCTCACCGGGCGCCGGATCGGCCTGCTGTCCGGGGCCGCGCTGTTCCTGATCACCGCTGCCGTCGTGGCGCTCGTCCGGAGCCGCAGGTACGCGGAGCTGGCCGGGGGCGCCACGCGTGCCGGGCGGTCCGACTTCCTCCAGGACCGCGCCGTGACCGTACGCAACTGGCGTCGGGGGCACCGGTGGTGGCTGTTCGGGGCGTTCCTCGTGGCGGTGGCGAGCGCGTTCCTGCTGCCCGGGGCCGGCGGGATGATGCTTGCCGGGGCGGGCGCCGGGCTCTGGATCAAGGCCGTCCGGATCGGGCGGCGCGAGCACCGGGACGACGCCCTGTACTGGGTGCGGACCGACTGGGTGGAGCGCGGGCGGCCCGCGGGCAAGCGGGTCAAGGGGTATCGGACGACCGGGCCGATGGCGGGGGACGCCGCGCCTGGAGGGGCGCGGCGCAGGCACTGAATCCGCCCGTCGGGGCTCCGGCGGTCAGATGCGGGGCGGCAGCGGGCCGGACTGCGGGGGCAGCTGCCGGGGGGAGGGGGCCGAGGGCGCCGGACAGGCGGCGCGGTGCGCTGCGGTGTCGATCAGCTCGCCGATGAGGGCACTCGTCCGGCGGCCCTCGGAATGGAGCGCCTCGACGTCGATGGGGTCCTCGGCGAGCAGGGTGAGGACGGCCGAGCAGCCTGCGGCGTACGAGGCGATGCAGCCGGACTCGCCCCGTACGAGAAGTTCGCCGAAGCCGCCCCGCCCGGTCGCCTCCGCCATCCGGACCGCGACGCCGAACGCGGTCGCGGTCAGCGCGGCGACACTCTCGGGCTCGACCCCGGGGGTGTCATGGGCCAGGACGTATCCGTCGGTTCCGGCGACCAGGGCGCCGGACAGGAGCGGGACCGCGGCCCGTAATCGTTGGAGTTCGGCCAGGACTTCCTGCGCTTCGGCCGCGGGCTCCATCGGCTGCTTCGTCCCGGCGCGCAGTCGGAGTGCTCGGATCACAGGGGCCTCCCCTAGGTCTCTGAGCCGGCGCGGCGGAGCGGTCGCCCCTCCCGGCTCGGTGTGCGGTGTGACCACGAGGCTACGCAACGTGCCTGTCCCCGGAGAGGGTTCGGTAGTTTCCACGGGCACATGCCGGAGGCGTACGGGAGTGCGCGGAGGGCGCGCGACGGGGGCGTCGGGGTGGCCTGTGCGCGGGGCGGGCGCGGGTGTTGCTCCCGTGCGATGGTGCGAGACTGTTGACTACGAGTATTCAGACCATCAGGATGTGAATAGAAGACTTACAGTCGCGAGGAGGCACCGCCATGTCAGGACCCCGCCCCGTACGGGCACCGCGCGGTACGGAACTGAGCGCCCTGGGGTGGCAGCAGGAGGCCGCCCTGCGCATGCTGCAGAACAACCTCGACCCCGAGGTCGCCGAGCACCCCGACAAGCTCGTCGTCTACGGCGGCACCGGCAAGGCGGCCCGTGACTGGCGCTCCTTCGACGCGATGGTGCGCACGCTGCGGACGCTCAAGCAGGACGAGACGATGCTCGTCCAGTCCGGCCGTCCGGTCGGCGTCATGCAGACGCACGAGTGGGCGCCGCGCGTCCTGATCGCCAACTCCAACCTGGTCGGCGACTGGGCGAACTGGGAGGAGTTCCGCCGCCTGGAGGCGCTCGGGCTCACCATGTACGGCCAGATGACCGCCGGATCGTGGATCTACATCGGCACGCAGGGCATCCTGCAGGGCACGTACGAGACGTTCGCCGCCGTCGCGGCGAAGAAGTTCAACGGGACGCTGGCCGGCACGATCACCCTGACCGCCGGGCTCGGCGGCATGGGTGGCGCCCAGCCGCTCGCCGTGACGATGAACGACGGCGTCGCGATCTGTATCGACTGCGACCCGCGCGCCATCGAGCGCCGGATCGAGCACCGCTACCTGGACGTGCGCGCCGACTCCCTGGAACACGCGCTCCAGCTGGCCACCGAGGCGCGGGACGCCCGCAGGCCGCTCTCCATCGGTCTGCTGGGCAACGCGGCGGAGCTGCTGCCGCGGATGCTCGCCGAGGGCGCCCCGATCGACATCGTCACCGACCAGACCAGCGCGCACGACCCGCTGGCGTACCTCCCGCTCGGGGTCGACTTCGACGACATGGCCTCGTACGCCACCGAGAAGCCCGCCGACTTCACGCAGCGCGCACGGGAGTCGATGGCCAAGCACGTCGAGGCGATGGTCGGCTTCATGGACGCCGGGGCCGAGGTGTTCGACTACGGCAACTCCATCCGCGGCGAGGCCCAGCTCGCGGGCTACGACCGGGCCTTCGACTTCCCGGGCTTCGTGCCCGCCTACATCCGGCCGCTCTTCTGCGAGGGCAAGGGCCCGTTCCGCTGGGCCGCGCTCTCCGGCGAGGCGTCGGACATCCACAAGACCGACAAGGCGATGCTCGAACTCTTCCCCGAGAACGAGTCGCTGCACCGCTGGATCAAGATGGCCGGCGAACGTGTCCACTTCCAGGGGCTGCCCGCCCGGATCTGCTGGCTCGGTTACGGCGAGCGCGACCGGGCCGGTGAGCGGTTCAACGACATGGTGGCGAGCGGTGAGCTGGCCGCGCCGCTGGCCATCGGGCGCGACCACCTCGACTGCGGCTCCGTGGCCTCCCCGTACCGGGAGACCGAGGCCATGCTCGACGGGTCCGACGCGATCGCCGACTGGCCGCTGCTGAACGCCATGGTCAACGTGGCCTCCGGGGCCTCCTGGGTCTCCATCCACCACGGCGGCGGCGTCGGCATGGGGCGCTCCATCCACGCCGGGCAGGTGACCGTCGCCGACGGCACGAAGCTGGCGGGCGAGAAGATCCGCCGGGTGCTCACCAACGACCCGGGCATGGGCGTCATCCGGCACGTCGACGCCGGGTACGACATCGCGGAGTCGGTCGCCGCGGACAAGGGCGTGCGCGTGCCGATGGCAGAGGGCGAACAGTGAGCCTTCCGTCCGGGAGCGGGACCGCGAACGGGGCCGAGGGCACGGTCGGAGGCGGCGCCGGGGCCGGCGCCGTCTCCGGAGGCGGCTCGTCGTCGTTCCAGGACATGTGGCGGGAGCTCCTGCCGGTCGGCCGGCATCAGGACAGCGGGGGCTACCGCCGCTACGCCTGGACCGGGGCCGACGCCGACTGCCGCGCCTGGTTCCGGGCGCAGGCCGAGGCGCGCGGGCTCACCTACGAGGTCGACCGCAACGGCAACCAGTGGGCCTGGCTCGGCGACCCCCTGGCCGGGGACGCCGTCGTCGCCGGATCGCATCTCGACTCCGTTCCGGACGGCGGTGCCTTCGACGGGCCACTCGGCGTGGTCTCCTCCTTCGCCGCGCTCGACGAACTCCGCAGCAGGGGGGCGACGTTCACCCGGCCGCTGGCCATCAGCAACTTCGGCGACGAGGAGGGGGCCCGCTTCGGGCTCGCCTGTGTGGGCTCCCGGCTCGCCGCCGGACAGCTGACCGCCGAGGCGGCGCACCGGCTCCGCGACGGCGACGGCATCACGCTGCCGCAGGCCATGGAGGCGGCCGGGTACGACCCCGACGCCATCGGCCCGGACCCCGAACGGCTCGCCCGCATCGGCGCGTTCGTCGAGCTCCATGTCGAGCAGGGGCGTGCCCTCGACCTCACCGGCGACCCGGTCGGCATCGCCTCCGCGATCTGGCCGCACGGACGCTGGAGGTTCGACTTCCGGGGCGAGGCCAACCACGCGGGCACCACCCGTCTCGCCGACCGGCGCGACCCGATGCTCACGTACGCCGAGACCGTGCTGGCCGCCCGCCGCGAAGCGGAACTCGCCGGCGCTCTCGCCACCTTCGGCAAGATCGCCGTCGAGCCGAACGGGGTCAACGCCATCCCCTCCCTCGTCCGCGGCTGGCTCGACTCCCGTGCCGCCGACCAGGCGTCCCTCGACGCCGTGGTCGGCGGCGTCGAACGGGCCGCCAGGGAGCACGCCGAGCGGGCCGGGATCGACCTCGATGTCGTACGGGAGTCCTTCACGCCCGTCGTCGAGTTCGAGCACGCCCTGCGCGACGAGCTCGGCAAGATCCTCGCGGGCCGGGACGGCCGGGACGGCGGTGGCGCCGACCGGGCGGTACCCGTCCTGGGCACCGGCGCCGGACACGACGCGGGTATTTTGTCCGCTTCGGTCCCTACCGCCATGCTGTTCGTACGGAACCCCACCGGGATCTCGCACTCTCCGGCCGAGCACGCGGGCGAGGACGACTGCGTGGCCGGGGTGATCGCACTCGCCGACGTACTGGAAGGTCTCGCGTGCAGCTGACAACGCAACCGACGGGCAGGCCCGCCACCGTGACGTACTGGTTGTCCCACGCCTGGCTCGGCACCCATGTCGAGCCGGGCGTCGCCCTGGACGTCTCCGACGGGCTGATCGCGGGCGTCCGCACCGGCGTCGCCACCCCGCCGCCGGGCGCCACCGTGCTGCGCGGGCTCACCGTTCCCGGGCTCGCCAACACCCATTCGCACGCCTTCCACCGTGCCCTGCGCTCCACCGTCCAGGTCGGCTCCGGCACCTTCTGGACCTGGCGCGAGACCATGTACCAGGTCGCCTCCCGGCTCACCCCCGACTCGTACTACGACCTCGCCCGTGCCGTGTACGCCGAGATGGCGCTGGCGGGCATGACCGCGGTCGGCGAATTCCACTATCTGCACCACGCGCCGGGCGGCACCCCGTACGACAACCCGAACGCGATGGGCGAGGCCCTCATCGCGGCGGCGGGCGAGGCCGGTATCCGGATCACGCTGCTGGACACCGCCTACCTCTCCGCCGGATTCGGCAAGCGCCCCACCCAGTACCAGCAGCCCGACCGGCACCAGCTGCGCTTCTCCGACACCACCGCGGACGCCTGGGCCGAACGCGCCTCCCTCCTCAAGGGCGGCGACCACGCCCTGATCGGCGCGGCCGTCCACTCCGTGCGCGCCGTGCCCGCCGCACAGCTCGCCACCGTGGCCGCCTGGGCCGAGGAGCGGCAGGCCCCGCTCCATGTCCACCTCTCCGAGCAGACCGCGGAGAACGACGCCTGCCTCGCCGCCCACGGCTGCACACCCACCCGGCTCCTCGCCGACCACGGTGTCCTCGGCCCGCGCACCACCGGTATCCACAACACCCACCTCACCGCCGAGGACATCGCGCTCCTCGGCTCCTCGGCGACCGGCACCTGCATGTGCCCCACCACGGAACGCGACCTCGCCGACGGAATCGGCCCCGCCGTCGCCCTCCAGCGCGCCGGCTCGCCGCTCTCCCTCGGCAGCGACAGCCACGCCGTGATCGACCTCTTCGAAGAGGCCCGCGCGATGGAGCTCGACGAGCGCCTGCGCACCCGGGCGCGCGGTCACTGGACGGCGGCCGCCCTGCTGCGCGCCGCGACCGTCGACGGACACGCGGCGCTCGGCCGGCCCGAGGCGGGCGTCATCGAGCCCGGTGCGCCCGCAGATCTGGCGACCGTCGCCCTGGATTCCGTCAGAACAGCGGGACCGGTGCCCAGACTTGCCGCCGAAGCGGTCGTATTCGCCGCCTCCGCGGCCGATGTGCGGCACACGGTCGTGGCAGGCCGGCACATCGTCCGCGACGGGCGGCACGCACTCGTCGAGGACGTACCCGCAGCACTCGCCTCGGCCATCGCCGCCCTGCACGGCTGAGACCGGACCCCCGCAAGGAGAGCAGCCCTCCGATGACGACGACCGCCATCACCAACATCGCCAGCCTGGTCACCAACGACCCCTCCCTGCGCGCGGATTCCCCCCTGGGCTCCATCCAGGACGCGGCCGTCGTCATCGAGGGCGACCGGGTCGTCTGGACCGGTGAATCAAGCAAAGCACCCGCCACTGACAACGCCGTCGACGCGGGTGGCCGGGCGATGATCCCCGGCTTCGTCGACTCCCACTCCCACCTGCTGTTCGCGGGCGACCGCACCGAGGAGTTCAACGCCCGGATGTCCGGCCGCGCCTACAGCGCGGGCGGTATCAGGACCACGGTCGCCGCCACCCGCGCCGCCACCGACGAAGAGCTCGCCGCCAACGTCGCCCGCTACCTCGCCGAGGCGCTGCGCCAGGGCACCACCACCTTCGAGACCAAGTCCGGCTACGGCCTCACCGTCGAGGACGAGGCCCGCGCCCTGCGCATCGCCGCCCAGCACACCGAGGAGGTCACCTACCTCGGCGCCCACATCGTCTCCCCGGACTACGCCGACGACCCGGCCGGCTACGTCGACCTGGTCACCGGAGCGATGCTCGACGCCTGTGCCCCGTACGCCCGTTGGATCGACGTCTTCTGCGAGAAGGGCGCCTTCGACGGCGACCAGGCCCGCGCGATCCTGACCGCGGGCATGGCGAAGGGCCTGCACCCCCGCGTCCACGCCAACCAGCTGGGACACGGGCCCGGCGTCCAGCTCGCCGTCGAACTCGACGCCGCGTCCGCCGACCACTGCACCCACCTCACCGACGCCGACGTCGACGCACTGGCCCAGGGCAGCACCGTCGCCACCCTGCTCCCCGGCGCCGAGTTCTCCACCCGCGCCACCTGGCCCGACGCCCGCCGCATTCTCGACGCGGGCGCCACCGTCGCGCTCTCGACCGACTGCAACCCGGGCTCGTCGTTCACGTCCTCCATGCCCTTCTGCATCGCCCTCGCCGTACGCGACATGGGCATGACGCCGGACGAGGCCCTCTGGTCCGCCACCGCGGGCGGCGCCGCGGCCCTGCGCCGTACCGACATCGGCCGCATCGCCCCCGGCGCCCGCGCCGACCTGGTGCTTCTCGACGCGCCCAGTCATGTCCACCTCGCCTACCGGCCGGGCGTTCCGCTGGTCCACGCGGTCTGGCGGCACGGCGAGCGCGCCGTCTGAACCTCGCCCGGCACCCGTGACGCGGTGTCAAACGTGCGGAAGGACCCGCCCCTTTGCCGGGGCGGGTCCTTCCGCACGTTTTCGCGGTGCACCGCTCGGATACTGAACGAGCGGGCGACGCGCACCCGTTCACTCCTCCAGGGTCAGGCCCTTGCGCAGCTTGACCAGCGTGCGGGAGAGCAGCCGCGACACATGCATCTGGGAGATGCCCAGCTCCTCACCGATCTCCGACTGCGTCATGTTGGCGACGAACCGGAGCGAGAGGATCGTGCGGTCGCGGCGCGGCAACGCGGCGATCAGCGGCTTCAGGGACTCGACGTACTCGATGCCTTCGAGCCCGTGGTCCTCGTAGCCGATACGGTCCGCCAGCGCGCTTTCGTGCTCGTCCTCCTCGGGCTTGGCGTCCAGCGAGCTCGCGGTGTACGCGTTGCTCGCGGCCATGCCCTCGACGACCTCGTCATGGGTGATGCCGAGGCGGTCGGCGAGCTCGCCCACAGTGGGCGATCGGTCCAGTTGCTGGGCGAGCTCGTCGCCCGCCTTGGCCAGGTCGAGCCGCAGCTCCTGCAGCCGGCGCGGGACGCGCACGGACCAGCTGGTGTCGCGGAAGAAGCGCTTTATCTCGCCGACGATGGTCGGCATCGCGAACGTGGGGAACTCCACGCCACGGCTGAGCTCGAAACGGTCGATCGCCTTGATCAGGCCGATGGTGCCGACCTGGACGATGTCCTCCATCGGCTCGCTGCGGGAGCGGAACCGGGAGGCGGCGAACCTGACCAGGGCCAGGTTCAGTTCGACGAGCGTATTGCGGACGTACGAGTACTCGCGGGTGCCCTCTTCGAGGGATCCGAGCCGTTCGAAGAGCGTCTTCGACAACGCCCTGGCGTCCAGCGGGCCCACCTCGTCGAAAGGCGGGATCTCGGGAAGTCCTTCGAGACCGTCGCTCACGCCGTGGTCGTCGGCGTCGATGCGGTCGAAGCCACCGATGCGGCCGGTGCCGCTCGCGTCGCCGGTGTCGCTGATGATGCTGGTGCTGGTGTCACTGATGGTGACGGTGCTGCTGGTGGTGCTGGTGCTGCTGCGGGTGCCGTTCTCGGCGCCCGCGGCAGGGGAGTCTGAGTGGGTCAGTCCCTGAGGACATGCTGACGTCGCGTTGTGGGGACGCGGTCCGTCGAGCCGGGGTGACATGGTCTCCTCCATCGTTCTCGGCATATGGCTGCCGATGCCCATACGTGTTCCTGCGGTGAAGCGGCGCCTCCGAAGCCGGTCGTGTTTTGGGTGTCCCCTTACCCTTACCCGGTCCGGACGGGCAGTTACAAGCGCCAATTGACGCTATATGTCCGGTTTGTTGAGGTCTTCGGGTATCGCGTGGCGCACAGACCGCGTACTGTTTCAAGAACGTCAGAGGCAGCACATACGCATCTGCGCACGCAGAGACGCAGGCAGTGACGAACGGCGAAGAGGGACGGGCATGGACCGCGGGACGGTCGGCAGTGCGAACCGGGGTCGACTTCAGGTCGAGGTCCGGACCGAAGGGCGCAGCGAGGTCGTGACGCCGGTGGGTGAGCTGGATCACCACACGGCGGATCTGTTGCGGGAGCCCCTGGAGCACGCGGTCGAGCAAGGGCGAGTACGCCTGGTGGTCGACTGCTCGGGACTCGAATTCTGTGATTCCACCGGGCTCAATGTGTTGCTCGGTGCCCGCCTGAAGGCGGAAGCGGCCGGGGGAGGGGTCCATTTGGCCGGAATGCTGCCGGTGGTGGCGAGGGTCTTCGAGATCACCGGGGCCGAGGCGGTCTTCACCGTCCACGACTCCCTCGAAGCGGCCCTGGACACATGACCGCGGCGCGTGTCGCGGCCCCGGGCGCCCCATGTGTTGCCGGTGTCACGCGATCCGCGTAGACGAAGTGGGTGTTGTCACGATTCGGCCGGGCAGAAGACATCCGGCGGGGCCGTGGGCGCCCGCACACTCTGTATCTGTAACTGTTCGATGGCGACATGGTGAATCGGTGAGGTGAAGCGCTGATGAGCACCACCCGGCAGCATCCGCCGGGCGACCTCGGCCGTGAGCCGCAGGGCGCAGGCGTGGACGCGGACGCGGGCGCCGACGCGGCCTCCCCCGAGCCGGCCGAGCGACAGTGGCGCACCCTGTCGCTGCGGGGGGTCAGCGGCATCGTGCCGACCGCCCGTGACTTCGCCCGCCAGGCGCTTCATGAATGGGGCTGGCTCCCCGCGTCGAGCGCCGATGGCCGGGCCGCCGCCGAGGACGTCCTGCTGGTCGTCTCCGAGCTGGTCACCAACGCCTGTCTGCATGCCGACGGCCCCGAGGAGATGCGCATCGCCTGCACGGCGAAGGTGCTGCGGGTGGAGGTCGTCGACTCGGGCGCGGGCCAGCCCGCGCCGCGCACCCCGCACCGGGCCGGGCGGCCCGGCGGGCACGGCATGTTCATCGTGCAGCGGCTCTGCCTGGACTGGGGTGTCCTGCGGGTGCCCGGCCGGGCCGGGAAAACCGTCTGGGCGGAGCTGGCCGCGCCCGCGTAGGCCGCAGGCCGTACTTCCGGGGCGCACCGCCCCGCCGTTCGCACCACCGAAGAGCGCGCCGGATCGGCGCGCTCTTTGTCTTCCCTCCACAAGGCGCCGGGCGTACCTTGAGCGCCCGATCTGATGTGTCGTCAGTAACTTGCGTCGGTCAGCACCGGCGTGCGGCGACTTCCGGCATGAGGGGAACTCAGGTGTCCTACCAGAAGCGAACAGCTCTCGCGCTGGCGTCCGCGCTGGCGGGCACGGTGGTGCTGATGACCGCGCCCGCCGCCCACGCCACGGTCGTGGACGTCGACTACAAGTGCAAGACCCCGATCGGCGACAAGAGCGCCGTGTCTCCCATCGACATCAAGAGCGTCAAGAGCGGCGGTGGCTACCGGCTCACGATGTCCTTCCAGAAGGGCGTCTCCTCCAGCCCCGTCGAACTGGGCAAGGGGGCGATGAGCCCCGGCGCGGTCATCAAGGTGGGTGGTGCCGACCCGGGCCAGGTCCAGGTCTCCGGCCCACCGAACTCCGCCGCGATACCAGCCAACACCCCCATCAAGATCAGTGACCTGTCGGGTACGTACACCCCGAAGAAGAGCGGCAAGGTCGACTTCACCGCAGGGGTGCTCACCATCAAGGCACTCGGTACGACCACGACCTGCACCCCCTCCAACAACCCGGGACCGTCGCTCCAGCTCGATGTGACGGCCGCGGGCAACCCGCAGAGCACCCCGGACGACGGCGGCGGGCAGCTGCCGAAGACCGGCCCGCTCGACTCGGCCGTGGCACTCGGCACGCTGGGCGGCACGGTGCTGCTGACCGGTGCGGCCGGGGTGCTCTGGCTGACCAAGCGCGGGCAGGGGGCCGCGGTCCGATAGGGCGGTTCCGCCGGACCCAGCCGCCGCCGTCACGCACCAGGGAGCCGCCCATGCCGTCGCCGACCGGTCACGCCGCCCGACTCGCCCTTGCCGTACTGCTGTGCGCCCTCGCCATGACACCGGTGGCCGGCGCCGCGACGCCGCCTCCGTCGCATCCGGGCGCCGCTTCGTGGACGGCGCGGCCCGCGGTGAGCGGTTCCGGCACGGGCGGCAGACCGTACTTCTATCTGGAGGGCCCGCCCGGCACCGTTCTGCAGGACCGGCTCTCCGTCACCAACCCGGGCCCGTTCCCGGTCACCGTGCGGCTGAGCGGCGCCGACGCGGACGACGCGAAGAGCGGCGGCTCCGGCGCACGTGCCGGGGGCGAGGGCGCGACCGGGACCGGGCGCTGGCTGCGGACCGCCGTCACCGAGGTGACCGTCCCGGCCCGCACCCGGGCCGATGTGCCGTTCACCGTCACGGTGCCGGCCGGCGCGACGCCCGGCGACCACCCCGGCGCGATCGTCGTCCGCGGCGGCGACCGCTCGGTGGGCGTACCGGTCCGGCTGCGGGTCGGCGGGCCGACGCTGGCCGCGCTCACCGTCGAGGACGTCAGCGTGTCCGGGCGGGCCATCCACTACACGCTGGTCAACCGCGGCAACGCGGTCCTCGCCCCGCGGATCGCCGTCCGCGCCGACGGGGTGTTCGGGACGCTGCTGCGGCGCGAGGCCCGCACCCTGCCGGTGCGGGTGCGCCCCGGACAGCGCCTCAGGCTCACCGAGCCGTGGCGGGACGTTCCCGCGCTCGACTCGGCGACCGTACGGCTGCGCGTCACGGCGGCGGGCGGCGCGCACGGCGAGGCGACGGCCCGTGCGGTCTTCGTCCCGTGGGCGCCGCTGAGCGCCGGCGCGCTGCTGGTCCTGGCCGCCGCCGGGGCGGGGACGTACACGTACCGGCGCAGGCGGTCGCGCGACCGGCAGCCGGACGACGAACAACGGCCGGGGCGGTCACCGGGCGACGAGGAGCGGCCCGGACGGTCGTCGGGCGACCAGCAGCACTCCAGGAGCAGGCGCTTGGCGAAGGCGGGAGCGGAATCGTGACTGGACAGGCCGGACCGGCAGCACTCCGCGGCGGCCACCAGCGGTGGGCCGTCGCGCTGTTCGTCGCGCTGCTCGTGGCCCTGCTGCCCGCCCTGCCGATGCTCCCCGCGACCGGAGCCGAAGCGGCGGTCACGCGGGCCGCGGAGGCGAAGCCCGTGGTCACCCTCTCCAAGCAGCAGGCGGGCAAGGGCGGTGAGATCACCGTGAAGGGCAGCGGCTGGCGCCCGAAGGCACTGCTGATGATGCTGATCTGCGGACGGTCCGCGCCGGACCGCGGCGTGATCGGCGGCACCAACTCCTGCGCCAACGCCGAGGGCCGGGCCGTCACGACCGATGCCAAGGGCGCCTTCCGCAAGAAGATGCCGGTCGCCGAACCGCCCGTGCCCTGCCCCTGCGTGGTGCATGTCGCCACCGTCACCAGGGAACAGGCCGCCGCCGACGCCGTGTTCGTCGTCGCGGGCCACCCGATCGCCCCGCTGCCGAAGGAGTCCGGGGGCGGCAGGCTCGCGGTGCTCGCCACCACGAGGCTGGAGGGCGACAGCGGGATCCTCACCTGGTTCGGCGCCCCGCCCGCCCGGCAACTGGTCTTCACCGTGGGCAACCTGGGCTCCGCGCCCGTCAAGGACCCGGTCTTCGAGATCGGTACCGCGCACGGAGTCTTCGCCCCGCAGTGGGAGGAGCGGCAGTGGCGCGGCACCATCGGGTCCGGCCGCAAGGCGCAGATCGAGCTGCCGGTCGAACTGACGGCGGGCGCCCACGGCGACTACCAGGTCTCGCTCAGGTACGGCGGCAAGGTGCTGGCCGAACAGCCGTGGGGGGTCGGCCGCCCCTGGGGCGTCACGCTCTTCTGGATCCTGCTGTGCCTCGTCGTACCTGCCGCCGTGTTCCGGATCGGCATGGCGATCGTCGACAAGGTACGGCCCCGTTCCTCGCGCGCCCCGGGCCGCGCCGGACGCCACCGCCCGCCGGGACCGGCCGATGCCACCGCGCAGGCCGCGAAGGCCGCGAAGATCCCGAGGCGCCGCCGCGCACCGGGGCGCGCCGCGGACCCCGCGACCGCGCCCACCGACGACCCGTCCAGCACCACGGCCGCACTGCCGTGGTTCACACCCGATTCCGCACCGTCAGAGAACAGACCGACGACGAAGGGACATTCGTGAGTACGCAACGCAGGACCGTCGCGGCGGGAGTCGCGATGATGCTCGGCGGCGCGGGCATGCTGCTGGCCGCGAGTCCGGCCCAGGCCGCCGACGTCTCGTACAGGACTGAGTGCATTCCGCCGCCCATCTCCGGGCTGCCGGCCGTGCAGGGCACCACCGAGGTGCAGCTGACCGCGCCCGCCGAGGCCAAGGTCGGGGACACCGTCGAGGTGGTCTGGAAGACGGTCGAGGCCGCTTCCAAGAACCCCGACGTGCTCGACCTGGACAAGGACACGGTCAAGCCGACCGGCACCCTCAAGGTGGGCGGCGCCGCCACGGGCACCGTGCAGATGGAAGGGCCGCGGCAGAACCCGCCGATCCCCAAGAACAGCGCCATGGTGCTGCCCGACATGAAGGGCACGCTGAAGCTGGAGAAGGCCGGTGAGATCACGCTGACGCCGGACGCGTACAACATCAACGTCTCCAAGCCGATCTCCACGGACACCAAATGCAGTCCGAAGGAGACCGTGCAGCCGGGCGCGACCATCAAGGTCACGGACGGCGGCGGATCCACCGCCGCGGGCGGTACGACGAGCGGCACCACGAGCGGCACCACGAGCGGCTCGACGACCGGTTCCACGACCGGTTCCACGACCGCGGGCGGTACGACCTCCGGATCCACGACCGCGGGCGGCACCACCTCGGGCTCCACCACCGCGGGCGGTACGACGGCGGGCGGCACCACCTCGGGCTCCGGCGGCGGCAGCGGACAGACCGACTTCCCCGGCAAGGAAGTCGCGGTCCACTTCACCTGTACGTCCCCGGGACCGCCCGACATCGCCTCCAAGGTGACGATCAACGCCAAGAAGAGCGGCGGGAGCTACGCCCTCACGGTCAAGACGGCCAAGGGCGTGATGGACAGCCCGGCCGCACTGCCGGCCGGTGCGCTCAAGCCGTCCATGGACGTCACCATAGGCGGCGCCGACAAGGGCTCGGTGAAGGTCACCGGCCCCGCCAATGCCGAACCGCTGGAGCAGGGCAAGCCGGTCGACCTGCCCGACATGACCGGGACCTACAAGCCCGGCGCGTCCGGCAAGTCCACGCTCAGCCCCGGCGCCCTGACGATCGACGTCACCCTGGGCGCCTCGAAGATCAACATTCCGTGCAAGGTCAAGGGCTCGGTGACCCCGTCGCTGACGCTCGACACCACCGCCCAGCAGGGCGGCGCCTCCGGCTCCGCCACCACGGGCTCCACGGGCGCCTCCGGCTCGACGGCCGGCGGCACGGCCTCCGGCGGCGGACTGGCCGCCACCGGGGCCGAGGACAACGGCACCCTGCGCGCCCTGGGCCTGGTCGCGGGCACGGCGATCCTGCTCGGCGGCGCCGTGTTCACCTTCACCCCGTGGCGCAGGCTGCGCGGCACCAGGTGAGCCGGTTCCCGTAACAACGGCACAAGGGCCTCCGCACAACGGCACAAGGGCCTCCGCACCGTCGACCGGTGCGGAGGCCCTTGTGTACGGGCGGTACGTGTTCAGCTGTACGGGCGGTACGCGTTCAGCGCGTCAGCGCACGTCGCCCATGAGTTGGGTGACCTTCTTGCGGTACATCCAGATCGCGAACGCCGCGACGATCGCGAGCGCCGCCTCCAGACCCACCATGCCGGTCTTGTTCAGGTCGACCCCCGCCAGCGACAGCAGGCTGGTGGTGCAGTCGCCCGCGGTGACCGCGAGGAACCAGACACCCATCATCTGGCTGCCGTACTTCGCGGGCGCCATCTTCGTGGTGACCGACAGGCCGACCGGGGAGAGGCAGAGCTCACCGACGGTCTGCAGGAAGTAGATCGACACCAGCCACATCGGGCTGACCTTGTCGCCGTCCGTCGTCATGGTCAGCGGCAGCATGAAGACGAGGAAGGAGACACCGACCAGGAAGAGGCCCGAGCCGAACTTGACGACCGTGCTCGGCTCCTTGCCGCGCCGGTTCAGCGCCAGCCATATCCAGGCGACGACCGGGGCCAGCGCCATGATGAAGACCGGGTTGACCGACTGGTACCAGGAGGTCGGGAAGTCCACACCGAACAGGCTGTTGGTGGTGGAGGACTCACCGAAGAGCGACAGCGTGGAGCCGCCCTGGTCGTAGATCATCCAGAACACGGCCGCGGCGACGAAGAACCAGATGTAGCCGGACATCTTCGACTGCTCGGTCTTCGACAGGTCCCGGTCCCGCTTGATCCGCACCAGCACCGCGACCGGAATGAGCAGACCGGCGACGGTGATCGGGACAAGCGCCCAGTTCAGCGTGTAGACATCGGTGGCGACGAGCACGCTGTAGAAGACGACGGCCACTATCAGCCACAGCAGGCCCTTGCGCAGGGTCGTACGGCGCTCCTCGGCCGACAGCGGCTTCGGGACGACGCTGCTGCGTGCGCTGAGGTGGCGCGTACCGATCAGGAACTGGGCCAGGCCCAGCGCCATGCCGACCGCGGCGATGGCGAAGCCGAGGTGCCAGTTCACCTTCTCGCCGATCGTGCCGATGATCAGCGGCGCGGCGAAGGCACCGAGGTTGATGCCCATGTAGAAGACGGTGAAGCCACCGTCGCGACGCGGGTCGTCCGGACCGTTGTAGAGGTGGCCGACCATCGTCGAGATGTTGGCCTTCAGCAGACCGGATCCGAGCGCGACCAGCGCCAGACCGGCGAAGAAGGTGCCGGAGCCCGGCAGCGCGAGCGTCAGGTGGCCCAGCATGATGACCGCGGCCGAGATGGTGACCGTCTTGCGCGGCCCCCAGACCCGGTCGCCGAACCAGCCGCCGGGCATGGCCAGCAGATACACCATCGCCATGTAGATGGAGTAGATCGCGGTGGCCGTGGCCGCGTTCATGTGCAGGCCGGAATTGGAGACCAGGTAGAGCGGAAGCAGGGCCCGCATGCCGTAGAAGCTGAAGCGCTCCCACATCTCGGTCATGAAGAGAGTGGCCAGGCCGCGGGGGTGGCCGAAGAAGGTCTTCGCGGATCCAGATGTGCTGGCCGGGTCCTTCGTCAGGCTGGACGCCATGGTCGATCCTTGTGTGCTCGGGACGCTACGCCTTGTGAGCGTGGTGCGCCCGGTGGGGGGAGGCCGGCACCGGCACGGGCACGCCCCACCCCTCACGCCTGAGAGGGGATTCGTCCCGGCCGCCGGACTCGCGAAGGAGTCGGCTGAAGGGGACGGGGACCGACCGCATCGGGATCCACGCCCGGTGCGCATCCTCGCGCTCCGGGCCCGGCCACAGGTCATTCACTGAGTCCGCGACTGGCGGGTACCAGTCGGCCAACAAAAGAGACCCTTGGCGCTAAAAGCTGCCCAAGGGTCCTTGAGTAGTGCAACAGGCGTCGAGCAACCATACGACACGACAGTGCCGGATATGAACGGACTTGAGAGATGGATCACAGGTTTCAATGGAACCGTGCTCCCATATTCAAAGGCAACTCTCCGTTTATTTCGCAGACCCGCAGGGCTTTTGGATCACCTCACGGCATCGCCTCCGCGCGGACTACCATCACTGCATGACCCGTGTACTGCTCGCCGAGGACGACGCATCCATCTCGGAGCCACTGGCCCGCGCCCTGCGTCGGGAGGGTTACGAGGTCGAGGTCCGTGAAGACGGTCCGACCGCACTCGACGCCGGCCTCCAGGGCGGAATCGACCTGGTCGTGCTCGACCTGGGACTGCCCGGGATGGACGGCCTCGAAGTGGCCCGCAGGCTCCGTGCCGAGGGTCACACCGTGCCGATCCTGGTGCTGACCGCCCGCGCGGACGAGGTGGACACCGTCGTCGGCCTCGACGCGGGCGCCGACGACTACGTCACCAAGCCCTTCCGCCTCGCCGAACTGCTCGCCCGGGTCCGGGCCCTGCTACGCCGCGGCGCCACCGAGCCCGCGCCGCAGCCCGCGACGCACGGCGTCCGGATCGACGTGGAATCGCACCGCGCCTGGATGGGCGAGGAGGAACTCCAGCTCACGGCCAAGGAGTTCGACCTGCTGCGGGTCCTGGTCCGCGACGCCGGCCGGGTCGTCACCCGGGACCAGCTGATGCGCGAGGTCTGGGACACCACCTGGTGGTCGTCGACGAAGACCCTCGACATGCACATCTCCTGGCTCCGCAAGAAGCTAGGCGACGACGCCGCCAACCCCCGCTACATCGCGACCGTACGGGGCGTCGGCTTCCGCTTCGAGAAGAGCTGACGTGCGGAAGCACTCATGCGCCGCAGACTGATCAACTCCACGCTCGCCGTGGTGCTCGTGGTGATCGCCGTCTTCGGCGTCTCCCTCGTCATCGTCGAGACCCGCACCATCAGCAACAGTGCCCAGGAGAGCGTCGACTCCGAGGCGCTGCGGCTGATCAACGTCGTCGAGAGCCGGCTGCTGGAGGACGAGCGGATCACCTCCGTGCTGCTCTCCCAGCAGATCGCCAGCAAGCGCTACGCGCTGGTCGAGATCCCTGGCCGTGCGCCCCTCGAAATCGGCAAGCGCCCCACCGGCAGCGTGATCAGAAGCACGGCCGAGGGGGAGCGGGGCGAGCGGGTCACCGTCGAGGAATCCAGCTCCGCGGTCACCCGTGAGGTCGGCCGCACCCTGATGATCATCGGCGCGGTGGCGCTGCTGGCCATCGTCTCCGCCGTGCTCCTGGCCGTACGCCAGGCCAACAAGCTGACCTCACCGCTGACCGACCTGGCCGAGACCGCCGAACGCCTGGGCTCCGGCGATCCGCGACCGCGCCACAAGCGGTACGGGGTGCCGGAGCTGGACCGGGTCGCCGACGTCCTGGACGCCTCCGCGGAACGGATCGCCCGAATGCTGACCGCGGAACGCCGGCTGGCCGCCGATGCCTCGCACCAGCTCCGTACGCCGCTCACCGCGCTCTCCATGCGGATCGAGGAGATCTCGGTCACCGACGACCCGGACACGGTGAAGGAGGAGGCGAACATCGCCCTCACCCAGGTCGAGCGGCTCACCGACGTGGTGGAGCGGCTGCTGACCAACGCCCGCGATCCGCGTACCGGCTCCGCCGTCGTCTTCGATCTCGACGAGGTCGTCAAGCAGCAGATCGAGGAGTGGCGTCCCGCCTACCGGAGCGCGGGCCGCGCCATCGTCCGCTCCGGGAAGCAGGGACTGCGGGCCGTCGGCACGCCGGGCGCGGTCGCCCAGGTGCTGGCCGCGCTGATCGAGAACTCACTGATGCACGGCGGCGGTACGGTCGCGCTGCGCACCCGGGTCACCGGAAACCAGGCGGTCATCGAGGTCACGGACGAGGGCCCGGGGGTTCCCCCCGACCTGGGCGCCCGGATCTTCGAGCGGACGATCAGCGGCCGCAACTCCACGGGCATCGGCCTCGCGGTGGCCAGGGACCTCGCGGAGGCGGACGGCGGCCGCCTCGAACTGCTCCAGCAGCAGCCCGCGGTCTTCGCCCTGTTCCTCAGCCGAGTGGCCCTGAAGCGGCAGGAACCGGAACGCCCGGTGCGGTGAGCGGCGGGCGCGGTCCGTCACCGACCGTCATCGCCGTACCGGATCCGCCTCGACCCGCGACACCTGCTCCGTCCGCCCCTGCTTCAGGAACCCCTCGGGGCCACTGGGCACGGCCTTCTCGGCGGGCATCGCGGCCTTCTCGGCGGGCAGCGCCTTGAACACCCACGTCCGGTAGGACCAGAAGCGGAACAGCGTCGCGATGCCGATCCCGAGGATCTTGAAGACATTGCTCTGGAGCGGGCTGTTCCATCCGAAGCCGTACGTCGCCGTGTACAGCACACCGGTCTCGATGACCGCGCCCACCGCGCTGAACAGCAGGAACAACGTCAGCTCGCGGGTCCGTCCGCTCTTGTCGCGGTCCCGGTACGTCCAGTAGCGGAAGCCGATGTAGTTGCCGAGGACGGCGACGACGGTGGCCAGCAGTCCGGCCCGTACCGTCGGGATGTTTGTGTAGCGCCAGAGCAGGTTGGACACCGCCATGTTGACCACCAGGCCGACCGCGCCGACCACGCCGAACTTGGCGACTTCCCGGGCCAGCAGCTCCAGCCGCGCCCGCAATGCGCCCCGTTCGCTCATGGTGATCGCTCAGCCCGTCTGTCGGTTACGTCAACCCGGTCATGCTAACCAGCCCGTCCCCGCGTCGCCCGTGGATGCCGGGAGCCGTGTGGCGATGCTGTGACACGGCCCTCCGGCCGGGCGGCCGGAGGGCGTCGTCGGGAGCTCCCCGGGGCGGCGGATACCCTGGAGGAGTGACGTTCCCGGTAGTCGGCATGGTCGGCGGCGGTCAGCTCGCCCGTATGACCCACGAGGCGGGCATCCCCCTCGGCATCAAGTTCAAGCTCCTCAGCGACACCCCTCAGGACTCGGCGGCCCAGGTGGTGAGCGAAGTCGTCGTCGGCGACTATCGCGACCTGGACACGCTGCGTGCCTTCGCGCGCGGCTGTGACGTGATCACCTTCGATCACGAGCACGTACCGACCGAGCACCTGCGGGCCCTGGAGGCGGACGGCATCCCCGTGCGCCCGGGACCCGACGCGCTGGTGCACGCCCAGGACAAGGGGGTGATGCGCGCGAAGCTCACCGAGATCGGCGCGCCCTGCCCCCGCCACCGCATCGTGAAGGACCCGGCCGATGCCGCCGCCTTCGCCGAGGAGGCCGGGGGCTTCCCCGTCATCCTCAAGACGGTCCGCGGCGGCTACGACGGCAAGGGCGTCTGGGTGGTCCGCTCCGAGGCGGACGCGGCCGAGCCCTTCCGGGCCGGCGTCGCGGTCCTGGCCGAGGAGAAGGTCGACTTCGTACGGGAGCTGGCGGCCAACATCGTCCGCTCGCCGCACGGCCAGGCCGTCGCGTACCCGGTCGTCGAGTCGATCCAGGTCGACGGGGTCTGCGACACGGTGATCGCCCCGGCCCCCGAGCTGGACGAGCGGCTCGCCGGCGAGGCCCAGCAGCTCGCGCTCAAGATCGCCTCCGAGCTCGGTGTCGTCGGCCACCTCGCGGTCGAACTCTTCGAGACCCGTGACGGGCGCATCCTGGTCAACGAGCTGGCCATGCGCCCGCACAACTCCGGCCACTGGACGCAGGACGGCGCGATCACCTCGCAGTTCGCCAACCACGTCCGCGCCGTGCTCGACCTGCCGCTCGGCGACCCGCGCCCGCGCGCCACCTGGACGGTCATGTCCAACGTCCTCGGCGGCGACTTCCCGGACATGTACCAGGCGTATCTGCACTGCATGGCCCGTGACCCGCAGCTCAAGATCCACATGTACGGCAAGGACGTGAAGCCCGGCCGCAAGGTCGGACACGTCAACACCTACGGCGACGACCTGGCGGACGTGCGGGAGCGCGCCCGGCACGCGGCCGACTACCTGCGAGGAACGATCACCGAATGACCTCCCCCGCCACCGCCGCACCGCTCGTCGGCATCGTCATGGGCTCGGACTCCGACTGGCCCGTCATGGAAGCGGCGGCCAAGGCCCTCGACGAGTTCGAGATCCCGTACGAGATCGACGTCGTCTCCGCTCACCGCATGCCGCGCGAGATGATCGCGTACGGCGAGCAGGCGGCGGACCGCGGCCTCAAGGCGATCATCGCGGGTGCGGGCGGCGCCGCCCATCTGCCCGGCATGCTCGCCTCCGTCACCCCGTTGCCCGTCATCGGCGTGCCGGTCCCGCTGAAGTACCTGGACGGCATGGACAGCCTGCTCTCCATCGTGCAGATGCCCGCCGGTGTGCCGGTCGCGACCGTCTCGGTCGGCGGCGCGCGCAACGCGGGCCTGCTCGCCGCCCGCATCCTCGCCGCCCACGACGGCGAGCTGCTGGCCCGGATGCGGGAGTTCCAGCAGGAGCTGAACGACCAGGCGACGGAGAAGGGCAAGCGGCTCCGCAGCAAGGTCCAGGGCGCCGACTCCTTCGGCTTCGGGAAGTAGGCGGCCGTGCGGCAGCTGGAGCGGGCGAGGGAACTCCTCGCCGAGTACCCCGTCGTCGACGGACACAACGACCTGCCGTGGGCGCTGCGCGAACAGGTCGGCTACGACCTCGACGCCCGCGACATCGCCACCGACCAGTCCGGCCATCTGCACACCGACATCCCGCGGCTGCGCGCGGGCGGCGTCGGCGCCCAGTTCTGGTCCGTCTACGTACGGACCGACATGGCGGGCGACGAAGCCGTCAGCGCCACCCTGGAACAGATCGACGTGGTCGCCGAGCTGATCGGCCGCTACCCCGCCGACCTGCGGCGCGCACTGACCGCCGACGACATGGAGGTGGCCCGCGCCGAGGGCCGCATCGCCTCCCTGATGGGCGCCGAGGGCGGCCACTCCATCAACAACTCGCTGGGCACCCTGCGCGCCCTGCACACCCTGGGCGTCCGCTACATGACGCTCACGCACAACGACAACATCGCCTGGGCGGACTCGGCGACCGACGAGCCCGGCGTCGGCGGCCTCTCGCCGTTCGGCCACGAGGTCGTACGGGAGATGAACCGCACCGGCATGCTGGTCGACCTCTCCCACGTGGCGGCCACCACGATGCGCGACGCGCTCGACACCTCCACGGCGCCGGTGGTCTTCTCGCACTCCTCGTCGCGCGCGATCTGCGACCACCCGCGCAACATCCCCGACGACGTCCTCGGCCGGCTCCCGGCCAACGGCGGCATCGCCATGGCGACCTTCGTGCCGAAGTTCGTCCTGCCGGAGGCCGTCGCCTGGACCCTGGCCGCGGACGAGAACATGCGCGCGCACGGCCTGCACCACCTCGACACCACCGCGCAGGCCATGGAGATCCACGCCGCCTTCGAAGCGGCCAACCCGCGCCCGATGGCCACCGTGGCGACCATCGCCGACCACCTCGACCACATGCGCGAGGTCGCCGGCATCGACCACATCGGCATCGGCGGCGACTACGACGGCACGGCCTTCCTCCCGGAGGGCCTCCAGGACGTCGCCGGCTACCCGAACCTGATCGCGGAGCTGCTCGGCCGCGGCTGGTCCACCGCCGACCTCGCCAAGCTCACCTGGCAGAACGCCGTACGGGTGCTGCGTGACGCCGAGGACGTCGCGCGCGAGCTGCGCACCCGCCGCGGCCCGTCGCACGCCACGATCGAACAGTTGGACGGCGCGACCGTCTGAGGCACGACGCGTGGGGCGCCCTCCGGGGCGCCCCACGCGTCGTCCGCTATCCCGCGCAGAGGCAGAACGGGTGCCCGGCGGGATCCGCGTACACCCGGAAACTCCGCTCCCGGTTCTCGGCGTCCAGCACGGTGGCGCCCAGCGCGAGCGCCTCCTTCTCCGCCGCGTCCAGATCCGCCACGGTCAGGTCCAGATGGACCTGCTGCGGTGCGTCCGGGCTCGGCCACCGCGGCGGTACGTGACCGGGCGCGGCCTGGAACGCGAGGAGCGTGCCCCCGGCCCCGGTCAGCTCCACCCAGCCCTCGCCGTCGTGCACGATCTCCCCGCCGAGCAGCCCCGCGTAGAAACCGGCGAGCGCGGCCGGGTCGGGGCAGTCCAGAACGACGGCACCCAGGGTGGCGACAGCCATGACAATTCCTCCTCCGACGGATGAATCCTGCCGGTTACCCTTATGTGGCCTCAACTGGTAACCGTTACTGCATACTGCCGCAAAGGAGGTAACGTCGCAACCATGAGTGAGAAGGAATCCGCGCCCGGCGCACTCGCGCTGATCGAGGCCCTGGTCAACACACTGGACATCGAGACGGGCGCGGACATGCTCGAAACGGCGGACGGGCGCGCCACCTTCGGTCTCACCGAACCGGAGGTCCCGGACGCCCGCGTCCTGCGCGAGGCGCTCCGCACCGCCTGCCTCGCCCACGCCGGCCACCGCCCGCCGGACGATGCCGAGTCCCCGCTCGACCGGCTGCTCGCCGAGGCGCCCCTGCGCGTCACCGTGGACGCGGCGGGCGCCGCCGCGCTGCGCCCCGCCACCGAACCGGCCGGGCTGACCGCACGCGTCGCGTCGGCCATCGCCACCGCGGCGGCCGAGGGCACCTGGGCCCGGCTCAAGGCCTGCGAGGCGGAGGACTGCCGCTGGGCCTACTACGACCGCAGCCCGGCGGGACGCCGCCGCTGGTGCTCCATGTCGGTGTGCGGCGCCCGCGCCAAGATGCGTACCTACCGCGCGAAGCGCGGCTGAGGGGCTACGGCTCAGGCCGTCGGGCGTCCCATCGCCCGGTACGTCCAGCCGGCCCCACGCCACAGCTCGCTGTCGAGCGCGTTGCGGCCGTCCAGGATGGTCCGGCGGGACACGACCTCGCCGAGCGCTGCCGGGTCCAGCTCGCGGAATTCGCGCCACTCCGTCAGATGCAGCACCACATCGGCGCCGCGCACCGCGTCCAGTGCCGTGTCCGCGTAACCGAGGGTCGGGAAGAGCTTCCGGGCGTTGTCCATGCCCTTCGGGTCGAAGACCGTGACCTGGCCGCCCTGGAGGTGGATCTGCCCGGCCACGTTCAGCGCCGGCGAGTCCCGTACGTCGTCCGAGTCCGGCTTGAACGTCGCGCCCAGCACCGCCACCCGCTTGCCGAGGAAGGAATCGCCGCCCACGGCCTCCCGGGCCAGCTCCACCATGTGGCCGCGGCGCCGCATGTTGATCGAGTCGACCTCGCGGAGGAAGGTCAGCGCCTGGTCCGCGCCCAGCTCACCGGCGCGTGCCATGAAGGCCCGGATGTCCTTCGGCAGACAGCCGCCGCCGAAGCCGATCCCGGCCCGCAGGAACTTCGAGCCGATCCGCTCGTCGTGCCCGATCGCCTCGGCCAGCTTCTTCACATCGCCGTCGGCGGCCTCGCAGACCTCCGCCATGGCGTTGATGAACGAGATCTTCGTGGCCAGGAACGAATTGGCCGCGGTCTTCACCAGCTCGGCGGTCGGGAAGTCCGTCACCACGAACGGCGACCCCTCGGCGACCGGCACCGCGTACACCTCGCGCAGCAGCTTCTCGGCCCGCTCGCTCGCCACACCGACGACGATCCGGTCCGGGCGCAGGGTGTCGTTCACGGCGAAGCCCTCGCGCAGGAACTCCGGGTTCCAGGCCAGTTCCGCATCGGCACCCACCGGCGCCAGCTCCGCCAGCCGCGCCGCGAGCCGGGCCGCCGAGCCCACCGGGACGGTCGACTTCCCGACGACCAGCGCGGGACGGGTCAGATGCGGTGCCAGCGACTCGAACGCGCTGTCCACGTAGCTCATGTCGCAGGCGTACTCGCCGTGCTTCTGCGGAGTGTTCACACAGACGAAGTGCACATCGCCGAAGGCGGCCACCTCCTCCCAGGAGGTGGTGAACCGCAGCCGTCCGGTGGACCCCGCGATGCCCTCGACGTGCTTGCCCAGCAGCTCCTCCAGCCCCGGCTCGTACATCGGGACCTTGCCGGCACCGAGCATCTCGATCTTCTCGGGCACGACATCGAGGCCGAGCACCTCGAAGCCCAGTTCCGCCATGGCCGCGGCGTGGGTGGCGCCGAGGTAGCCGGTGCCGATCACAGTGATCCTGAGGGCCATGAAGTGCTCCTGTGAGATGCGGACAGACGTGCGGTGAACGAGCATAGTCGTGCCCCCGAAGACCAGGTTTTCCGCCCGTCCGCACAGCTTGCCCACCCCTTCCCCGACCCCTTCCCGATCCCTTTCCTCCCTTTCGCCCACCCCTGTCGTGAAGCTCACGCGGGCATTGCGTAGGCCATCTCGGGAGCCGCGCTCTAAAATTGGGTTACTTAACGGTAGTTAGCGTCTTGGGGAGTGAGCGTCTTGGCGGGTTCGACCGATTTCGACCTGTACCGTCCGGCCGAGGAGCACGAGATGCTCCGGGAGACGGTGCGTGCGCTCGCCGAGGCGAAGATCGCCCCGCACGCGGCGGCGGTCGACGAGGAGGCGCGCTTCCCGCAGGAGGCGCTGGACGCCCTGACCGCGGCGGACCTGCACGCGGTGCACGTACCCGAGGAGTACGGCGGCGCGGGCGCCGACGCCCTCGCCACGGTCATCGTGATCGAAGAGGTGGCCCGCGTCTGCGCCTCCTCCTCCCTCATCCCGGCCGTGAACAAGCTCGGCTCCCTCCCGGTGATCCTCTCCGGCTCCGAGGACCTGAAGAAGAAGTACCTGGGCCCGCTCGCCAAGGGCGACGGCATGTTCTCGTACTGCCTCTCCGAGCCCGACGCGGGCTCGGACGCGGCCGGCATGAAGACCAAGGCCGTCCGCGACGGCGACTTCTGGGTCCTCAACGGCGTGAAGCGCTGGATCACCAACGCGGGCGTCTCCGAGTACTACACGGTCATGGCCGTCACCGACCCGACCAAGCGCTCCAAGGGCATCTCGGCCTTCGTCGTCGAGAAGTCGGACGAGGGCGTCTCCTTCGGCGCCCCGGAGAAGAAGCTCGGCATCAAGGGCTCCCCGACCCGCGAGGTCTACTTCGACAACGTCCGCATCCCCGCCGACCGGATGATCGGCGAGGAGGGCACCGGCTTCGCCACCGCGATGAAGACCCTGGACCACACCCGGATCACCATCGCGGCCCAGGCCCTCGGTATCGCCCAGGGCGCCCTCGACTACGCCAAGGGCTACGTCCAGGAGCGCAAGCAGTTCGGCAAGCCGATCGCCGACTTCCAGGGCATCCAGTTCATGCTCGCCGACATGGCCATGAAGCTGGAGGCGGCCCGCCAGCTCACCTACTCGGCCGCCGCCAAGTCCGAGCGCCTCGACGGTGACCTCACCTTCTTCGGCGCCGCGGCCAAGTGCTTCGCCTCCGACGTCGCGATGGAGATCACCACGGACGCGGTCCAACTGCTCGGCGGCTACGGCTACACGCGGGACTACCCGGTGGAGCGGATGATGCGTGACGCGAAGATCACCCAGATTTATGAAGGCACGAATCAGGTGCAGCGGATCGTCATGGCACGGAACCTGCCGTAGCGGTCATCGCTTCACAGGTCCGGCCCCCGATGCGCGTATCGGGGGCCGGACGTGTGTATGTGGCGAGGAGACCGGGGCTGGATCACTCCCCGGTGAAGACTTCCTCGATGGTGGCGGCGGTGGCGGCGCGGTTCAGCCACTGGCGCAGGAGCTGGGGGTCGTCGCAGCTGGTGATCTTCTCGCGGGTCTCGTCGGCAAGGGCGATGCCACGTGCTTCGAGAACCAGCAGGATGTCCTCGGCGCGGCCTTGCGTGCGGCCTTGCGCCCGGCCTTCGTCCCGGATTTCTTCCGACATGAAGGACTTGTAGAAAGACGTGTCCACGGCCACCAGGTTCCTCCACTGTTGTGCGGCCGGGCGGTTGCCCAGGCCCTGTGCGGTGAGTTCGACGATGGGGTCGGCGATTGCTTCCGGTGTGTCCCGCAGCGCGGCGGACAGCGTTTTCAGTATGGCACCGACGTCCGGATTGTCGGCGTGTGTGATGGCGGCCAGGGTGGCGAGCGCGAGGTCTTTGCGGGCTTCGGCCACATCGGTGATGACCGGCATGTTGTGCGGACCCGCGACGAGGGGGTTCAGGGCGAGTGTCCGCCATTGACGGATGCCGATGGAGATGGGGCGTGCGGCCCATTCGGCGGTGGCGTGGTCCTGGCAGACGACCAGCAGCAGGATGGGCAGCCCATATCTGTTGTGGAGATAGCTGACGTAGTACGGCCAGCTGACGGTCTTGCGCGGGTCTTTCTTGCCCTGGGCTTCGATGGCGAGGATGAAGGGCCCGTCGTGCTCCGTTTCGATGCGCAGGAGGGTGTCCACCCGGCGTTCGACGGGACGGGCTTCGGTGAGGTCCGTGGGCAGCGCGGTGGCCGAGGTGGGTGGTGGGATGTCGACTCCGAGCACCTCGGAGACGCGGGAGAAGAGGCCGGGGTACTCCTGGAAGATGCGGTGCATTGCCTCGTGGGGCGAGCTGACCATGCAGATCCGTTCGGGTTGTGGGTGATGTTCCGGTCAGGCGGCTGTGTGGAGGTCTGTCCGGCAGTCGCGGCAGTGGCCTGGGTGGCGGGAGCGGAAGGCGCGGTCGTAGCGGTCGCAGTTCTGGAGCGGGATGACGACGACGCCGGGGCGTGCGATTACGACGACGTCCTGGGCTCCTGGTAGCGGTGGTGGCAGGAGTGTCGTGATCCGGTGGCGCAGGAGTTTGGCGGGGTGTTTCAGGGGGGTCGGGAGGTCGGTGGTGAGGGCGTGGCGGACGGTGTCGGGGTGGGCGTCGCGGTCGAGCCAGGTGGCGACGCCGGGGGCGAGGGCGTGGATGCCGCCCTCGGAGAGGACGAGTTGAGGCGCGTGGCGGCGCAGGTCGGCGAGGAGTGCGGTGGCCACGCGCTGGAGTTCCGGCGTGAGCTGCTGCGGCTGGGGGAGCGGCGGAGGCGGCGTCGTGCGCGCGGTGGGGGCCGGTACGAGGGCGGGCTGCGGCGCGGGTGCGGGGGCCGGAGCGGGGCGCGGTTCGGGAGTGGTTACGCGTGGCGGCGGCGGTGGGGTTGGCTTGCTGGGGGCCGTCCTGGGCCGGGAAGCCGCGACGGGGTGGGTGACCGCGCCGGGCTGGTTGTACGAGACGGTGCGGGTGGCGATGCGGCCGTCGGCGAGGCGTACGCGGCTGCGGTGGAGGTAGCCGTGGGCTTCGAGTTCACGCAGGGCGGCGGCGATGCGGGTTTCGCTCTCGGGGAAGCGTTCGGCAAGGCGCTTGATGCCGATCCTGGCTCCGGCGGGGAGCGACTGGATGTGGGCGGCGAGCCCGATCGCGGAGAGGGAGAGTCCGCGGTGCTGGGCGAGGTGGTTGCCGATGACGGTGAAGCCTGCGGCATGCCTGAAGTTGATGTGGATGACACCGGATGACGGTGTGGCGTCTCCGGGTACGGGGGACGGGGCGCACGGGGGCGCGATAATCTGCGGGGTATCCATCGGGAAGCGTCTTCTTCCTCGGTGGTCAGGCCCCCGGTTGAGACTGTGAATCTCGGTCGGGGGCCGTCGCATGTCTGGATTTGTCGCGGCGAGCATATGCCAGGCAACCCGTATGAAATCCAGCCCAGTTGCCCCATGTCACCCGAGTGAGTGACGGGAGCGGGGCGGGGTCGGGTTTGGGTGGGGAGGGTAATTTCCCCAAGTTCTTCAAAGCTTTATGCGTCGTGGAACGCGGGGACGTGGCTCACCGGGTCGTGGGTTTCCGCGACCCGGTGGAGCGGTCGCGGTACGAGGTCGAGTTCGGCCCAGACGGTCTTGCGCGGGACGGGGCCGACGACGGTGCCCCAGCGGTCGGCGAGTGCCTCGACGATCAGCAGGCCGCGTCCGCTCTCCGCGTGCTGGTCGGGGGTGGACGCGACGGGTAGTTGCTCGTCCCGGGTGCCGGTCACCTCGATCCGCAGGACCTCGTCGCGGTGGGCGGTGAGGCCGAGTTGGAAGCTCCGTCCCGATACGCGGCCGTGGACGGCGGCGTTGGCGGCCAGCTCGGCGACGATGTGCGCGGCGGGTTCGCAGGCGATTCCCCATTCGCCCAGCTGTGCCGTGGCCAGGAGACGGGCGAGCCTGGCGCCTCGGCGGGTGGGAGAGCAGCACGGTGAACTGCCGGACGGGAGCGGAATGTTCGGTTCGGGTGATTTCTTGGGTCACGTCACTCAGCGTGGCCGCGCGTCCGTACCGCGAACAGCAACGAGCCCCTTACGCACGGCGATTGTCCCGTGCTTGTCCAGTGCTGTCCCGGCTGTCCGGGGTGACGTGTCGGGGAGACCAGGGGTTGAGCCAAGAACGGCAAAACGCATCGGAAGTGAGGCACGGATGAGCGTGGATGAGACCGGTACGGAACGCGGCGACGCCGGGGCGGACGAGCCGGGCTGGGACGTCGATCCCGATGACGAGTCGGGGGCGGCCGTGGTCGCGGCGGTGGGCCGCCAGATCAAGGCGTGGCGGGAGGCGGCGGGGCTGCGGGCCGGCGAGTTCGGGGCCACGATCGGGTACGGGGAGGACCAGATCTACAAGGTGGAGGGCGGCCGCCGCATCCCCCGCCCGGAGCTCCTGGACAGAGCGGACGAAGTGCTGGGGGCGGGCGGGAAGATCGCGGCGATGAAGCAGGACGTGGCGGAGGTCCGGTACCCGAAGAAGATCCGGGACCTGGCGAAGCTGGAGGGGCGAGCCGTCGAACTGTCGGCATATGGCAATCACAACATCCACGGCCTGTTGCAGACCGAGGCGTACATGGGCGCGCTACTCGCTACGCGTCGGCCTGCTTACTCGCAGGAAGAGCTTCAGCGGATGGTCGATGCGCGCATGGCCCGGCACTCCGTCTTCGCGCGGGAGCCCGCCCCGGAACTCAGCTTTGTCCAGGAAGAGGTGACGCTGCGCCGCCCGATCGGAGGGACAATGGTGATGCGCGAACAGCTCGAACACCTGCTGGAATTGGGGCAGTTGCGAAACGTAGAGATCCAGGTGATGCCGACACGATGCGGGGATCACCCTGGAACAGGCGGACGGATTCAGGTGTTGAAGTTCGCTGACGGCTCGGCCGTGGGGCGCACCGACAACGAGTTCGCCGGTCGCCCCGTCTCCGATCCGAAGCAACTCCGGATCCTCGAACTGCGGTATGGCATCATCCGGGCTCGGGCTCTCTCGCCAAGAGAGTCGCTGGCCTTCATCGAGCAAGTGCTGGGAGAGACATGATCCGCAAGAGCTCTGCAGGGGACGCCTCCGGCTTGGAGTGGTTCAAGAGCAGCTTCAGTGACAGCAGCGACGGCAATGACTGCGTCGAGGTCGCCGCCGCCCCCGGCACGGTTCACGTCCGGGACTCCAAGAACGCCCAGGGCCCACGCCTCGCCTTCGGCCCCAACGCCTGGACCGGCTTCGTCTCCTACGCGGCCGAGCACTGATCCCGCTCGGCCGCCGGCCCTGACGGGGCGACTCCCGTCAGTCCTCCTCGCCCTCCTCGTCCTCCCCGTCGAAGCGGTCGAAGGCCGCCTCCGTGCGGGCGCGGAACAACGCGGTCCCGCGATCGTCGCGGAGGATGATCTCGTCGTGCGCGTACCAGCGTGAGCCCGGCTGCTGGCTGATCGGGTATTCCGGGAACGGCAGGCGCTGGAAGGTGGCGGCGATGTCCTCGGGCAGGCCGGTGTCGTCGGCGGGGGTCACCCATCCCATCAGGTCGTCATCGGCGCACAGAGCCTCGGAAAGGGCGATCTCGACGAACGCGACGCTGACCCGGCCCAGCCACGCGGCCCAGTCGTCGGCGGTGGGCCGGACGAGGTCGGCGCGGACCACGACGGGCGGGTCGTCCTGGTCGAGGTCCGTGACGCGTATGCCCCAGTAGGCGCAGGACTGGTTCTCGACGCGGAAGACCAGCACGCCGCGGTCCTCGTCCACGTAGAGGTCCTGCGGGGCGAGCAGTGAGTCTTGATTGTCGGTCAGGTCCTTGCGCCGCCCGAGCAGTTGGTAGGCCTCGCGCAGCGCCGCGGGCAGGGGCAGGCCGAGCCGGGCCTGTGCCGCGTCGAGTTCGGCGGGGGCGTAGCCGTCGTTCCCGGAGAGGGGGCTTTGGCTCCAGTCGCGGGCGAAGGCGCGGATGAAACGCCATGCCGCCTGTCCGTCGGGCTGCTCGCCGACGGCCGCGGCGAGTGCGTCGAGGTCGAGCATGAGGTTCGGGGGCTGTGGCTCCTGGGTCATGCGTGCGACTGTAGGCGGCGCCACTGACAAGGTTCCGCGCCCTCCTTCCCGTATTCCCCGCACCTTCCGTCCGCGGTCTCGGCACACTGGGTGCATGAGCGATCACCATCAGGCACCGCCGGATCACCTCGTCATCAATGTGCAGCGCCGGGACGACCCGGTGGCCCTGGTCACCGAGGCGGACGCGTTCGCCTCGTCCCGGACGTACGGGAAGATCGTGGTCCGGGGGCCGCTCTTCGGCATCGCCGAGCAGCGCCGCGGCGAGCGGCCGCGGTGGCGGCTGCTGACCGACATGGAGACCGGCTATCCGCAGGATGCCCGCGACGAGCTGAACTCCCATCTCTGGTTCAAGGCCAAGGACGAGACGAACGACCCCCGCGAGCGGCGCATCCTGCTGGACGCGGTGGCCCGGCTGGAGACCGAGCCGCTGAATGAACTGACCGTCGGCGATACGCGCTACCGCGTCGTGCGCGCCGACGAGTTCGCCCGGACCGGCGAAGGGCGCCTGGAGCCGCCCAGGCCCACGGACGTCGACTCGGAGGGCTGGGACACCCAGCCGCGCACGCCCTCGACCACCAAGGGCTTCGTCATCGACCACGCGGCGGCGGTAGGGCTGACGGAGGGCCTGGACCGGATGGGCCTGGTGCCGCTCTCGTACACCTCGGAGCGCTTCCCGCCCGATGTACTGGCGGATTCGCAACTGGCGTTGCGGACCCATCCGGGCCGGGTGCTGCTGCCGGTCGTCTTCCGGGTGATGGAGCGCAAGGAGAAGTCCTGGTCGATGGCGTCCAGTCAGCACCCCACTCCGCAGGACGCGCGGCGCTCACTGGTCCACTATCTGAAGACGATGCTGCCGCTGACCGGGGAGGTCGACGAGCAGGAGGCCGCCGTGTACGCGCGGGCGGTGGATGCGTTCACCCGGCGAGTGCGGCCCAACGAGCTGAAGGTACGGGGGCGTCGCTTCGAGATCGCCCGGATCGAACGGATGATGCGCATCGGTCCCGCCAGTCCGGAGGGGCCACGGCGCTCGGACGTCGACGACCAGGAACCCACGAAGATCCATCCCTCGATGGACGAGTGGGGCAACATCGACTACAGCGAATAGCGGTGGGCCGGAACCCGGCACGGGCGGAACCACAAAGGCCCGGACGGCGAACCGTCCGGGCCCTGCCGCCGGTCGTCGTCAGTTCTCGGTGACGGTGACCTTCTCGTCGTTCTTGAGCTGCTCCACCAGCTGCTTCACCTTGGCCTTGTCCCAGACCACGTTGCCGTTCCTGAAGCCCGACATCGGCATGTTCATCGACTTGCCGTCGCCGCCCGTGACGTCCTTCATGGCGAAGAACATCTGGCTCAGGGACCAGAGCGACATGTCCTTGTCCACGACCAGGGTGTCCAGGCCGGCCCCCATCGTCGGGTACAGCTTGAACGGGTTGAGGATCGTGGACGGCGTCGCCGTCTGGCTCGCCAGCGCCGCGAGGAACTTCTGCTGGTTCTTCGTACGGGCCAGGTCCGCCTCGGCGAAGGCGTACCTGGTGCGGACGAAGGCCAGCGACTGCTCGCCGTTCAGCGTCTGCTTGCCCGCCTTGAAGTCGGCGCCGGACTTCTTGTCCTTGAAGGCCTTGGGGATGTCCAGCTCCACGCCGCCGATCGCGTCCACGATCTTGGCGAAGCCGCCGAAGCCGATCTCGCAGTAGTGGTCGATCCGCAGCCCGGTGTTGAACTCGACGGTGCGGACGAGGAGTTCGGGGCCGTCCATGGCGTATGCGGCGTTCAGCTTGGTGAAGCGGCCGCGGCCCGGATAGAGCTTGCCGGAGTCGGAGCCCTTGAACGAGGGGATCTCGACATCGGAGTCACGGGGCAGGGAGATCAGTGTCGGCCCGTTGGATCCGTCGTGCAGGATCATCATCGAGTCGGTCCGCTTGCCCTCGGCGGAGCCCGTGTGGAGCTTCTTCTTGTCCTCGGCCGTCATGCCCTCACGGCTGTCGGAACCGACGATCAGGTAGTTGGTGCCGTCGCCGCCCTCCGGCCGCTCGATGACCTTGGAGAGGTCCACCTCGCGCTTGAGCTTGGAGTCGGCCCAGAAGTACGTGCCTATGGAGACCCCGAGGACCACGACCACCAGGGACAGCGCGCCTATCTTGATCCGGCGGCGCCAGTCGGGCGCCGGGCGTCCCTGGGCGTAGCCGCCACCGCCCTGGCCGCCGCCGTGGCCGTTGCCCTGGCCGCCGGCATTGCCGCCGCCGTAGACCTGGCCCGTGTTGTACCCGCTGTCGTACTGCGGGCCGGCGTTGTCGTAGCCGCCCGGCTGCTGGGGGATCGGCCGCTGCCTCGGCGGCGCGGGGCGCTGCCGCTGCGGGGCGGGGTGCCGCTGGACGTGCGGCATCGAGCGGGCGCTCTCCGGTTGCTCACCGGCGCTGCCCTGCCCGTAGCGGTTGCCGCGGCGGTTGTCGTCGGACCATCCCTCGGGCCAATCGTTCATGCGAACCAGTGTGCAGGCCAGGAGTACCGCTATTACAGGGGGTGCGGGAAATCGCATCAGGGCTGTTGCGAAGCTGATGCATTGCGGCCGGGAGGAAGCCCCCGCATAAGGTGGACGGTATGACAGATCAGGCCCCGCGCCCGGAGGGCGACATTCCGGGCAAGCCGACCGCCGCTTCCCGGACCACCCTCAGCCACATCATGACCGGCAGCGACACCAATCTGCTGGGTACGGTGCACGGCGGTGTGATCATGAAACTGGTCGACGACGCGGCGGGCGCCGTGGCCGGCCGGCACTCCGGCGGTCCCGCCGTGACGGCCTCGATGGACGAGATGGTCTTCCTGGAGCCGGTCCGGGTCGGTGACCTCGTGCACGTCCGTGCCCAGGTGAACTGGACCGGCCGCTCCTCGATGGAGGTCGGCGTCCGGGTCATGGCCGAGCGCTGGAACGAATCCACCCCCGCCCAGCAGGTCGGCAGCGCCTACCTGGTGTTCGCCGCGGTCGACGCGGACGGCAAGCCGCGCCCCGTACCGCAGGTGATCCCGGAGACGGGGCGCGACAAGCGGCGCTACCAGGAGGCGCAGATCCGGCGCACCCACCGCCTCGCCCGCCGCCGCGCGATCAGGGAACTGCGCGAGAAGCGCGCGGCGGAAGGCATCGAGGACTGAGAGCGCCCGGGGCCGCTGTCCCCGGGGGCGCGGTCAGGGGCAGGCCACCTGGTCGCCCGTGACCGTTTCGAACTCGCCGTTGTTCGTTTTGTCGGTCTGTACCTGCCGCACCTTCTCGAAGTCCGCGCCCGCCGTCACTCGCAGCGTGGCACCCTGTCCCTGCACCGCCCGCAGCTCGGCCCCGGGCAGCGCGAGGGCCAGCGACTTCGCGGACTGGTCCCAGCGCGGGTCATAGGTGATCAGGGTGTGCTTGAGGCCGCGCGGCTCCCCGTTGAGCGGGGCGCGGGTGGTGTCGAAGCCGGTGGCGCGCAGCGCGTCGTCGACCGTCTTGCCGAGCCCGTCCCTGGCAGTCCCGTTGTAGACCTGGACCCGGATCTCCCGGGGGGCGACGTCGACCTTCACCGCCTTCGGCTGCTCGGGCCGCGCGGGGGCGAGCGGTTTGTCCTCGCGCAGCGCCCGGAAGAGCCTCTTCGACTTCGCCTCGTCCCATTTCACCGTCGAGCCGATGCCCTTGACCGGGTAGGAGACATTCCCCATCGGTACGGAGGCGAACTCGGACGAGGCCGGGGAGAAGCCGCGCATCGCCTGGCCGAGCTCCAGCATCTGCTCCGTCCCGAACCCCTTGTCGGCCCGGACCGAGCTGAGCATCGTCGAGGCGACGTCCTGGAACTTCACCGGGTTCAGCAGCACACCGCTACTGGTCGTCTGCTTGATCAGCGAGGCGAGGAACTTCTGCTGGCGCTGCATCCGGCCCAGGTCGGCGGCCCCGTCGATATGCCGGGAGCGTACGTACTGGAGGGCCTGCCCGCCGTTCAGCTCATGGGTGCCCGCGGCGAGATCGAGACCCGTGTACGAGTCCTTCAGCGGCCGGGTCGTGCAGATCTTCACCCCGCCCAGGGTGTCCACCGTCTTCATGAAGCTGGTGAAGTCGACCTCCAGATAGTGGTCGATCTTGATGCCCGTCATGTGCTCGACGGTCCGCACGGTCAGACTCGGCCCGCCCTCGGCATAGGCCGCGTTCAGCTTCACGGGGTGCGCGGAGTGCTGCGCACCGGTGTTCCGGTCGGTGTGCTCGGGGATCTCGGCGTAGCTGTCGCGGGGCAGCGAGACGATGCTCGCGCGCTTCTTGTCCGCCGACAGATGCACCAGCATGACCGTGTCGGTGCAGTGGCAGGGCGCACCGCCCAGCCGGTACTTCTCCTTCTCCTCCGCGGTGATCCGGTCGCGGCCGTCCGTGCCCACGAGCAGCAGATTCATGCCGTTGCCCGCGCGTGGCCGGTTCTTCATGTCCTTGAACGGATCGATCCGGTCGATCCCGGTCTCCAGATTGGTCACCACCGCATGACCGATCCCGCCGGCCCCCAGCACCAGCACGGAAAGACCGGTCACCATCCGCATGCCCCAACGGGGCCGCTCGTCCTGTTTTCTGGACCTGCGCTGCGGCGGAACCGCGCGGGAGCGCGACGAACTGGGGGAGTGGTGCGGTGTGGGCACGGGGGACCTCCGCGGTGCGAGGGGAACCGTTCGCACAGTAGGTCCATATGATCTACGGCCCGGTGCGCAACCCGGCGGGGCGCGCCGGTATCCCCCATTCGCGGTAACGTGGCGGCCGAATCATGCCGCCTGGTGGGGTGCGAACCCCCGGCGCTCCCGAGGACCACCCGAGGATCACCATGTCTGCCGCGCAGCACCCCGCCGTCTCCGTGATCATGCCGGTGCTCAATGAGGAACGTCACCTCAGGAACTCCGTCCGGCACATCCTGGAGCAGGAGTACGCAGGTGAGATGGAGGTGGTCATCGCGCTGGGCCCCTCCACGGACCGTACGGACGAGATCGCCGCGGAGCTGGTGCGGGAGGACCCCCGGGTTCACACCGTCCCGAACCCGACCGGCCGCACCCCGGCCGCCCTCAACGCCGCGATCAAGGCCTCCCGCCACCCGATAGTGGTGCGGGTCGACGGCCACGGCATGCTCTCGCCGAACTACATCGCGACCGCCGTCCGCCTCCTGGAGGAGACCGGTGCGCAGAACGTGGGCGGCATCATGCACGCCGAGGGCGAGAACGCCTGGGAGGACGCCGTCGCCGCAGCCATGACGTCGAAGATCGGCGTCGGCAACGCGGCCTTCCACACCGGCGGCCAGGCGGGCCCTGCGGAGACCGTCTACCTCGGCGTCTTCCGCCGCGAGGCGCTGGAGAAGGCCGACGGCTACAACGTGGAGTTCATCCGCGCCCAGGACTGGGAGCTGAACTTCCGCATCCGCGAGGCCGGCGGCCTGATCTGGTTCTCGCCCGAGCTGAAGGTGCAGTACCGGCCGCGCCCCTCCGTGCGGGCGCTGGCCAAGCAGTACAAGGACTACGGCCGCTGGCGGCACGTCGTCGCCCGCTACCACTCCGGCTCGATCAACCTGCGCTACCTGGCCCCGCCCACCGCCGTCTGCGCGATCACGGCGGGCATCGTGGTCGGCGCGGCCGTCACCCCGTGGGCGTTCGTCGTCCCCGCCGGGTACGTCGCGGCGATCGTCGCCGGGTCCGTACCGGCGGGCAAGGGCCTGTCGCTGAAGGCGCGGGCACAGATCCCGGTGGCCCTCGCGACCATGCACATGTCGTGGGGATACGGCTTCCTGACCAGCCCGCGCTCGCTCGCGAAGAAGGTCATCGCCAGCCGCCGCCCGGCCGTGACCGTCTGAGCACCGAAACCACGCGGGGCCCCTCCGATGTACCGGAGGGGCCCCGCGGTGCGTCGTACCCGGCTACCAGCTGAAGCCCGGCTGGATGTCCATGCAGGCCGTCTCGTCGTCGCCGTTGAGCGCCCGCGCGCTGTCCGGGGTCTTCTCCTCGGCGGAGGACGCGTGGTAGTCGCCGTCCCCGCGCCAGTCGGCCCCCACGGTCAGCGTGATGCCCGAGACGTCGGTCGACTTCTTCACCGCCGACAGCGGGATGCCGAGCGCCTTGGCGACCGACTGGGCGTTGCCCTCCATGTCCACGGTGGGGAAGAGGATCCCGGTCCGCTTCTCCGCCTCGGTGTTCTGCGCGTCGATCGAGGCCTGGGTGAAGCCCTTGCCGGTCAGCAGCTCCTTGACCGTCGAGGCGCGGCCCTTGACCGGGTAATCGGTGTCGGTACGCGTTCCGTTGCGGACGGTCACCGGGATCTCGGCCGGGGATGCCGTGGGCTTCTTGGCGGCGGCCGGTGCCTTGCGCTTGGACGCCTTGCCGTCGAGCGGGACGTCGTCGCGGACCATCTGGAAGAGCTGGTCGGCGTCGCCGGGCTTGGGGAGCACCCGCTCCTTGAGCGTGCCCGTCCCGTAGACGTTCGGCATCGTCGTCATGGTGATGCGCTTGGTGGGTACCTTCTTGAGCTCCTCCGCGAGGTCGTAGAGCTTCTTGACCGTCTCGATGGACTTGTCGACGGTGAGCGCGTCGGTCGCCGCCTCGGCGAGGTCGGTCAGCTTGCCCGGGTCGGTGAGCTTGGTGCCCTTGCGCAGCTCACGGACCATCGAGTTCATGTACATGTGCTGGGCGTGGGTGCGGCCGAGGTCGGTGCCGTCCTCGAAGCCGTAGCGGGTGCGCAGCCACTGGAGGGCCTGCTTGCCCTTGATCTTCGTGGTGCCCTTCTCCAGCTTCAGCCCGGAGCCCTTGCCCTCGCTGTTGCGCGAGTAGACATTGCTCTTCACACAGACCGGGACGCCGCCGATCGCGTCGGCCATCGAGACCACACCGGAG
Source organism: Streptomyces sp. NBC_01363 (assembly GCF_026340595.1). Taxonomy (GTDB): domain Bacteria; phylum Actinomycetota; class Actinomycetes; order Streptomycetales; family Streptomycetaceae; genus Streptomyces. The sequence goes on from NZ_JAPEPF010000001.1 coordinate 2,544,918, forward strand.
AAGTCGATCATCATGAAGTGGTCGATGGTGATGCCGGTGAGCTCGTACCAGGTGGCCACGGAACATCCGGGGCCGCCGCGGCCGAGCGTCTCGTTGGTCATCGCCAGACCGGTGGTCGCGGGGTAGACGTGCTTCGTCTTCGGGTCGGTGCACTTCGGGATCTTCAGCATCGTGTCGCGCGGCATGCTGATCACCGACATGTTGCTGCGGTCGGCGGAGACGTGCAGCAGCATCTGTACGTCGGCCAGGGGCGGCGACCCGAAGGTGTTCTTCGCCCCGCCGAGCTTCTGGTTCTCCTTGGAGTCCCGCGCGTCCGAGCCTATGAGCAGGATGTTCAACGGCGTCTGACCGGCGGCGTTGGCCTTGTGGTCGGCCATCTTCTTGTCGCCGAGGGTCAGATCGGCCTTCTTGAGATTGCTGTTGAGGTGCTCGTAGTAGAGGTATCCGGCCCCCGCGCCGCCGATTATGAGCAGCGCGAGAACCGACGCGCTCCAGCGCAGCACCCGGCGTTTGCCCTTCTTGCCGCGCCGCTTCGAGCCACCGCGCCGGTGACCGCTCTCCCCGGAAGCGGCCCCCCGCTCCCCGGTGCCGGAGTCCGTGCTGCTCTCCGACCCTTCCTCGTACAGCCCGTCGTCCCAGCCGAGTTGGCCGGCGTGCCGGACGCGTGGCCGCGTCCCCTCCCCAGGCGTACTGCTCCGTGCCACCAGGACCCCCTGCTGCTCAGACTCGTTGTTCCGCGCAGTGACCCGGTGTCACTTGGCGCACTCTGCCTTGTCGGCGTTTGCTTGCTGAATGTCGGCCGGCACCTTTGCCGGTCCGACGATGGGCGTGCCCGCGCCCTTGAAGTCGTTTCCCAGGGTCAGCACCATCGCCTGGAGCCCTTCGGCGTCCGTGGTGCCCTTCTTCATGGCCGAGCCGGGCAGGCCCATCATGGCGGCCAGCGCGCGGGCCTGGTCCGCCTGGTTCGGCGCGTACTCCAGCGTCGTCTTCGCGGCCTTCGCCGGGGCGTTCGCCTTGTTCGTGGACTTGAGTACGCCCTGGTCGTTCTGCAGCCAGGCGACCGTCGCCTGCGCGGCTCCCGGGACCTTGCCGCCGTTGTACACATCGACGCGGACGTCGCCCGCGGCGGCCTTGGAGCCCTTGAGGAGCGCGTCCTGCTTGCTCTTCGCGGCCTTCTTCTTCGACTTCACCTCGGTCAGCGAGGTGTCGTCGCGCATCATGGCGAACAGCGGGTCGGACTTGGGCGGGTTCAGTACGACGGTGACCGGTGTTTTCTCGGCCGGGTTGTCGAGCACCGGCACCGTGGTGAAGGTGATGTTCTTCGTGTTGACTTTGCTGAGCTCCTGGGCCAGCGATGCCAGCTTCTTCCCCGTGCCGATGCCGGTGTCGACGGTGAGTGCCCTAGTCGCCGCGTCCGCCAGCTTGTACAGCTTGGTCGGGCTGGTCAGGGTGTCGTCCGACTGCATCTGCCGGATCATCGAGGCGATGAACTGCTGCTGGACCCTGATCCGGTCCAGGTCGCCATGGTTGCCGAAGCTGTGCCGGGTCCGTACGAACGCCAGGGCGTCCTCGCCCTGGATGCGGTGCTCACCGGCCGGCAGGTCCAGGTGCGAGTCCGGGTCATTGACCGGCTTGGCCAGGCAGATCTCGACCCCGCCGACCGCCGTGGACAGCTCCTTCACCGCGTTGAAGTCGACCATCATGAAGTGGTCGACCTTCAGGCCGGTGATCTCCTTGACCGTCTCCATGGTGCAGCCGGGGTTACGGCCCTCCTGGCCGAGGCTCTGGTTGAAGCGGACGTTCGGCGTACCCGGGACGACTTTCTCCGAGCCGTCCGGCTGCTTGACCTTGCAGTCCGGGATGTCGGTGATCAGGTCGCGGGGGATGCTGAGCGCCGTCGCGTTGGTGCGGTCCTCGGAGACGTGGAAGAGGATGTTGGTGTCGGCGTGGCCCACGCTGCCCTTGTCGCCGTAGCCCTCGTTGCCCTTGCCGGTGCGCTTGTCGGTACCGATGATCAGGATGTTGATCGGGGCGTCGTTGTCGAAGACGTTCTTGTTGCCGGCCCCGCCCACGTCGACCGTGTTCAGGTTGCCGTTGAAATGCTGGTACAGCGCGTACCCACCCACCGACAGGCCGACCAGAACGAAGGCCATCGTGCCGCCCGTCCACAGCAGCGCCTTCTTGCGGCGGGCCTTGGGGGCCTTGCGGCTGCGGCGGCCCGCCGGGCCGCCCGGACCGGAACTCTCCTGGCCGCGCGGGCCGTTGGCCGAACGACGGCTGCGCTGCCCCGGCACCTCGCGGTTCGAACCGGACCCCTGGCCGTCGCGGGCCGGATTCCGGCGCTCGCCCCTGCCGTCACGGGAGGCGCCTCTGCGCCCGCCGCCGTCCTCCCGGGCCGGTCCTCTGCTTTTGGGGACACGCGCGCCGGAAGTACGGGAAGGGCCGCCCGAATCCCCTCCGGAATTATTCAGTCGCAGTTCGTAATCGCCGGTGTGCGGGTTGAGTACCCACTGGTCTGCGGGGTCGATTCCGTCCGCCCGCCCACGGCTTTGCGCATCCACGGTTGCTTGAGTCCTCCGTCGGTGCCACGCGAGGCGCCTCCCCCGATCAGGCGCTCGATCTTTCGCTCCAGAAGTGCGCGGCCTGGTGGCCGGCAGCACCGGATCGCGTCACACTATCGGCCCTGTTCCACGTCGAGCGACGTGCGTGACAAATTCCACGGTCCTTACAACTGGTCATACTGCTCATTACACGCCGATCACCGGCTTCTGTTTGGGAATTGCTTTACTGCTTGCACAGGTCCGCCGCCGCGTTGTTGCCCGAATAAGTGGGTGTGGGGCTGGGGCCCGAAGCGTCCGGGGTATCGGTCGCGGCATTGTTTTTCCCGTTGTTCTTCTCGTCGTCACGCTTGAGCCGGTCCGCCGGGACCACGGCGACCGGATCGTCGTCGCGCAGCCGCTTGAAGAGCCGGTTCGCATCAGGCTGTACGAGTTCGTCCCGGTTCCGGTTGGCGGCGTACGGCTGCCGGGGCACGGTCAGGAACTGCACCTTGTCGGTCGGGACGTTGCGCATGCCGCGCACCAGCTCGTACAGGTCCTTGAGGCTGTCCAGCCCCGGGTCGGTGGTCAGCGCCTTGGTGGCCGCGTCCAGCACCGGGTAGAGACGGGTCGGATTGAGCAGCACGCCGTCGCTCTGGACCTTGTTCACCAGCGCGCCCAGGAACTGCTGCTGGCGGTCCATCCGTTCGGTGTCGCTGCCGTTGCCGATCGACTTGCGGGCCCGTACGTACCCCAGTGCCTGCTCGCCGTCGAGCTTCTGGCGCCCGGCGGGGAGCTTCAGATGGGCGTCCGCGTCGTCGACCGGCTTCTTGAGGCAGACCTCGACACCGTCCACGGCGTCGACCATGTCCTTGAAGCCATTGAAGTCGACGACCATGTGGTGGTCGATCCGGACGCCGGTCATCTTCTCGACCGTACGGATCGTGCAGGCGGTGCCACCGAACTCGAAGGCCCAGTTGAACTGGGCGAATTGTTTCTTCGTGGCCGTGCCGTCCGAGCTGTGGCAGACCGGGATCTGCACCATCAGATCGCGCGGCAGGGACATCGCGGTGGCGCTCTTCCGGTCCGCGGCGAGGTGGAGCAGGATCGTGGTGTCCGAGCGCTGGCTGCCGCCGTCGTCACGGCCGTACTTGCGGTTGTCGCCGGCCCGGCTGTCCGAGCCGATGAGCAGGATGTTCTCCGCGTCGTGCACCACGGAGGCGGGCCGCTCCCGTTCGTACGCCTTGAGTTCGGCGGCGGCGGACGTGTCGGTCCTGATGTTGCCGTCGAGCTTCCGGTACAGCCACCAGCCGACACCCGCCGCGACCAGGACGACGAACGAGGCGCCGAGCGCGGTCCAGCGCAGCCAGTGGTGCCGGTGCCCGGCTCCGGTTACCGGGGTGGCGCCCGATCCGTTCCCGGACCGCGACTTGTCCCCGCCCGCCGCCGGGTCGTCCGGCGGGCCGGCACTTTCGCTCACGTCTGCGTCCATCCTTCACGTTCGGCGGCGCGTCGGGCCGCCGGTCGCAGGAGTAGACGGCTGAACCTCACGCTTGGTTGTGTCCTTGGTGGTCCGTAACGCCGATCATGTACCGGAGTTGAGGTGCAGCCCCCGAGGACTCGACGCGATGTGGGCCGGAAGAGTGGTCCTCAGCGTGCTTGTCATACCGCGCTGTTGGTGACCCGCTCGCTCTCCACACGCTTCGCCAGCCCTTCCTCGCCCAGCCGATCCAGGTGCCGGCACAGGACCACGGACCCCCCGGCGGCCAGCGGCGCGAACAGCCCCGCGCTCAGCCCCTCCCAGGTGTCGTACGTACGTCCCGTGAGCAGCCGCGATCCGGCGGACAGGCCGAGCCCGTCGGCATCCTCGCGGGCCCGCGCCACCAGCTGCGCCGATGTCAGCTCGACGCCGTCCACCGCCAGCGCGGGGGCGTCCGGGTCCACGGGGGCGAACGGTGCGAACCGGTCGCCCTGGCTCGGCACCTCGACCGCGTAGTCCGCGAAACCCTCGGGCGCCTGCGGGAACCTGCCGCCCAGCGGGCGCAGCGCCAGGGCGACTCGCTCGCCGCGGCAGGCGCGCGCGGCCTCCAGGGTGTCCGGGCCGCTGACGACGAGGTCGGCTCCGGCCGGGTCGCCCTGCACATCGGCGATCACGCCGACCGAGGAACAGGCGAGCAGCCAGACCGCGGACTGCCAGTGCGCGGGCAGCAGAAGCGCGAGCCGGTCGCCCGGTCCGGCGGCGAGGTCGCCCTGCAGGAGGTTGGCGGTCTTGGCCACCCAATTGGCGAAGGTGGCCACCGACAGTTCGACGCGTTCTCCGGTGGCGTCGTCGTAGAAGGTGACCAAGGGGCGGGCCGGGTCCGCGGCGAGTGCGGAACGCAGCAGGTCGGCAGGGGTGCGGTCGGTGGCGTTCATCCGCGCAAGGGTACGCGGCGGCCACCGGCCCGGCGGGGCGTGAAGGGTGCCGGATGCACCGGATGGGCAGACGGGCCGTCAATTGCGCGGGCACACCCCGGTGGCCGGAGTTGCCGGAGTATGCCCAGGATTATTCGTATGCGTGCCTTCCTTGCATCCTCGATAGGTGTCACCTGCGCGGCCGTTCTCGTACTGCCGCTGGCCGTGCCCGCGGGCGCCGCCCCCGACACTCGCACCGTCCCCGCCGAGTCGGCCGGGCCCGCCGAGCCCGCCGATGTGCCGGGCTCGACGCAGTCCCTGCCGATGCGGACCCTGCCGGCACCGTCCGGCCGGACCACCGGCGAACCCACCCGGGCCGCGGCGGCCCCCGAACAGGGGCTGCCCGAACGCGAGGTCCGCCCCTTCTCCCTGGTCGGCGTCGTCTGGGACGACGCGAACGCCGAACTCCACGGCACCGTCCAGGTCCGCACCCGCGCCACCGGTACCGGTGACTGGTCGGACTGGCAGGACCTGGAGACCCACAACGCCGAGCACGCCGCCGACCCCGGCACCGCCGAGCGCGAATCCGGATCCGTCCGGGGCTCCACCGCCCCGCTCTGGGTCGGCGACTCGGACGGCGTCGCGGTCCGCGTACGCCCCGAGGCCCCGGATCCGCAGGACCGCACCGCCTCCCCCGTACCGCTGCCGATCGGACTGCGCCTCGAACTCGTCGACCCGGGCAAGGACCCGCAGCAGCTCCCCGCGACGGACGCCGAGGCCGAGGCCGAAACCGAGGCCGAAACCGAGGCCGCGACCGGTCCCGGAACCGGAACCACGGCGGGCGCCCCGGCCGCCGCGGAAGGGCGCACCACCCCCTTCTCCCCGAGCGTGCTCCCCGCCCTGGGCAAGGCGGCGTCCGAGGCGCAGGGCGAGGCGGAAGCGGGCCTCGCACCCGGCGCCCAGCCGTACATCGGTCCCCGTCCGCGCATCATCACCCGCAAGGGCTGGGGCGCCGACGAGAAGCTCAGGGAACGCACCTTCGTCTACACCAGCACGGTCAAGGCCGCCTTCATCCACCACAGCGCCACGGGCAACAACTACACGTGCGCCCAGGCGTCCTCGGTCCTGCGCGGCATCTACCGCTACCACGTCAAGAGCAGCGGCTGGCGCGACATCGGCTACAACTTCGCCGTCGACAAGTGCGGAAACATCTACGAAGGACGTGCGGGAGGCGTGACGCGGGCCGTCCTGGGAGCGCACACGCTCGGCTTCAACACCAACAGCATGGGCATCGCGGTGCTCGGGACCTTCACCAGGTCGAACCCGCCCGCCGCCGCGGTGAACGCCGTCGCGAAGCTCACCGCCTGGAAGCTCGGTCTGTTCGGCGCCAACCCGCGCGGCAGGACCACGCTCGTCTCGGGCGGCGGGAACAAGTACAAGAAGGGCAAGAAGGTCAGACTCAACGTCATCTCCGGCCACCGGGACGGCTTCGTAACCGAATGCCCCGGAGCGCGTCTCTACAAGAAGCTCGGCTCGGCCCGGACCAGCTCCGCCAAGCTCCAGGGCCGCTAAACGGAACCAAAGGCTGCTGCGGGCCGCTGACCGGGGACGACCGAACCGGTCTGCATACACTGGCCAGCCGAAACCAGGCCAGGCCCCAGCAGGAAGCAGAGTCAGTGCTGTGACAGAGGCAAAAGAAGCGATCCTCCTGGTCGGCGGAAAGGGAACCCGGCTGCGCCCGCTCACGGTGCACACGCCCAAGCCCATGGTTCCGGCAGCGGGCGTTCCGTTCCTCACCCACCAGCTGGCGCGCGCCAGGGCAGCCGGGGTCGAGCACATCGTGCTCGCGACGTCGTACCTGGCGGAGGTCTTCGAACCGTACTTCGGCGACGGCTCGTCGCTCGGCCTCCACATCGAGTACGTCACCGAACGCGAACCGCTCGGCACCGGCGGAGCGATACGCAACGTCGCGTCCCGGCTGAGCGCGGGCCCGGACGACCCGGTGCTCGTCTTCAACGGCGACATCCTCACCGGCCTGGACATCCGGTCGCTGGTCGCCTCGCACACGAGCTCCGGAGCGGATGTCTCCCTCCACCTCACCCGGGTCGAGGACCCGCGCGCCTTCGGCCTCGTACCGACGGACGGCAGCGGCCGGGTCACCGCGTTCCTGGAGAAGCCCGAGACGCCCGAGGAGATCGTCACCGACCAGATCAACGCCGGGGCGTACATCTTCCGCCGCTCGGTCATCGACACCATCCCGGCCGGCCGCCCCGTCTCCGTCGAGCGCGAGACCTTCCCCGGGCTGCTCGCCTCCGGAGCGCACCTCCAGGGCATGGTCGACTCCACGTACTGGCTGGACCTCGGCACCCCGCAGGCCTTCGTACGCGGCTCCGCCGATCTGGTCCTGGGCCGCGCCCCGTCCCCGGCCGTGCCCGGCCGATGCGGCGACGGGCTCGTGCTTCCGACGGCCTCGGTCGCCACCGATGCCAAGATCAGCGGCGGTACGGTGGTCGGAGAGGGCGCCCTGATCGGCGAGGGAGCCCGGATCGACGGCTCCGCGATACTGGCCGGCGCGGTCGTCGGACCAAGAGCCGTGATCAAGGACTCGCTGGTCGGAGCCGGCGCCCGGATCGGCAGCCGTACGGTGCTCACCGGCGCGGTCGTCGGGGACGGGGCCCGGGTCGGCGCCGACAACGAACTGCGTGACGGCATCCGCGTCTGGTGCGGGGCGGTCCTCCCGGACGCGGCGGTGCGCTTCTCCTCCGACGCATAGCGGGAAGCGGTCCCGCGAACGGCGCGGACCGACGAACAGCCGGACACCGGCCGCAGCGCTTACCCTCGACAGGCACCCCGACGACCGAGGACCTCACCGTGGCAGGACGATTCGCACCCCGCAGCGCACCCCGCGCGGCCGTCCCGCACCAGGCGGCGGCTCCGGCGGCGGACGCGCTGACCCGTGAGTGGACCCCGCCCGGCCCGCTCGACCTGCGCCTGGTCGTCGGGCCACTGCGCCGCGGCCCCGCCGACCCCACGTTCCGGATGACCGGGGACGGCACGGTCTGGCGGGCCAGCCGCACACCCGCGGGCCCCGGCACCCTCCGCCTCACCGCCCGGGGCGGCCGGATCGACGCGGCGGCCTGGGGCCCCGGCGCACCGTGGCTGCTGGACCGGCTCCCGACGCTGCTCGGCGCGACGGACGACCCGGACGCCTTCCGCCCGCGCCACCGCCTGCTCGCCCTGACCCGGCACCACCGCCCCGGCCTGCGCCTGCTGCGCACCGGCCTGGTCATGGAGTCCCTGATCCCGTCGATCCTGGAACAGAAGGTCACCACGGACGAGGCCTACCGTGCCTGGCGCCTCCTGGTCCGGAAGCACGGCACCTCGGCGCCCGGCCCCACGGACCACGCCGCGTTCACCGCGCTGGGTCTCCACGTCATGCCGGACGCCCGCACCTGGTCCCTGATCCCGTCCTGGGAATGGCACCGCGCGGGCGTCGACGCCAAACGCTCGGGCACGATCCTGCGCGCGGTACGCGTGGCCCGCCGCATGGAGGAGGCGGCTGCCATGGAGCTGCCCGAGGCCATGGCCCGCCTGGAACTGATCCCCGGCATCGGCCCCTGGACCTCCGCCGAGACGCTCCAGCGCTCGAACGGCGCCGCGGACGCAGTCACCGTCGGCGACCTCCACCTCCCCGGCATCGTCGGCCACGCCCTGGCGGGCAACCGGGACGCCGACGACGAGGAGATGCTGACCCTCCTGGCCCCGTACGAGGGCCAGCGCCACCGGGTGACCCGCCTCATCCTGCTGTCGGGCCACACCCCGGCCCGCCGCGCCCCGCGCATGACCCGGGGCGACATCGCCCGCCTGTAGAGCCGCCCGCCCCGGCCCGGCTCCCGGAGCGCCCCCGCCTCAGAGCCTGTCGGGTGACCTCCGACCGGGCGGCCACGCCCTGGCACGCACGCTTCCCGCGTTGTCGTCGGTCGCCAACGCTCCGCGTCGCCTCCCTCCTCCGCCTTGGAATCGCACGCACCAGACCGCGTCCGCTATCCGATCCGAGGTCACCCGACAGGCTCTCAGCGCACCTCGACGAACGCCTCCGCGTCCCGCCCCGGCCGCGCCGCGGGTTCGGCCGCCGCGCGCCCCACGGCCACCGCCCCCAGCGGATCCCACGTCCCCGGCAGGTCCAGCACCTCGCGCACCACGGAGCGGCAGAACATCGTCGACGACACCCACGCCGAGCCCAGCTGCTCACCCGCCAGCGCCACCAGGAAGTTCTGGATGCCGGCCCCCGCGGCGACCACGAACATCTCGCGCTCCGCCGTGTCCCGCCGCTCGTCCCCGTACGCGTGGGAGCCGTCCATCACCAGACACGGCACCACCAGATACGGTGCCCGGCGCAGCACATCGCCCCGCCGCACCCGCTTGGCGATCGACTCCTCGCTCCTGCCGTCACGTCGCAGATCCTCGATCCACGCGTCCCGCATCGCGTCGAGCAGCCGGGTCCGCGACCCCTCGGACTCCAGCAGGACGAACCGCCACGGCGTCGTGTGATGCGGCGCGGGCGCCGTCACCGCCGCGGCCACGGCCCGCCGCACCGCACCCGGGTCCACCGGTTCGTCGGTGAACTCGCGCACCGTACGCCGCAGGGTCACCGCTTCCCGTACCGCCTCCGACGTGCCGAGCCGGAACATGTCGTCGGCCGCGACCCGCACCATGGCCCGAGCGCCGCCCGCGGTGTCCGCCGGGTCCACCACATGACCGAGCCCCCGCACGACCGCGACGGGCAGCCCGTCCGCCTTGCCCTTGACCAGATCACCGGCCGAGGCCAGCTCGTCGGCGGTGGCGACCACGGTGGCGCTGAGCGCATTGCCGTACGCGTCCGTGCCGCCGCGCAGATCGTCCAGCACCCGGACCCCGGCCGCCCCGATCGCCACATCGGTCAGTCCGTTGCGCCACGGGCGCCCGAAGGTGTCCGTGACGACGACCCCGACCTCGACGCCGAGCGTGTCCCGCAGCCCGTCGCGGATCGCCCGCGCCGAGGCGTCCGGGTCCTCGGGCAGCAGCAGCACCGTCCCGGCGGGGGTGTTCGAGGCGTCGACCCCGGCCGCGGCCATGACCAGACCCTGCCGGTTCTCGACGATCCGCAGCGCGCCGCGCCGCGCCACCACCCGGACCGTCTCGGCGTCGATCGCCGCCTCCCGGTCGGTCGCCTCGACGATCCGGCCCTCCGCCTTGGAGACGATCTTCGAGGTGACCAGCAGGACATCACCGTCGACCAGACCCGGTCCGGTCGCGGCGATCAGCTTCGCCAGGTCGTCCCCGGCCCGCACCTCGGGCATCCCGGGCAGCGCCCAGACCCGGTACGAGGGCGCCGCACCGGAGGCCGCGTCGGCGCTCACGCCCGTACCTCCTCGGCCAGCACCAGCGCCTGCCGGGCCATCTCGGCCGTCGTGTCGACATCGGTCATCATCAGCGGCACGGAACGGCAGCGGATGCCCGCGGCCTCCACCTCGCCGACCGCCCCGGCGTCCACCGTGTCGACGAGCCAGCCGTCGAGCAGCCCGGAACCGTAGTGCGTGGCCACGGCCGACGCAGTCGACTCGACGCCCACCGCAGCGAGCACCTTGTCCGCCATGCCGCGCACGGGCGCGTCCCCGACGATGGGGGAGAGGCCGACGACCGGCACCCCGGCCTCGGCGATGGCCTCCCGGATCCCGGGCACGGCAAGAATCGTCCCCACCGACACGACGGGGTTGGACGGCGGGAAGAGGATCACGTCGGCCTCGGCGATGGCCTCCAGCACTCCCGGAGCCGGCTTCGCCTGCTCGGCGCCGACCGGCACGATCGCCTGCGCCTCGACGGAGGCACGCAGCTTCACCCAGTACTCCTGGAAGTGGATCGCTCTGCGCTCGCCGTCCATGTCGACCGCGACATGCGTCTCGACCCGGTCGTCGGACATCGGCAGCAGCCGGACCCCCGGCTTCCAGCGCGCGCAGAGCGCCTCGGTGACGGCGCTCAGCGGATAGCCCGCGCCCAGCATCTGCGTGCGGACGATGTGCGTCGCGAAATCACGGTCGCCGAGCCCGAACCACTCCGGCCCCACGCCGTACGCCGCGAGCTCCTCCTTGACGTGGAAGCTCTCGTCCGTACGCCCCCAGCCCTGCTCCTCGTTGATGCCACCGCCGAGCGTGTACATCACGGTGTCGAGGTCGGGGCAGACCTTCAGCCCGAACAGATGGATGTCGTCACCGGTGTTGCCGATCACCGTGATGTCCGCGTCGGGCGCGGCCTGCTTGAGGCCACGCAGGAAACGAGCACCACCGATACCGCCGGCCAGAACCACAATGCGCATGCAGACAGTCTGTCAGGCGCAGCCTGATCCTTGCGGGGGCGGTGGTGGGCGACGGGTGGGCTGTCAGGCGGGTACGACATCCACGGCCGCCGGGGCGCACTGCGCCGCGTGCATCGGCATCTCGGTCAGACCCGGGTAGTAGATGTGCAGACTGACGGCCGGTTCGAGGGAGTCGTTGACCACCTCGTGCGCATAGCCGGGCGCGAAGACCCGCTGCGCACCCGCGTCCAGCGCGCGGGTGGTGCGCTCGGTGCGCTCGGTCAACCGGCCGTCCAGGACGGTCAGCACACCGGAGGACCGGCCGTGGTCGTGGAGCCCGCTGCCCTGGCCGGGCACCCAGCTGAGCAGCCAGACCTCGTAGCCGAGTCCGGTGCGCAGCCGGTGGTACCAGCGGGTGGTGGTGTCGTACCGGACGAGCGGTGCCCACTGGGCACGGTCGGCGGCGATGGTGCGGGCGAGTCCGACGAACTCGGCCACGGTGGAAGGGTGCTCGCGGGCCGGCTGGAGGAGGTGCTGGACCTCAAGGATGTCGCCGGCGATCTGAAGGTCGCTGTCGCTGTTCATGGGTGAGGTGGTTCCTCGGCAGGGGGGGGGTGCGTGTGCGGGGTGTCGCGGAGCCCGGAGGACCTCGGCCGCGCGGAGGAGCGCGGATGAAGAAGTCCTGCGGAAACGGAAGTGCTGCGGAGAAGCTCTGCGAGAGGAGCTGGATCAGAGCCGGTGCCCTGGGGGCATCAACAGCTGTGACAGCTGGAACAGCAACAGCGGGCCTGGACAGCGGTGCGGAACCCACGGACGTGGGTGGCGTACATCGCGGCGGTCGCTGGCATGCATCAAAGGAGACCGGCTGGATCCGCCGCTGTCAACCCAATGCCCGATTTGGGGGTAATGTTTCACCTCATCCGGTTAGTGGAGGCGGAGAAAGGTTTATGCGGCCGCCGCGACGGAGATGTGGCGCATCGACCGTGCCCCCAAACCTCGTTGAGCTCCCGTGACCCGACTGTGATCTTGGTCGCTTCGGTGATCGAATCGAAACATCGGGATGGCTCCGGTCGTCCCACTCGGTGGGAAGCGGGGGCGCGGTGAGGCCCATGGCATATGTCAGGTTTTTGGTGATTTGCACACTTTTCGCATACGCTTGGTTCCGCAGAGTGAATACCTGGGCCAATAGCAGATCTTCGCTTGACTGGCCCGGAGCTACACACTTGTAATTTCACTCGTGTCGTTCGGCCGCAATCAGTAACGGCTGCATCACGGGGACGCAAGAGACAGACGAGGGGCGCACATGACCGAGCTGTTCCAGCAACTGCTGGTCGAGGACGCGGACGAGGAACTCGGCTGGCAGGAGCGCGCACTGTGCGCCCAGACCGATCCCGAGTCCTTCTTCCCCGAGAAGGGCGGATCCACCCGCGAGGCCAAGAAGGTCTGTCTCGCCTGTGAAGTCCGGTCCGAGTGCCTTGAATATGCCCTTTCCAATGACGAACGCTTCGGAATCTGGGGCGGTCTCTCGGAACGTGAACGGCGCCGCCTGAAGAAGGCCGCCGTCTGAACGCGGAGCCCTGCGGCGACGAGAACGCCTCATCGCCGGAACACCCTGGCAACCGCACACCCCGACACCGGACATCCCGGACCGCGACCGACCATGGCCCGCCGCCTGCGCCCTGCCCGCAGACGACGGGCCATTGCCGTATCCGCCGCGGCTCCACCACCGCCCGGCCGCGGCCCCGTTCGAGCGCTCGGCGCCACCGCGGTTATCCGTACCGTTAGTGTGGGGCCCCGTCCGAGACGCGCCAACGCCCCGACAGGGCGCGCGTGTACACCGATGCAGCCCCCGGGGTGACGCCCCCCGGACCCGGCCGGAGGGCCCGTACCTCGATGTCCGTGCACAGCCAATCGGCGGCGCCGTACGCGGCCGCCGCCGCCCCAGAGTTCCCCCGGCATGTCGTCACCGCCGTGCTCGTCTCCCACGACGGCGCACGCTGGCTGCCCGACGCGCTCGCCGGGCTGCTCGGGCAGGAACGCCCCGTACAGAACGTCGTCGCCGCCGACACCGGAAGCGCCGACGACTCCGCGCGGCTGGTCACCGAGGCGCTCGGCGCCGAACGGGTCCTGCACCTCGCGCGCCGTACGAGCTTCGGCACCGCCGTCGACGAGGCCACCCGCACGGCCGGCGCCCTCACCCCCGAGGACCTGCCGTACCTGAAGCGCCCCAGCAGCTGGGACCCCGTCAGCCGGAGCTGGCGCGACGACGCCTACGACCTGCCCGAACTGCCGCACGGCGAACCGGTGCAGTGGCTCTGGCTGCTCCACGACGACTGTGCACCCGAGCCCGACGCGCTCGCCGAACTGCTGCGCGTCGTCGACGCAGATCCGCACGCCGCGATCGTCGGCCCCAAGCTGCGCGGCTGGTACGACCGCAAGCAGCTGCTGGAGGTCGGTGTCTCCATCGCCAACAGCGGACGCCGCTGGACCGGACTCGACCGCCGCGAGCAGGACCAGGGCCAGCACGACCAGGTCCGTACCGTGCTCTCCGTCTCCACCGCCGGCATGCTGATCCGCCGTGACATCTGGGAGGAGCTCGGCGGGTTCGACCGCAGGCTCCCCCTGATGCGTGACGACGTCGACCTGTGCTGGCGCGCGCACGTCGCGGGACACCGGGTGCTCGTCGCCCCCGACGCCGTCCTCAGGCACGCCGAGGCCTCCGCCCGCGAGCGCCGCCCCATCGACTGCGCGGGGCGCTCCGTCGCCTCCCCGCACCGCGTCGACAAGGCCGGCGCCGTCTACACGATGCTGGTCAACGCCCGCGCCAAGGTACTGCCCTGGGTGATGCTCCGGCTCGTCCTGGGGACCCTGCTGCGCACCCTCGCGTATCTCGTCGGCAAGGTGCCCGGCCAGGCCGTCGACGAGGTCGCCGGGCTCTTCGGCACCCTGCTGCGCCCCGGGCGGATCCTCTCGGCCCGGCGCAGCCGCGGCAAGGGAGCCGTCGACCAGGCCGAGTTGCGCGGCCTCTTCCCGCCGCCCGGTGCCACCGTCCGCGCCACCGTCGATCAGGTCGCCGGGAACTTCGGCAGCGGCTCCGACGCCGACGCGGGCGGCTCCCGGCACGGCGCCGTGGAGTCCGGTCCCGGTGGCGACGACGCGGACTTCCTGGAGATCGAGCAGTTCGCGCGGCTCAAGCGGATCGGGCGCAAGCCGGGCCCGGTGCTCTTCGCCGTCCTGCTCCTCGTCTCGCTCGTCGCCTGCCGCGGCCTGCTCGGCGGCGGGTCGCTGACCGGCGGCGCACTGCTGCCCGCCCCCGCCGACGTCTCCGACCTGTGGAGCAAGTACGCGGACGGCTGGCACACGGTCGGCACCGGCGGCACGCAGGCCGCGCCGCCCTACCTCGCCGTGCTCTCGGCCCTGTCCGCGCTCTTCCTCGGCTCGACCGGCTTCGCGCTCACCCTGCTGCTGGTCTGCTCCGTACCGCTCGCCGGACTCACCGCGTACTTCGCCTCCCGGCCGCTGCTCGAATCGAGACTGCTGCGGGCCTGGGCGAGCATCGCGTACGCCTTCCTGCCCGCCGCGACCGGCGCCCTGGCGACCGGCCGTCTCGGCACCGCCGTGCTGGCCGTGCTGCTCCCGCTGATCGCCCGTACCGCCGTCTCCGCGTACGGCATGCGAGCCACTGGTGACGCCCGCGGCAGCTGGCGTGCCACCTGGGCGTACGCCCTGCTCCTCACCTTCGTGATGGCGTTCACACCGATCGTCTGGCCGCTCGCCGCGGTCCTCGGCATCGGTGTGCTCGCCCTGCGCCGCGACGACATCGCCGCGTACGGACTCCGCTTCCTCGCCGCGATCGGCACCCCGCTGCTCGTTCTCGCGCCCTGGTCGCTCTCGCTCCTCACCAGCCCGTCCGGCTTCCTGAAGGAGGCGGGCCTGGACATCGGTACGGGCACGGCCTCCGCGCTCGACCTGCTCTCCATCAGCCCCGGCGGCCCCAAGGCGGCGGGCAGTGTGCTGCTGCTCGGCATCGTGCTCGCCGCACTGGCCGCGCTGCTGCGCGGGGAGCGGCAGTTCGCGGTACGCACCGCGT
Source organism: Streptomyces sp. NBC_01363 (assembly GCF_026340595.1). Lineage (GTDB taxonomy): Bacteria > Actinomycetota > Actinomycetes > Streptomycetales > Streptomycetaceae > Streptomyces. The sequence goes on from NZ_JAPEPF010000001.1 coordinate 2,560,270, forward strand.
GGGCGGTCGCGCTCGTGGCGCTGGTCTTCGCCGCGCTGGCCAACGGCTCGGGCTGGGCCGGTCCCGCCACCCTGGTCTACGGCATCGCGCTGATCGCCGCCGCGCTGGTCGGCGCGGACGGTGCCCGGGTACGCGTCGCCGAGCTCAGCTTCGGCTGGCGGCAGCCGGTCGCCGTGCTGATCGCCCTCGCCGCCGCGCTCGCCCCGGCGCTGGCCGCCGCGGGCTGGATGATCAGTGGCGCGGCGGGCCCGCTGGAGCGCCGCGACCCGGTGCAGGTGCCCGCGTTCGTGGCGGAGGAGAGCACCACCCGGGACCAGCCGCGCACCCTGGTCCTCGGCGGTACCTCGCCCGCCGCCGTCTCGTACACCCTGGTACGCGGCTCCGGAGCGCGGCTCGGTGACGCCGAGCTGGTCGAGGCGGGCGGCAGCAACAGCCACCTCGACAAGGTCGTCGCCAACCTGGTCGCGGGCTCCGGAGCCGACCAGGGCAGCCAGCTCAGCGGTTTCGCGATCCGTTACGTACTGGTCCGCGACGGCGCTCCGAAGGAGATGAGCCGGGTACTCGACTCGACCCCGGGGCTCAGCCGGCTGAGCCAGCTGGACGGCAGCGCGCTGTGGCGGGTCGACCGCCAGGTCGCCCGAGTCATGATCGTCCCGTCCGGCACCGACGGGGAACCGCTGCCCGTCGGCTCCCTCCCCGTCGAGGCGCACACCAGGATCCCGGCGGGCGGCTCCGGCCGCGTGCTGCGGATCGCGGACGCCGCCGACCCCGGCTGGCAGGCCACGCTCGACGGCCGGACGCTGACCCCGAAGACCGTCGACGGCTGGGCCCAGGGCTTCGAGCTCCCCGCCGAGGGCGGCACGCTGGACCTCACGTACGACACCCCGCTCACCCACACCGCCTGGATCTGGGCCCAGTCCGCGCTGGCCGTCGTCCTGCTGGTCCTCGCCCTGCCCGGCCGTCGCCGGGAGATCGACGACGACCTTCCCGAGGAGACCGTGCCGGTCCCCGCGGAGCCGGTCGCCGGCGAGGGGCGCCGGGCCCGCAGGCTGCGCGCGGCCGCGCAGGCGGAGGTGGAGGCCGAGCCGGCCGGGAACGGTCCGGCCGAGGAGGCACCGGACGCGGCGAGTCAGTACATCCCGGCCCAGCAGGCGGGGGAGCACACCCCCGCCGAGCAGACCGCCGAGCCGCAACCGCACGGGAGCGACGACCAGGACACCTTCGCCCCGCAGGCCGACGACCGGGACGCCTTCGTCCAGCAGGCCGACGACCAGGACACCTTCGCCCCGCAGGCCGACACCGGCCAGTACGCGGCGATGCCGCAGCAGCAGTACGGCGAATGGGACGCGCAGCAGTACCAGGACGCCGGCTACCAGCAGTACCAGGGCGAGCAGTACCAGACCGGCCAGTACCAGGATGGTCAGTACGCCCCGCAGCAGAACGGCCAGTACGGCACGCAGCAGGACCACCTCGCCGCCGATCCGTACCAGCAGAACACCTACGACCCGTACGGCTACGCCGCGCAGCAGCAGTACGACCCGCAGGCCCAGGCCCAGACCTCGTACGACCCCCAGGCCCCGTACGACCCCCAGGCCCACTACGGGCAGCAGGGCGCACCGCAGGGCCAGTACGACCCGCAGAACCCCGACGAGAACCCCGCCCCGGGCCAGAACCCGTGGCCGACCGGCAACGCATCGCGAGGCGAGTCCGAGTGAAGTCCACCAGCCTGTCCCTCATCGCGGGCACCGTCGCCCTCGCCGCCGTCACCGGATTCGCCGCGCTCACCGCGCCCGGCGACGTGGACGCGGCACCGGCGAAGGCCGCCGCACGGCTGCCGGTGGAACGGTCCAGCCTGCTCTGCCCGGCCCCCGGCCTCTCGGACCTGGCGGAGACGACCTACACCTCAGTCACCCCGGCGGGCGGCAGTGGCGGCGAGGCCGGCGCGGCCGAACTGTACAACTCCACCGCCACCGCGGCCGGCGGCGGGAAGAAGGGTGGGAAGGACGAGAAGGGCAAGAAGAAGGCGGATTCCGGAAAGCCGGTCATCTCGCTCAAGGAGCCCGGCAAACCGGCCACCGCCGAGGTGTCCGGCGCCGACGCCCCCGCGCTGGTCGGCACCGCCACCGGCCGCCTGGCCCCCGGCTGGACCACCCAGCAGACCACCATGGTGGAGGCGGGCGGCGCCCGCGGCCTGCTCGGCGTCAGCTGCACCGGGCCCGGCACGGACTTCTGGTTCCCGGCCGCGAGCACCGCGAAGACCCGCGAGGACTACGTCCATCTGACCAACCCGGACGACACCGCGGCCGTCGCCGACATCGAGCTGTACGGTCCGGACGGCTCCCTGAAGTCCGATGTCGGCGAGGGCATCACGGTGCCCGCCCGCTCCAGCGTGCCGGTCCTGATCTCCACGCTGACGAGCAAGGCCGCCGAGGACGTGACCGTGCACGTCACCACCCGTACCGGACGCGTCGGCGCGGTCGTCAGGACCGCGGACGAGGGGACCGGCAGCGACTGGCTGGCCGCCTCCACCGACCCGACGGGCACCCTGGTGCTCCCCGGCATCCCCGCGGACGCCACCTCGGTCCGTCTCGTGGTCTTCGCACCGGGCGACGGCGACGCCGATCTGAAGGTGAAACTGCTCGGCAGGACCGGCGCGATCTCCCCGGTCGGGCACGAGGCCATCCACGTCAAGTCGCGGATGACCGCGGGTGTCGACCTGAAGGACATCACCAAGGGCGAGGCCGGCTCCCTGCTGCTGACCCCCGAGGGTGGGAAGGGCACTCCGGTGGTCGCCGCACTGCGCGTGGTCCGCGGCACCGGCGGCAAGCAGGAGGTCGGCTACATCCCGGCGACCGGCCCGGTGGGCGCGCGGGCGAGCGTGGCCGACAACCGGGACAAGGGCTCGGTCCTCTCGCTCACCGCCCCGGGGGCCACCGCCACCGTCAAGGTCACCGCGTCGGCGGGCAGCGGGGGCGGCGAACAGGCCGTCAAGAAGTACACGGTCAAGGGCGGTACGACGCTGGCGGTCACCCCGCCCGTACCGTCCGGCCTCAAGGGCGGCTACGCCCTGACGGTGGAGACGGAGTCGGGCGGCCCGGTCCACGCCGCACGCACGCTCACCCTCACGCAGGACGGCGTCCAGATGTTCACCGTGCAGACCCTGCCGGACGACCTCGGAACGGTCGAGGTCCCCGCGGCCGAGCAGGACCTCTCGGTCCTCGACGACTGAGCGGGCGGTACGGGCGGGGGCCGGGACACCGGGCTCCCGTCCGTACGGCCGGCGCTACTCCTGCCCGTACCGCGGATCCACGGAGTCCGGCGCGAGCCCGAGCAGCTCCGCGACCTGCTCCACCACGACCTCGTGGACCAGCAGGGCGCGCTCGTCGCGGTTCTTGGTGCGGATCTCGACGGGCCGCCGGTAGACCACGATCTGCGCGGGCCGGCCCTTCTCCGCGGAGACCGCCCGCCCCAGCGGCACGGTCTCCTCCTGTGTCCCCGGCACGTCGAGCACCATGAAGTCGACGTCGGCCAGCTGCGGCCAGCGCCGTTCCAGCCGTTCCACCGAGTCCTGCACGAGATCGCGGAAGTTCTCCGCCCTGCTGGCCGAGAGCGGCACCTGCGGCGGGGCGACGGGCCCCCGCATGCCGCGGCCATGGCGGTCACGACGACGTGGGCGCGGCTCGGGCGGGTGGGGAGGTACGGGACTGTCCATCACTGACGCAGGGTAACTCTCCACGGGTCGGGCGGACCGCCGCTCCCCGACAGGGCATCGGCGTTTTCCGGGACAGGGCAACGGCATGCCCAATCCTGAACAATCCGGCCAATCGGGGGCCCGTTTCAGACCCTGCTCCTGACCGTTGATCTCCAGCTGTATGACAGCTTTTGTACTGAGTGGTGATCGGAATCGTTGCCGCCAGGGCCGGTCTTTTTTCCGTTCCCTCGCAGGTCGGATGGACCGTCCGGAAGGCGCTCGTGCCGGAGTTCACAGGGCGACACGGTGGGGTGACCTGAGGGAGAGTCGTCGCAGCCCGCTCAAGAGTGCGGTACCGTCCAACATCGTGAGCCCTGTACGTCGCTGTTCGCGCACTGCGTGCGGCCGCCCTGCCGTCGCGACACTGACGTACGTCTATGCCGACTCGACTGCGGTCCTCGGCCCGCTCGCCACCTATGCCGAGCCCCACTGCTACGACCTCTGCGCCGAGCACAGTGAACGGCTGACGGCACCACGCGGCTGGGAGGTCGTCCGGCTCTCCGACCCCTCCGCTCCCACCCGCCCCAGCGGCGACGATCTCGAAGCGCTCGCCAATGCCGTACGGGAAGCGGCGAGGCCGCAGGACCGTGGCACCGACGGGAGGGGCGGCGGTCCGCACGCCGCTGGTCCGGTGGAGGTCGCGCGCCGCGGCCATCTGAGAGTGCTGCGTTCACCGGACTCCTGAGCCTGTTCCCTTCGGGTCTTCAGTCGCCGAGTCATCGACCTGTCCCACCGGTCAGTACGACCCATCGATCCATTGCCCCGTTGACCGATTGTTGTCGTGAACACGACTACCCCCTCATTCGTGGGAACGCGCTTTCCGCGTCACGGAATCCGAGAAGGCCTGTGTGTTTGTCCAGCAACTCGAACCCGTAGCCGATTCGCCCGTCCTGCCCGCCCTCGTCGCCTCGCTTCCCCTGGTCACCGTGCTGGTACTGCTCGGGGCGGTCCGGATGCGTGCGCACCGGGCCGGGCTCATCGGACTGGCCGTCGCGGTGGACGTCGGCTCGTTCGCGTACGGGATGCCGCTCGGCCAGAACCTTGCCGCGGGCGCCCAGGGCGTGCTCTTCGGGCTCTTCCCCACCATGTGGATCGTCGTCAACGCCCTATGGGTGTACCGGATGACGGTGCGCACCCGGCACGATGACGGTGTGCACCGGGCACTTCGACATTCCTCCGCCGGTCCTTCGGCCGGCTCTCCGGCGACCCGCGCATCCAGGCGCTCGTCATCGCCTTCTGCTTCGGCGCGCTCCTGGAAGCCCTCGCGGGCTTCCGTGCGCCCGTCGCCATCTCCTCCGTGATGCTGGTGGCGCTGGGCTTCGACCCGGTGAAGGAGCTGCTGGCCGGGGCGACCCGGGTCTTCGACCGGCCCTTCCGCGACATCGCCGGCCCCTCGGGCAGACCGGTCGACGCCAATCTCTTCACGCTCCCTGTCATGTCACCGGCGGCACCCTCGTCCTGCTGGTCGGCCTGGTCACCGCCGCCGTGCTCGGCGTACGGGCCCGGGACGCGGCGCGCGAATGGGCGGGCACGGTGCACGAACTGCGGTACGCGATCCTCACGGTGACCTCCGTACTGGCGCTCGCGTTCGTCATGAACCTCTCCGGACAGGCCGCCACCATCGGCCAGTCCGTGGCCGCCGTAGGAGCCGGACTCGCCTTCTTCTGCCCGATGCTCGGCTGGTTCGCCGTCGCCGTCGCCTCCGCGAACGCGCTCTTCGGCGCACTCCAGGTATAGGCGGCACGCGAATCGGGCCTCTCAAGGTGCTGCCGTGGAGTCTGGGGCTGCTGCTCGTGATGTGCCTGATCGTGGTGGCGCAGAGCACGGCGGTCCTGGGCTGGATGCTGCCCTGAGCACGGCTTACCAGCCCGCCGGGTAGTTTGGGCGGTCCGAAGAAATCTCAGGAGGACCGGCCCGTGGCTGCTGATCTGTCGCAGATCGTGAAGGCGTACGACGTGCGCGGAGTGGTGCCCGACCAGTGGGACGAATCGCTGGCCGAGCAGTTCGGGGCGGCGTTCGTCGAGGTGACGGACGCGGACGCGATCGTGATCGGCCACGACATGCGGCCCTCGTCGCCCGGCCTCTCGGAGGCCTTCGCACGCGGAGCCGCGGCGCGTGGCGCGGACGTCACACTCATCGGCCTCTGCTCGACCGACCAGCTGTACTTCGCCTCGGGCAGCCTGGGCCTGCCGGGCGCGATGTTCACCGCCTCGCACAACCCGGCGCGCTACAACGGCATCAAGCTCTGCCGGGCGGGCGCCGCACCCGTGGGCCAGGACACCGGGCTCCTGGAGATCCGCGCCCTGGTCGAGAAGTGGTCCGGGACCGGCGCCCCGCAGCCGGTCGCCGCCCCCGGCACCGTCACCGAGCGCGACACCCTCACCGACTACGCGGCCCACCTGCTGTCCCTGGTCGACCTGACGTCCGTCCGGCCGCTGAAGGTGGTCGTCGACGCGGGCAACGGCATGGGCGGCCACACCGTCCCCACCGTCTTCGCGGACCTGCCCGTCGACCTCGTACCGATGTACTTCGAACTCGACGGCACGTTCCCCAACCACGAGGCCAACCCCCTCGACCCGAAGAACCTCGTCGACCTCCAGGCCCGGGTCGTGGCCGAGGGCGCCGACCTCGGCCTCGCCTTCGACGGCGACGCGGACCGCTGCTTCGTCGTCGACGAGCGGGGCGAGGGCATCTCGCCGTCCGCGATCACCGCCCTGGTCGCAGCCAGGGAACTCGCCCGCTACGGCGGCAAGGGCACCGTCATCCACAACCTGATCACGTCCCTCTCGGTCCCCGAGGTCGTCCGCGAGAACGGCGGCACCCCGGTCCGTACCCGCGTGGGCCACTCCTTCATCAAGGCGGAGATGGCCGAGCACGGCGCGATCTTCGGCGGCGAACACTCCGCGCACTACTACTTCCGCGACTTCTGGAACGCCGATACGGGCATGCTCGCCGCCCTCCATGTCCTGGCCGCGCTGGGCGGTCAGCCGGGCCCCCTGTCCGAACTGGTCGCCCGGTACGACCGCTACGCCGGCTCCGGCGAGATCAACTCCACGGTCGCCGACCAGCCGGGCCGCACGGCCGCGGTACGCGCGTCCTTCGCACCCCGCGACGGCGTCACGACCGACGACCTGGACGGCCTGACGGTCACAGCCCCCGACTGGTGGTTCAACCTCCGCGCCTCCAACACGGAACCCTTGTTGCGCCTGAACGTGGAGGCCCGCGACGAACAGACAATGACAGCCGTACGCGACGAGGTCCTGGCCCTGGTCCGAACCCCGGCCCCCTCCCTCCCACCCCAAGCTTGAGATACCGCCTCCGACCTGGTCCGGCTGTTGGGGGATCCGCCTCCGACCTGGTCCGGCTGTTGGGGGCTCCGGCTTCGACCCGGTCCGGCTGTTGGGGGATCCGCCTTCGACCCGGTCCGGCTGCTGGGGGCTCCGGCTTCGGCGTCCCGGTCGCTGGGGGCTCCGACTTCTTCAGCCTGGTCTGTGCGGTGCTGGGGGATCCGCCTTCGGCGTCCCGGTCGCTGAGGGTTGCGGCTTCTTCGGCCTGGTCTGTGCGGTGCTGGGGGTTCCGCCTTCAGCACCCCAGTCGCTTGGGGCTCCGCCTTCAGCCTCTCCGTCCGCTCGGGCTCTGCCTCCAGCCCCCGGTGCCCCCGCCCTCCATCCCCAGCCCCTGGGCCCCGGCTCCACTCCCAGCGCCTCCGCCGCTTGTTTTCAGCCCCTCCGGCGCTTGAGGAGCGGGGTCCGGGGCAGAGCCCCGGTTACGGGAAGGGGCGGGTAGGGGAACAGGCCCGCCGCAGGCGCACCCACCCGACACCGCGCACCCGCACCCACCCGACACCGCACCGCGCACCCGCACCCACCCGACACCGCACCGCGCACCCACACCGCACCCCCCACCCGCGGGCCCCCGGCCCGCCCCGCACCCCACCGCCCCCGGCGGTAGGCTGACGTCGCCTGATCCGTTGCCTGAAGGGACCCGCCCATGCCGCTCGAAGCCGGCCTCCTGGAGATCCTCGCCTGCCCGGCCTGCCACTCCCCGCTCGACGACCAGTCGGCAGCCGACAGCCCCGAGCTGGTCTGCACCGGCAAGGACTGCGGCCTGGCCTACCCGGTACGGGACGGCATCCCCGTCCTCCTCGTCGACGAGGCCCGCCGCCCCGCGTAACGGCGTCCGGGCCCGCAGCGGGCCCGGAGCCCGCACCCCGCACGGTGATCAGCACGTGATCGGAGGACCGTTCCCATGCTCGACGAGTCGCTGCTCGACGCCCCGGAAGCCCTGGCCCGAGCCGACCGCCGCGGCCTGCTCCGCGGCGCCGCCGAGGCCGGGGCCCGGGTCCGTACCGCCGCCCGGCACGCCACCGAGGCGGGGATCGCCCAACTGAACCCGGAGGGCCGCCCCCGCGCCGTACTCGTCGCGGGCTCCGGCACCGCCGCATCCGGCGTCGCCGACCTGATCACCGCCCTGGCAGGCGCTTCCGCGCCCGTCACCCGCATCCACCCCGCCGGCGTCGCCCCCGCCGCGGGCGCGATGCGCTGGACGCTGCCCGGCTGGGCCGGCTCCGTGGACCTGCTGCTGATCGTCACGGCAGACGGCTCCGAGCCGGGCCTCGCCCTCCTCGCCGAGCAGGCGTACCGCCGAGGCTGCAGCGTCGTCGCCGTCACTCCCCGTCAGTCGCCCCTGCGCGAGGCGATCGACGGGGCGCACGGACTCGTCGTACCGATGGCCTCCGCCCCGCACGGCGAGTACGACGCCGAGACATCGGCCGCGGGTCCGGGCACGCTCTGGGCCCTGTTCACCCCGCTGCTCGCGCTGCTGGACCGGGTCGGCCTGCTCACCGCGTCCGCCGAGGCGCTGCAGAGCGTCGCCGACCGCCTGGACCGCACCGCGGAACGCTGCGGTCCGGCCATCGCCACGTACAGCAACCCGGCCAAGACCCTCGCGGCCGAACTCGCCGACAGCCTGCCCCTCATCTGGACGGAGGGTGACGCCGCCGCCCCGGTCGGCCGCCGGTTCGCCGCCGTCCTGGCCGAGCTGGCCGGCCGCCCGGCCCTCGCCGCCGAACTGCCCGAGGCGCTTCCCGCCCACGGCACACTGCTGGCGGGCGCCTTCGCCGCCGGGGCCGACCCCGACGACTTCTTCCGCGACCGGGTCGACGAGCCGGAGCCCCTGCACGCCCGCGTCGTACTGCTCCGCGACCGTCCCACCGGCGGCCTGAGCGCGGCCCCCGCCGCCCGCGAACTGGCCCTCGGCCACGACACGGCGATCAGCGAACTCGAACCCGACGAGGGCACCGAGCTCGAAGCCCTCGCCGAACTGCTCGCGGTCACTGACTTTGCCGCCGTCTACCTGGCACTCGCGTCGGCAGCCGGCGCCTGACCTCGACGAGCCGCCCGGCCGACCGCACCTCACCGGGAGCGCAGCCGTCACCAGAACACAGGCAGCCGCCACCAGAACACGCAGCACAGCACACAGAGCACAGAGCACACAGCACAGAGCACCGCACCCCCGATCCACGCACCTCACAAGGACGAACACCATGGACCGGCTCTCCAACACCGTGCGCCCTTACGCCTGGGGCTCCACCACCGCCATCCCCGAACTGCTCGGCATCGCCCCCACCGGCGAACCCCAGGCCGAGATGTGGATGGGCGCCCACCCCGGCGCCCCCTCGCTCCTCACCCGTATAACCGGCACCGGAGAGGCCGGCTCCGAACAGCCCCTCACCGATGTCATCGCCGCCGACCCCGAGCGCGAACTGGGCAGGGCCACCGTCGAGAAGTTCGGCCCCCGCCTCCCCTTCCTCCTCAAACTGCTCGCCGCGGGCGCCCCGCTCTCCCTCCAGGTCCACCCCGACCTCGCCCAGGCCAAGCGGGGTTACGAGGACGAGGAGCGCCGGTCCGTACCGATCGACGCGCCCCACCGCACGTACAAGGACGCCAACCACAAGCCCGAGCTGATCTGCGCACTCACCCCCTTCGCCGGCCTGTGCGGCTTCCGCCGGCCCACCGAGGCGGCCGAGGCGATGGCGGCACTCGGCGTCGACTCCCTCAAGCCGTACGTCGACCTGCTCGGCGCGCACCCCGAAGAGGCCGCCCTGCGCGAGGTCCTCACCGCGATCCTCGGCGCCGACCCCGCGGAGATGGCCGAAACGGTGAACCTGGCCGCGGCCGCCGCCGAACGCCTCGACGGCGCCCACGCCCCGTACGCCCGGATCGCCCACCACTTCCCCGGCGACCCCGGTGTCATCGCGGCGATGCTGCTGAACTACGTGGAACTCCAGCCCGGCGAAGCCCTGTTCCTCGGCGCGGGCGTCCCGCACGCCTACCTCGACGGCCTCGGCGTCGAGATCATGGCCAACTCGGACAACGTGCTGCGCTGCGGACTCACGCCCAAGCACATCGACGTACCCGAACTGCTGCGCATCGTCCGCTTCGAGGCGACCGAGCCCGGCGTCCTGCGTCCCGAGGCCTCGCCGTCCGGCGAGGAGCTGTACGAGACGCCCGTGGACGAATTCCGGCTCTCGCGCTTCGACCTCTCGCCCGGCGCCGCACCCGTCGACCTGACCAGGGACACCCCGCAGATCCTGCTCTGCACCGGGGGAGCCCCGAAGGCGGGCGAGCTCGATCTCGCACCCGGCGCCTCCGTATTCGTACCATCCGGCGAAAAGGTCGAAGTGTCCGGTACGGGGACTCTGTTCCGTGCCACAGTGGTGGCCTGACGTACCGTCCGCACCAGCGACTGCAACAATGTCCGGCCGTACCGCGGCGCCAGGGCCGCAGCACCGAAGAAGGGACACCAGGCACCCATGAGTGCGTCAGGCGGAACCAAGGCGATCGTGGCGGCACTCGGCGCCAACCTCGCGATCGCAGTGGCCAAATTCGTGGCGTTCCTGTTCAGTGGCTCGTCGTCGATGCTCGCGGAGAGCGTCCACTCGGTCGCCGACTCGGGCAACCAGGGCCTGCTGCTGCTCGGCGGCAAGAAGGCCCAGCGCGAGGCCACCCCCCAGCACCCCTTCGGCTACGGCCGTGAGCGCTACATCTACGCATTCCTCGTCTCCATCGTGCTCTTCTCGGTCGGTGGCATGTTCGCGGTGTACGAGGGCTACGAGAAGATCAAGCACCCGCACGAGATCGAGGCCTGGTACTGGCCGGTCGGCGTACTCGTCTTCGCGATCGTTGCCGAGGGTTTCTCCTTCCGTACGGCGATCAAGGAGTCCAACCAGACCCGCGGATCGCTCTCCTGGAGGGAGTTCGTCCGCCGGGCGAAGGCCCCCGAACTCCCCGTCGTCCTCCTGGAGGACCTCGGCGCGCTGATCGGTCTGGTGCTCGCACTCGCGGGCGTCGGCCTGGCCCTCGCGACCGGCAACGGCGTCTGGGACGGCATCGGAACCCTCTGCATCGGCATCCTGCTGATCGTCATCGCGATCGTGCTCGCCGCCGAGACGAAGTCCCTCCTGCTCGGTGAGGCGGCCGGCGCCGACCAGGTCGAGAAGATCAAGGCCGCGGTCGTCGACGGCGACACGGTCACCGGCGTCATCCACATGCGCACGCTCCACCTCGGCCCGGAAGAACTGCTCGTCGCCGCCAAGATCGCGGTGCAGCACGACGACACGGCCACCGAGGTCGCCAACGCCATCAACGCCGCCGAGAGCCGGATCCGAGCGGCGGTCCCGATCGCCCGGGTCATCTATCTGGAACCGGACATCTTCAGCGAGGCCGCCGCAGCAGCCGGCACCAACCCCGGTAAGGCCCCGGGCGGCGCCCCCGGCGGGATCGACGGCGGCACCCCGGACACCCCGACGGAATCCGGCCACTGACAGCCCCACCGCACCGCCCACCGCACCGCCCGCCCTACGTGCCCGCCCTGCGCGACCGCTACACGGGCCCACCGCACCCTCCATCCACCTGCCCATACGCCCTCCGAGCGCCCTCCCGGCCCCCTGCCTGAAACCCTCCCGGCCCCTTCCAGACCCCCTCTCGATCCACCCTCCCTTCCGCTCCCGGTACGTCATCCCGGCAGCTTCCCGGTCACTTCCCGTCCCGGGGCGGACTGGGAGCGGCTGGGCCGATCGGTGTAGATTCGACGGCAGTGTCAGACGTCGCTGCTGATGGCGGTCGATCGGTCCGTATGCGCGGACCGGCCGAGGGAGAGAGGGCCTCCGACGGACTGCGCTGCGAGCGCTCGGGCATTCTTGTGCCCGCCGCCGCAGAGCCATCCGTGCCCCACCTCGACCCCATTACGAGGAGCAGCCCGTTATGACGACGGTCGCCAATCGACAGGACTTCAAGGTCGCCGACCTCTCCCTCGCGGCGTTCGGCCGCAAGGAGATCACCCTCGCCGAGCACGAGATGCCCGGCCTGATGTCGATCCGCAAGGAGTACGCCGCAGCGCAGCCGCTGGCCGGCGCCCGCATCACCGGTTCGCTGCACATGACGGTGCAGACGGCCGTGCTGATCGAGACCCTGGTTGCCCTCGGCGCCGAGGTCCGCTGGGCCTCCTGCAACATCTTCTCCACCCAGGACCACGCCGCCGCGGCCATCGCCGTCGGCCCGAACGGCACCCCGGAAGCCCCGGCCGGCGTCCCGGTCTTCGCCTGGAAGGGCGAGACGCTGGAGGAGTACTGGTGGTGCACGGAGCAGGCCCTGACCTGGCCGAACACCCCCACCGGCGGCCCGAACATGATCCTCGACGACGGTGGTGACGCCACCCTCCTCGTCCACAAGGGCGTCGAGTTCGAGAAGGCCGGCGCGGCCCCGGACCCGTCGACCGCGGACAGCGAGGAGTACGGCTACATCCTCACCCTGCTGAACCGGACCCTCGGCGAGACCCCGCAGAAGTGGACCCAGCTGGCGTCCGAGATCCGCGGCGTCACCGAAGAGACCACGACCGGTGTGCACCGGCTGTACGAGATGCACCGCGACGGCACCCTCCTCTTCCCGGCGATCAACGTCAACGACGCCGTCACCAAGTCCAAGTTCGACAACAAGTACGGCTGCCGCCACTCGTTGATCGACGGCATCAACCGCGCCACGGACGTCCTGATCGGCGGCAAGACCGCCGTCGTCTGCGGTTACGGCGATGTGGGCAAGGGCTGCGCGGAGTCCCTGCGCGGCCAGGGCGCCCGGGTGATCGTCACGGAGATCGACCCGATCTGCGCCCTGCAGGCGGCGATGGACGGCTACCAGGTCGCCACCCTCGACGACGTCGTCGGTCAGGCCGACATCTTCGTCACCACGACGGGCAACAAGGACATCATCATGGCCGCCGACATGGCCAAGATGAAGCACCAGGCCATCGTCGGGAACATCGGCCACTTCGACAACGAGATCGACATGGCCGGTCTGGCGCAGATCGACGGCATCGTCAAGGACGAGGTCAAGCCGCAGGTCCACACCTGGACGTTCCCCGACGGCAAGGTCCTCATCGTGCTGTCCGAGGGCCGGCTGCTGAACCTGGGCAACGCCACCGGCCACCCCTCGTTCGTCATGTCCAACTCGTTCGCGGACCAGACCCTGGCCCAGATCGAGCTGTTCACCAAGCCCGAGGAGTACCCGACCGATGTCTACGTGCTGCCCAAGCACCTGGACGAGAAGGTCGCCCGTCTCCACCTCGACGCGCTCGGCGTGAAGCTCACGACGCTCCGCCCCGAGCAGGCCGCGTACATCGGTGTCGAGGTCGACGGCCCGTACAAGCCCGACCACTACCGCTACTGATCCCGCCCGTCAGCGACCGCACCCGCCACCACCGGTCAGTGACGACCGGCCGCTGACGGACGGAACAGCCTCAGCAGCAGCTACGAGCGCAGGCCCCCGCACCCCCGTGTCGGGGGCCTGCCCCGTACCGCGCCCGCTCAGCCCGTGGAACCCCGAAGGATCCCATGCCCCGCGGCCGATATTCGCTCCACGATCTCCACGATCACACCCCCCTCGGCGAAGAACACTTCCAGTGCGCACCCGGACCCTCCGGCTGGCGCTACCTGTCCCGGACCACCACCCCTTCCGGTGACCACCTCGGCTCCGTCGACCTCACCCTCGACGAACTCGGCCGTCCCATCCGCCTCGAACTCCATGCCGCGAGCTGGCAGGTCCGCGGCGCCGCCCTCGAAGGCGTCACCTGGGTCCGTACCGATCCGACCGGCACTCATGCCACCGAAGGCAATGTCCGCGCCCACGCCTTCACCGGCACATCCCCCGCGTTCCTCATCGCGACCGCACGTCTGCTGCGCCTCACCCCCGATTCCCCCGCGACGCGCGTCCGCCTGGTCGCCTTCACCGACCCGGTCCTCGCACCCCGCACCGTCGACCAGTCCTGGGCCCTGGTGAACAGTGAAACGCACGCCACTGACAATGGCCCCCTGACCGTGGACGAATACCAGGTCAGCGCCCTGGACACCGGCGAGCAGCACACCGTTCACATCGCCGGCGACGTGGTCCTCGCGGCCCCGGGCATCGAGCTCGAAGACCTGGAGTCCCCGCCCTCACCTCTCTAGGCGGGCGGTGCGAATCCCGTGGCGGCAGGCGGCACCTGGCCGCCCTCCGCCTCCGCGGGCTGTACGGGCGCACCTGCCCCGGCGGCCCCCGCGGAGGGCACGGCCCCGACCGGTGCCCAAGCGGCAGCCCCACTCACCGGAGCCTGATCCACCACCCGCCCCTCGGAACCAACGCGAGCGGCCCCGTCCTGAGCGGCGACGAACAGCCTCCGGGCATCCCGCGCCTGCCGCTCGTTCACCACCGCCGCCAGATACGCCCCGGCAGGTACCCCCTCCGGCACCGGCACTCCGGTCCGCTCCGCCAACTCCCCGGCCAGCCGCTCCGCCATCGACCAGCCCACCTGCGCATCGAGCTGATGCATACGGGTCAGGTACTGCCGTACGGCCAGCCACAGGGAATCCGGCACCGCCGACAGATCCAGCCCGGCGAACCGCCCGACCAACCACGGCGGCGGAGGCGGCACGGCGGCCGCCCGTCCCGCGGGCACCCGCTCCCGTACGACGAGCGTCCCCGCGAACACATCCCCGAGGCGCCGCCCCCGCGCCGACACCAGCGAGGCGATACACGCGACGACCCCGAGCGTCATCAGAATCTCGACGACCCCCATGGCCCCACGCACCAGCGCATGCCGGAACCGGATCGGCCCCCCGTCGTCCCGGACCACCCGCAGCCCGCACGCCAGCTTCCCCAGCGAACGCCCGTGGCTGAGCGTCTCCACCGCGATCGGCCCGCCCACCAGCACGAGCAGGAAGGCCGCCACGGAGACCGCCGCGAGTGCCGCGTCATCCAGCGTCGCCGTCGCGACGGCCAGTCCGATCGACACCAGGACGAACGCCGCCCCCACCACGGCGAGATCGATGGCCAGCGCCAGCGCCCGACTCGGCAGTTTCGCCGGCCGCAGCCCCAGCACGACCGCGTCCCCGGTCACGAGCTCACTCATCGCCGCCCCACCCTTCGCCGATCATCCCTGCCCCTCGAAGCCTCAGTCTGCCAAGCTGACCCGCAGCGCGCCGCCGTAGTACGAACCCGTACGCACCCATGCCTGGAGCAGCAGCCGATCATGGATCTCGATGTCTTCGTGACCGCCCACCGCGCCGAGTGGGACCGCCTGGACCATCTCCTGCACCGTGGGCGTCGGCTCACCGGCAAGGAAGCGGACGAACTCGTCGAGCTCTACCAGCGCACGGCCACTCACCTCTCGCTTCTCCAGTCCAGCGCTCCGGACCCGATGCTCACCGCGCGCCTCACCCAGCTCGTGGCCCGTGCCCGAGCTGTGGTCACCGGCACCCGCCGAGCCTCCTGGCGCGATGCCACACGCTTTCTCACCGCCGGTTTCCCCGCCGCTGTCTACCGGTCCAGGCACTGGTGGATACCCACCGCGGTTCTTTCCACCGTGCTGGCGGCAGTCATCGGCTGGTGGATCGGTACGCACCCGGAAGTCCAGTCGGCCATCGCGGCTCCGGAGGACCTCCGCCGGATGACCAACCCGGGCGGGGAGTACGAGACCTATTACTCCAGCCACCCGGCCGCCTCGTTCGCCGCTCAGGTATGGACGAACAACGCCCAGGCCGCAGCCATGTGCCTGGTCCTGGGAGCGTTCCTCTGCATCCCGGTGATCTGGATCCTGTTCGTCAACGTGCTCAACCTCGCGGTCGGCATCGGCCTGATGTCATCGGCTGGCCGGCTCGACACCTTCCTGGGGCTGATCCTCCCGCACGGCCTGCTCGAACTCACTGCCGTCTTCGTCGCCGCGGGTACGGGCCTGCGCCTCGGCTGGACGGTCATCGACCCGGGCCCGCACAGCCGGCGTTCAGCCCTCGCACAGCAGGGCCGGGCCGCGATCGGCATGGCCATCGGCCTCGCGCTGGTCCTGTTCGTCTCCGGTGTCATCGAAGGCTTCGTCACCCCCTCCGGCCTCCCGACCTGGGGGCGCATCACCATCGGCATCGTGGCCGAGCTGGCCTTCCTCGCCTACGTCTACATCCTGGGCGGCCGAGCAGCGCGAGCCGGTGACGGTGGCGACGTCGATCCCACGGAACGCAGCGCCGAGCTCCCGGTCGCAGCCTGATGTGCGTACGACCCCGCTGACCTGCTAGTCTCCTCCTCGCCCCAGAAAGCCATTGACATGGCCGACGCGGGGAGGTAGATTTAAACGGTTGCCTCGGACTGGACAAGTCCGGGCCCAGCAGTTAGTGTCTACCTCGCTCTCACCGGAGATTGAATTTCCGCAGAGCCATCGATTCCTTACTCCGAATCACGAAGCCGATTTTTCGGCCGAATGTTTCTGATAAAGTCGAATCAGCCGAAAGGCCAAGACCACTCCAAAGGTCACCGGAATTCAAATTCGGACCGGAAACGGAACGAAAAAGAGTCTGGTAAGGTTGGAACCGCCGGAAAGGGAAGCGCGAAAGCGAAGAACTGGAAAGCACAACCCGCTTCGACCGGGAATCGGACACGAAAGAGTCTGATAGAGTCGGAAACGCAAGACCGAAGGGAAAAGCCCGGAGGAAAGCCCGAGAGGGTGAGTACAAAGGAAGCGTCCGTTCCTTGAGAACTCAACAGCGTGCCAAAAGTCAACGCCAGATATGTTGATACCCCGGCCTGCTTCGGCAGGTTGGAGGTTCCTTTGAAAGTCCCGCGGGGTCACTGACCCGGTGGGCAATTTACACAGCGAGGACGCTGTGAACGACCGGTCTTATTCCGTCCGGTCGTTCCGCTCTCGTGTTGTGTTGTCCCGATCACGGGAAAACATTCACGGAGAGTTTGATCCTGGCTCAGGACGAACGCTGGCGGCGTGCTTAACACATGCAAGTCGAACGATGAAGCCCTTCGGGGTGGATTAGTGGCGAACGGGTGAGTAACACGTGGGCAATCTGCCCTTCACTCTGGGACAAGCCCTGGAAACGGGGTCTAATACCGGATAACACTCTGTCCCGCATGGGGCGGGGTTGAAAGCTCCGGCGGTGAAGGATGAGCCCGCGGCCTATCAGCTTGTTGGTGGGGTGATGGCCTACCAAGGCGACGACGGGTAGCCGGCCTGAGAGGGCGACCGGCCACACTGGGACTGAGACACGGCCCAGACTCCTACGGGAGGCAGCAGTGGGGAATATTGCACAATGGGCGAAAGCCTGATGCAGCGACGCCGCGTGAGGGATGACGGCCTTCGGGTTGTAAACCTCTTTCAGCAGGGAAGAAGCGAGAGTGACGGTACCTGCAGAAGAAGCGCCGGCTAACTACGTGCCAGCAGCCGCGGTAATACGTAGGGCGCAAGCGTTGTCCGGAATTATTGGGCGTAAAGAGCTCGTAGGCGGCTTGTTGCGTCGGTTGTGAAAGCCCGGGGCTTAACCCCGGGTCTGCAGTCGATACGGGCAGGCTAGAGTGTGGTAGGGGAGATCGGAATTCCTGGTGTAGCGGTGAAATGCGCAGATATCAGGAGGAACACCGGTGGCGAAGGCGGATCTCTGGGCCATTACTGACGCTGAGGAGCGAAAGCGTGGGGAGCGAACAGGATTAGATACCCTGGTAGTCCACGCCGTAAACGTTGGGAACTAGGTGTTGGCGACATTCCACGTCGTCGGTGCCGCAGCTAACGCATTAAGTTCCCCGCCTGGGGAGTACGGCCGCAAGGCTAAAACTCAAAGGAATTGACGGGGGCCCGCACAAGCAGCGGAGCATGTGGCTTAATTCGACGCAACGCGAAGAACCTTACCAAGGCTTGACATACACCGGAAAGCATCAGAGATGGTGCCCCCCTTGTGGTCGGTGTACAGGTGGTGCATGGCTGTCGTCAGCTCGTGTCGTGAGATGTTGGGTTAAGTCCCGCAACGAGCGCAACCCTTGTTCTGTGTTGCCAGCATGCCCTTCGGGGTGATGGGGACTCACAGGAGACTGCCGGGGTCAACTCGGAGGAAGGTGGGGACGACGTCAAGTCATCATGCCCCTTATGTCTTGGGCTGCACACGTGCTACAATGGCCGGTACAATGAGCTGCGATGCCGTGAGGCGGAGCGAATCTCAAAAAGCCGGTCTCAGTTCGGATTGGGGTCTGCAACTCGACCCCATGAAGTCGGAGTTGCTAGTAATCGCAGATCAGCATTGCTGCGGTGAATACGTTCCCGGGCCTTGTACACACCGCCCGTCACGTCACGAAAGTCGGTAACACCCGAAGCCGGTGGCCCAACCCCTTGTGGGAGGGAGCTGTCGAAGGTGGGACTGGCGATTGGGACGAAGTCGTAACAAGGTAGCCGTACCGGAAGGTGCGGCTGGATCACCTCCTTTCTAAGGAGCATCTAGATTCCGCAAGGAGTCCAGAGGCCATTTCGTCGGCAAATGTTCGACGGTGGTTGCTCATGGGTGGAACGTTGACTATTCGGCACGACAGGTTGTTTTTCACTAGTACTGCTTCGGCGTGGAACGTGGGGGACGGCAGGTCGGGTCGGGCACGTTGTTGGGTATCTGAGGGTACGGCCGTCATGGTCGCCTTCAGTTGCCGGCCCCAGTGAACCTGTTCTTCGGAGCGGGGTGATGGGTGGCTGGTCGTTGTTTGAGAACTGCACAGTGGACGCGAGCATCTGTGGCCAAGTTTTTAAGGGCGCACGGTGGATGCCTTGGCACCAGGAACCGATGAAGGACGTGGGAGGCCACGATAGGCCCCGGGGAGCTGTCAACCGAGCTTTGATCCGGGGGTGTCCGAATGGGGAAACCCGGCAGTCGTCATGGGCTGTCACCCGCTGCTGAACACATAGGCAGTGTGGAGGGAACGAGGGGAAGTGAAACATCTCAGTACCCTCAGGAAGAGAAAACAACCGTGATTCCGGGAGTAGTGGCGAGCGAAACCGGATGAGGCCAAACCGTATGCGTGTGATACCCGGCAGGGGTTGCGCATGCGGGGTTGTGGGATCTCTCTTTTGCGGTCTGCCGGCCGTGAGACGAGTCAGAAACCGTTGATGTAGGCGAAGGACATGCGAAAGGTCCGGCGTAGAGGGTAAGACCCCCGTAGCTGAAACATTGACGGCTCGTTTGAGAGACACCCAAGTAGCACGGGGCCCGAGAAATCCCGTGTGAATCTGGCGGGACCACCCGCTAAGCCTAAATATTCCCTGGTGACCGATAGCGGATAGTACCGTGAGGGAATGGTGAAAAGTACCGCGGGAGCGGAGTGAAATAGTACCTGAAACCGTGTGCCTACAAGCCGTGGGAGCGTCGCTGTGTGTGCTTGCACATGCAGTCGTGACTGCGTGCCTTTTGAAGAATGAGCCTGCGAGTTTGCGGTGTGTTGCGAGGTTAACCCGTGTGGGGAAGCCGTAGCGAAAGCGAGTCCGAATAGGGCGTTTCAGTAGCACGCTCAAGACCCGAAGCGGAGTGATCTAGCCATGGGCAGGTTGAAGCGGAGGTAAGACTTCGTGGAGGACCGAACCCACCAGGGTTGAAAACCTGGGGGATGACCTGTGGTTAGGGGTGAAAGGCCAATCAAACTCCGTGATAGCTGGTTCTCCCCGAAATGCATTTAGGTGCAGCGTCGTGTGTTTCTTGCCGGAGGTAGAGCACTGGATAGGCGATGGGCCCTACCGGGTTACTGACCTTAGCCAAACTCCGAATGCCGGTAAGTGAGAGCACGGCAGTGAGACTGTGGGGGATAAGCTCCATGGTCGAGAGGGAAACAGCCCAGAGCATCGACTAAGGCCCCTAAGCGTACGCTAAGTGGGAAAGGATGTGGAGTCGCAGAGACAACCAGGAGGTTGGCTTAGAAGCAGCCACCCTTGAAAGAGTGCGTAATAGCTCACTGGTCAAGTGATTCCGCGCCGACAATGTAGCGGGGCTCAAGCGTACCGCCGAAGTCGTGTCATTCACACATGAAGGGCCAACGCCTGTGTGGATGGGTAGGGGAGCGTCGTGTGCCGGGTGAAGCAGCCGCGGAAGCGAGTTGTGGACGGTTCACGAGTGAGAATGCAGGCATGAGTAGCGATACACACGTGAGAAACGTGTGCGCCGATTGACTAAGGGTTCCTGGGTCAAGCTGATCTGCCCAGGGTAAGTCGGGACCTAAGGCGAGGCCGACAGGCGTAGTCGATGGACAACCGGTTGATATTCCGGTACCCGCTTTGAAACGCCCAATACTGAATCAGGCGATGCTAAGTCCGTGAAGCCGGCCCGATCTCTTCGGAGTTGAGGGTAGTGGTGGAGCCGATGAACCAGACTTGTAGTAGGTAAGCGATGGGGTGACGCAGGAAGGTAGTCCAGCCCGGGCGGTGGTTGTCCCGGGGTAAGGGTGTAGGACGCACGGTAGGCAAATCCGTCGTGCATATAGTCTGAGACCTGATGCCGAGCCGATTGTGGTGAAGTGGATGATCCTATGCTGTCGAGAAAAGCCTCTAGCGAGTTTCATGGCGGCCCGTACCCTAAACCGACTCAGGTGGTCAGGTAGAGAATACCGAGGCGTTCGGGTGAACTATGGTTAAGGAACTCGGCAAAATGCCCCCGTAACTTCGGGAGAAGGGGGCCATCACTGGTGAGTGGATTTACTCCATGAGCTGGGGGTGGCCGCAGAGACCAGCGAGAAGCGACTGTTTACTAAAAACACAGGTCCGTGCGAAGCCGTAAGGCGATGTATACGGACTGACGCCTGCCCGGTGCTGGAACGTTAAGGGGACCGGTTAGCTGACTTTCGGGTCGGCGAAGCTGAGAACTTAAGCGCCAGTAAACGGCGGTGGTAACTATAACCATCCTAAGGTAGCGAAATTCCTTGTCGGGTAAGTTCCGACCTGCACGAATGGCGTAACGACTTCTCGACTGTCTCAACCATAGGCCCGGTGAAATTGCACTACGAGTAAAGATGCTCGTTTCGCGCAGCAGGACGGAAAGACCCCGGGACCTTTACTACAGTTTGATATTGGTGTTCGGTTCGGCTTGTGTAGGATAGGTGGGAGACTTTGAAGCGGCCACGCCAGTGGTTGTGGAGTCGTCGTTGAAATACCACTCTGGTCGTGCTGGATGTCTAACCTGGGTCCGTGATCCGGATCAGGGACAGTGTCTGATGGGTAGTTTAACTGGGGCGGTTGCCTCCTAAAGAGTAACGGAGGCGCCCAAAGGTTCCCTCAGCCTGGTTGGCAATCAGGTGTTGAGTGTAAGTGCACAAGGGAGCTTGACTGTGAGACCGACGGGTCGAGCAGGGACGAAAGTCGGGACTAGTGATCCGGCAGTGGCTTGTGGAAGCGCTGTCGCTCAACGGATAAAAGGTACCCCGGGGATAACAGGCTGATCTTCCCCAAGAGTCCATATCGACGGGATGGTTTGGCACCTCGATGTCGGCTCGTCGCATCCTGGGGCTGGAGTCGGTCCCAAGGGTTGGGCTGTTCGCCCATTAAAGCGGTACGCGAGCTGGGTTTAGAACGTCGTGAGACAGTTCGGTCCCTATCCGCTGTGCGCGTAGGAATATTGAGAAGGGCTGTCCCTAGTACGAGAGGACCGGGACGGACGAACCTCTGGTGTGCCAGTTGTTCTGCCAAGGGCATGGCTGGTTGGCTACGTTCGGAAAGGATAACCGCTGAAAGCATCTAAGCGGGAAGCCTGCTTCGAGATGAGTATTCCCACCCTCTTGAAGGGTTAAGGCTCCCAGTAGACGACTGGGTTGATAGGCCAGATGTGGAAGCCCGGTAACGGGTGGAGCTGACTGGTACTAATAGGCCGAGGGCTTGTCCTCAGTTGCTCGCGTCCACTGTGTTAGTTCTGAAATAACGAACGGCCGTGTTTTTCCGGTGTTGGTTAATTTCATAGTGTTTCGGTGGTCATTGCGTTAGGGAAACGCCCGGTTACATTCCGAACCCGGAAGCTAAGCCTTTCAGCGCCGATGGTACTGCAGGGGGGACCCTGTGGGAGAGTAGGACGCCGCCGAACTCCTTTTACGGGAAAGCCCCGTGCCCTTGTGGCACGGGGCTTTTCTGCGTTTACGGCCGGCAACCGGAGGCCCCTCTCCTTGCGGGTGGCTTGGTTCGTGGCGGCGGGATGGGTCAGAGCCGACCCGCTCCCTTGAGGGCGAGGTAGGCATCGGCGAGAACAGGGGCGAGGTTGTCAGGAGTGGCGTCGACAACCACCGCGCCGTGCCGTTGGAGCTGCTCCGCGGTGCGGAGTCGCCTTGCTTGGGCCTGTGCGCCCGCGGCAGCTTCGTAGATTGCGTCCACTGTGCCTCTTGCGCCCGCCATCTGCTCGACGTGCGGGTCCGCCACGGAAGCCACCAGCACGGTATGGCGCTGGGTCAGACGACGGAGTACAGGGAGCAGACCTTCTTCCACGGGGGCTGCGTCCAGACCGGTGAGAAGCACGATCAGGGAGCGACGAGGCGCACCGGCGAGCACGGCAGCGACGAGACCTCGGGCATCTGTTTCCATAAGGGCCGGCTCGATGGGCGCCAGCGCGTTCACCATGGCCGACAGGACCTCTCCCGCGGACCGGCCCTGAACCTGTGCGCGGACGCGACGGTCGTAGGCCAGTAGATCCACGCGGTCCCCCGCCCGAGTGGCAAGTGCCGTGAGCAGCAGGGCCGCGTCCAGAGAGGCGTCGAGACGGGGCACGTCCCCGACACGCCCCGCCGAGGTACGGCCGGTGTCCAGGACGACGAGGATGTGACGGTCCCGCTCGGGGCGCCATGTGCGCACTGCGACGGCGGACTGACGTGCAGTGGCCCGCCAGTCGATGGAGCGGGTGTCGTCGCCGGGCACGTACGCACGCAGGCTGTCGAACTCCGTGCCCTCGCCACGGGTGAGAACACTGGTGCGGCCGTCGAGTTCGCGGAGTCTGGCGAGGCGGGACGGCAGATGCCTCCGGCTGGTGAACGGAGGCAGGACCCGCACTGTCCACGGGACCTGGTGATTCCCTTGTCGGGCGGCAAGCCCCAGAGGTCCGAACGAGCGGACGGTGATGCGCTCGGCTCGGCGGTCACCCCGCCGTGTCGGTCTCAGGACGGTGGTCAGCCGGCGGCGTTCGCCTGCCGGGACCGCAAGTGTGTGTCGCGAGGAAGTCTGTTCCGTGCCGGTGGGCCAGCTGCTGGGTGGCCAGGCGTCACGAAGGTGTGCCCGCAGTCTGCGACGGGAAGGATTGGTTACGGTGAGTTGCACTTCGGCGGTTTCGCCAAGTCGAACGCTTGTGTCACCGGATCGGGTGAACTGAAGCGTTCGCACTGGTGCAGCCAGGGCGTAGTCGCAGAGAATTGCCAAAGAGAGCGGTGCGTTGACTGCCAGCATTCCGGTCCAGCTGGGGGCCAGAATGCCTACAGGGAGTGACCCCAGGGCGGCCAGCAAGGCGGTACGTCCGGTGAGGGCCACGGTCACCGCCTCATCGGGGTACGGGGACGTGGGCGAGGACGGCTGTGATGACGGAGTCGGGGGTGACACCCTCCATCTCCGCCTCGGGCCGCAGTTGGATGCGATGGCGAAGTGTAGGGAGTGCCAGGGCCTTCACGTCATCCGGAATGACGTAGTCGCGGCCGGTGAGCCAGGCCCAGGCGCGGGCGGTCGACAACAGGGCGGTGGCGCCTCGGGGAGAGACACCGAGGGATAGCGAGGGGGATTCACGCGTGGCACGACAGATATCGACGACGTAACCGGCGATCTCGGGAGAGACCTTGGTCCGGGCGACCGCGTTGCGGGCGGCTTCCAGGTCGGCAGGGCCGGCGACGGGGCGTATGCCGGCTGACTTGAGATCACGTGGATTGAAGCCGTCGGAATGACGGGTGAGGACGTTGATCTCTTCTTCCCGCGACGGCAGTGGCACTGTCAGTTTGAGGAGAAACCGGTCCAGCTGGGCCTCGGGGAGAGGGTAGGTGCCCTCGTATTCGACGGGATTCTGCGTGGCGGCCACGAGGAAGGGGTCGGGCAGCGACCGGGGGGTTCCGTCGACGGTGACCTGGCGCTCTTCCATGGCTTCCAGGAGGGAGGACTGCGTCTTGGGAGGGGTGCGGTTGATCTCGTCGGCGAGAAGCAGATTGGTGAAGACAGGGCCGGGCTGGAAGGAGAACTCGGCCGTGCGGGCGTCGTAGACCAGTGAGCCGGTGACGTCGCTGGGCATCAGATCGGGGGTGAACTGGACGCGCTTGGTGTCGAGTTCGAGTGAGGCGGCGAGAGCCCGGACCAGGAGGGTCTTGGCCACTCCGGGGACGCCTTCGAGGAGGACGTGGCCACGGCAGAGCAGAGCGACGACGAGTCCGGTGACGGCCGGGTCCTGGCCGACCACGGCCTTGGCGATCTCTGAGCGCAGCGCTTCCAGGGATGCGCGGGCGGTGTCGCCGTTCCCGAGGGGCTCGGTGGTCTCGGCGGGCACTGGGGGCGGGGCGCTCATGACGTGCGTACCTCACTTTCGAGGGTGTCGAGTTGGTCTGCCAGGTGGACGAGAGCGGCGTCGTCGGACGGGGCGGGTCCGAAGAGCAGGGTTTGGAGGCTGTCGTCAGTGCTGCCCAGGCGGGCGGAAACGGCAGGGACAAGTGTTGAGGGGGAGTGGGCGTTGCGTGGGGAGATGCCGATGAGTGGGGCGATGCGGGTGCGGGTGGCGGAGCGCAGTGAGTCGGCGGCCCGGTCGCGGGCGTTCGTCTTGCGGTAGAGGCGGGCCCGGCCCTCGGTGGATTCGGAGGCCCGTATGGCCACGGGGAGTCGCTCGGACACCAGGGGGCCCAGACGACGGGCACGCCAGATGGCAGCGAGCACAGCGGCCAGTGCGAGTTGCAACGTGCCCCACAACCAGCCCCGGGGGATCAGGTCGGCGAAGCTGCGGTTGTCAGGGGCGCCGTCATCACCCGTGCCCCCGTTCTCGGTGGCACCGGATGAATCAGCGAGCGAGGGGAGGTACCAGATCAGATGAGGGCGGGAACCGAGAAGTTGCAGGGCCAGGGATGCGTTGCCCTGGTTGGCGAGCCTGTCGTTGAGGAGAAGGTCGGGGGAACCGAGGAGCACGGTGTCGCCCGCGCCCTGTTCGACCAGGAGCAGGGTGGGAAGGCCGCCGCTCGGGAAGCAGCCGATGGTGCCGGGGCCGTCCGAGGCGTAGCGGAGGCCTCCCGTTTCGACGTCGCCAGCACTGCGGGCGGCGGGCAGGGAGCATTCGGGGGCGCGGGGGGATACGGGGCCGGCGGACTCCGCCGTGACACCGGGGACCAGCGTGCGCACGGAGGGCGGGCCTGCCGCGAGGAGGACGGTGCGACCGGCCGAGTTCTCGGTCGCGGCACGGAGTTCGCTCTGCTGGTGTGGTGCCAGCAGATTGGGGGAGGCGACGAGCAACGTGGTGTCGGGGCCGACCCAGGCGGTGGCGTCGTCGAGCGTGGTGACCACGTGAACGGTGACGCCGCGTTCCTTGAGGAGTTCGGCGACGGCCCGGCTGCCGTAACGGTCGGCGGAGCGAGGGTCGAGGCGGCCGTGCTGGTCACCGGAGCGGATGGTTGCCAGGGCGATACCGGCGGCGACGAGTACGAGGAGGGCGAGGAGCAGACCGCGGATGCGGACCCAGATCTGGTGAGGGGTGAGGGCCGCCGAGGTGGAGGCAGCGGTGACCCCGGTCATTCGGCTGCCCCCTGGGCCGCGGTCGTCAGGAGAGGCTTGGCGGTTTCGAGATCGAGGTCCAGAGCTCGTACGGCCAGATATGCCTGCTGGTCGGCGGTACGGCCGCCGTATGTGACGTCGTCGAATTCCCGGGCGGCAGCGTGGAGTCGCGTCGCGTGTGCGGGCAGCGGGCCGCCTGCCTCGGCGGCGGCCTCGTCGGCGGTGCGCCCGGGGCGGGGGTCGAGCAGGGCGCGCTCCTCCAGGGAGCGGACGATGGCGCGCATCCGTTCCTGGACCGCCTCGTTCCAACGTCGGGCGGAGGCGTGGGCCTCGGCGGCCTTCCGGTGTTCGGCCGCGCTGCGGGGGCTGTCGTCGAAAAGGGCGTCCGAGGAACGCACGGTGCGGCTCGGAGTGCCCAGCCGCCACCAGAGTGCGGCGACCAGGCCTGTGACGACCAGTACGAGCACGACAAGACCGACCGGGCCGCCGGGCGCGGCGCCGGAGGCCGTGTCCAGGAGATCGCCGATCCAGCCCCAGAGCTTGTCGAGGCCCTGCTGGAGGAGGTTGGGATCGTTCTCGTGGTACATCGGTTTGGACAGTTCGTGCTTCGCGGCCTCGCGGGCGGGGACACGTGGAGTGTCCACGGGTATGTCGCCGCTCGAGTGGATCAGTAGCCGTACTGCTGTGGTGCCCCCCGCCCCCGACACGGCATCAGCTCCTGGTGTCGTATCCGGGCAGGCCCGCTGCCCGGGCGAGTTCGAGGTCGAGTGCCTCGCGGCGGATGCGCTGATCGATGTAGAGCAGTGCCATCACGCCGGCGGAGAGCGGGTACGTGATCGTCGTGGTGATCACCTGGCCAATGCCGGAGACGATCAGGAACGGCCAGCCGAAGTCTGTGGAGCCGTTCGTGAGGGCGGAGCCGATTCCGTCGCCGTCCACGGTCATCGCGATGACGCCGAACGGAATGGCGATGACTACGGCCACGATGAGCGTCAGCAGCCCGGTCAGCGCCAGGATGCCGAAGGTCCGCCACCAGGCACCCCTGACGAGCTTCGCGGAACGGCGCATGGAGGTGATGACCGACTGCCGCTCCAGCATCAGGGCCGGCGAGGCGAGGCAGAAGCGGACCATCAGCCAGATGACGACGACGAACGCGGCCATGAATCCGATGAGGACGAGTCCGGCACCCGCGGCCGATCCGGTGAGCATGCCCGGGAGCAGGCCCACCGCCATGATGGCGGCGCTGATCAGGGCCACCAGCAGGGTCAGACCCAGCAGCTGAGGAAGCCGGGGCCGGGCCTCGGTCCAGGCGTCGGAGAGCGTCACGGGGCGGCCCAGCACCGAGCGGCTGATCACCACGGTCAGCACAGATGTCGTGATCAGCGTGGCGATCATGGTGATGAGCATGGACGGCACACTGTTGAACACTGTCGACTGGGCAGAGTCGGCGGCCTGCCGCAGCGCTTCCGTGCCGGTGGCGTTCGGATCGATCTGCGCAGGGTCCGGCAGCAGGAAACGTTTCACGAGGATGATCGCGATCTGGGCGATCACGGACACGGTGAGTGTGATGCCGAGGACCGTGCGCCAGTGGGCGCGCATCGTGGAGACCGCACCGTCGAGGATCTCGCCGACGCCGAGAGGCCGGAGCGGGATGACACCGGGCTTGGCCGCGAGGGGCGGCTGCCCCCAGCCGGGGCCCTGCGGTCCGCTGCCCCAGCCCGCGGCGGGGGGCGGTGCGCCAGGACCTGTGCCGGGAATGCTCGGTGGGGACCACTGCTCCGGTGGCGGCTGCGTGGGAGACCAGTTCCCTGCCGGGCCGCTGCCGTCGACGGGCTCGGAGGGCCGGGGGACATCGGCGCCCTGACCCTCGGAGGGGGCAGATCCGGGCGAGGCCCAGCCCGGAGTGTCGTTCATTCTCGCTCCTTCATGGTCCTGTCCGCTCATCGGGGCGGCAGGTTGGCAGCCATCGTGCCACGCGCTGCTCCGGTATGGGCCGGGCGCTCTATCTCCTTCGTACCTTCATTTGTGGGTGGCTCACCGGGCAGACTGGGCGGATGGCTGATCAGGATGCGCAACCGCCGGTGGGCATCGAGCCTCCCGCGCTTCCCGTACTTCGCTGGGCCGAGCCTCCGGAAGGTCCCGTACTGGTGCTCCTCGACCAGACACGGCTGCCGACGGAGGAAGCCGAGTTGGTGTGCACCGATGTGCCTGCTCTGGTGCGGGCGATCCGGACGCTGGCGGTGCGTGGTGCCCCGCTGCTGGGGATCGCGGGGGCCTATGGGGTGGCTCTCGCGGCCGTGCGGGGAGACGACGTGGCGGTGGCCGCGGAGCTGCTGGAGCGGGCGCGGCCCACCGCGGTGAATCTCGGGTACGGGGTGCGGCGGGCTGTCGGGGCATATCGGGAGGCCGTCGGGAAGGGGGCGGATCCGGAGCGGGCCGCAGCCATGGCGCTGGCCGAGGCCAGGGCGTTGCACCGGGAGGACGCCGAGGCCAGTGGGCGCATGGCTCGGCACGGTCTTGCCCTGCTGGACGAGCTGCTGCCCGGTAACGGTGGGCATCGCCTGCTGACGCACTGCAATACGGGGGCCCTGGTCTCCGGTGGTGAGGGCACTGCCTTCGCGGTGGCGCTCGGGGCACACCGGGAGGGGCGGCTGCGGCGGCTGTGGGTGGACGAGACGCGTCCGCTGTTGCAGGGGGCCAGGCTGACGGCGTACGAGGCGGCGCGCAACGGCTTGCCGTACAGCCTTCTCACGGACAGTGCCGCAGGTTCGTTGTTCGCTGCGGGGGAGGTGGACGCCGTGCTCATCGGGGCGGACCGCATTGCCGCCGACGGGGCGGTGGCGAACAAGGTGGGGAGCTATCCGCTGGCCGTGCTCGCGAAGTACCACCACGTACCGTTCATCGTGGTCGCGCCGACGACGACCGTGGATCTGGACACCGCGGACGGAGCGTCGATCATCGTTGAGCAGCGACCGGCGGCCGAAGTGACGGAGCTCACATCACCGCGGGGCGGGGTGGCGGGCACGGATGCCGGTGGACTGCTCGTGGCACCGGTGGGAACCCCCGCGTACAACCCCGCGTTCGATGTCACGCCGCCGGAGCTGGTCACGGCGATCGTCACGGAGGAGGGTGCAATTTCCCCGGTCACGGGGGTCGGACTGGCAGAGCTGTGTGCCAGATCATCGCAGGTAACGATTAGCTAATGGGATGATGTCGATTATGAAGGGACGCGTCCTTGTCGTCGACGACGACACCGCACTGGCCGAGATGCTCGGGATTGTGCTGCGTGGTGAAGGGTTCGAGCCGTCGTTCGTAGCGGACGGCGACAAGGCACTTGCCGCATTTCGTGAGGCCAAGCCGGACCTGGTCCTGCTGGATCTCATGCTGCCCGGTAGGGACGGCATCGAGGTCTGCAGGTTGATCAGGGCCGAGTCCGGTGTGCCGATCGTCATGCTCACTGCCAAGAGCGACACGGTTGACGTGGTGGTGGGTCTGGAGTCCGGGGCCGACGACTACATCGTCAAGCCGTTCAAACCTAAGGAGTTGGTTGCCCGGATCAGGGCACGTCTGCGGAGATCCGAGGAACCGGCGCCGGAGCAGCTGGCCATCGGGGACCTGGTCATCGATGTGGCCGGTCACTCGGTGAAGCGGGAGGGGCAGTCGATCGCCCTCACCCCGCTGGAGTTCGACCTGCTGGTCGCGCTCGCCCGTAAGCCGTGGCAGGTCTTCACCCGCGAGGTGCTGCTCGAGCAGGTGTGGGGATACCGCCACGCCGCCGACACCCGGCTGGTGAATGTGCATGTTCAGCGACTGCGTTCCAAGGTGGAGAAGGACCCGGAGCGCCCGGAGATCGTGGTGACCGTCCGAGGGGTCGGTTACAAGGCCGGACCGAGCTGAGATGCCCCCGAGTAGCGCTGCTCCGCAGCCCGGGGAGCCGGGAGCCCGTGCGGAGCGGGCTGCCGGTCCAGGACACAAGGCGTTCCAGATGGGGCGCCTCCTGCAGGGCGGCCGGTTGTTCCACGACCGGGCGCCCGGCGGCCCTGTGCCGCGATTGCTGATGCGTTGGGTGCGGCGTCCGCTGCTGCCCGCCGTACGGCTCTGGCGGCGCAACCTCCAGCTGCGGGTCGTCGCGGGCACGCTGCTCATGTCGCTCGGTGTGGTGCTGCTCCTCGGGCTGGTGGTGATCGGGCAGGTGCGCAACGGCTTGCTCGACGCCAAGGGCAAGGCTGCTCAGACGCAGGCGGCCGGCGGTTTCGCCGCAGCCCAGGAGAAGGCGAACGCCCCGCTCACCCCCGGTGGCCAGGGCGGCGACACGGCGGACGGCACCACTGCCAACAACTCCTGGCGGACCGAGCTCGTCGACCAGCTCGCCAGCGGCGGAAAGAACGCCTTCAACGTGGTGGCGCTCAGTGCCGACGAGGGGACCCGTGCCCCGCGCGGCTCGGGCAGCGTGGAGGCGGTGAGCATTCCGCAGAGCCTGCGGGACGCCGTGAACAAGGGGCCCGGGGCGTACCAGACGTACTCCGAGATCCAGTACGCGAACGGGCAGCAGCCGCAGCCCGGACTTGTCGTGGGCAAGCGGCTCTACGACATCGACCACAATCCGTACCAGCTCTACTACCTCTTCCCGCTGACGCAGGAGGAGAAATCGCTGACGCTGATCAAGGGCACGCTGGCGACCGCGGGACTCTTCGTGGTCGTGCTGCTCGGGGCCATCGCCTGGTTCGTGGTGCGGCAGGTCGTCACGCCGGTACGCATGGCGGCCGGTATCGCCGAGCGGCTTTCCGCCGGCAGGCTCCAGGAACGGATGAAGGTCACCGGCGAGGACGACATCGCCCGGCTCGGTGAGGCCTTCAACAAGATGGCGCAGAACCTGCAGCTGAAGATCCAGCAGTTGGAGGAGCTCTCCCGGATGCAGCGGCGCTTCGTCTCCGACGTCTCCCACGAGCTGAGGACACCGCTGACGACCGTGCGGATGGCCGCCGATGTCATCCATGAGGCCCGTAGCGACTTCGATCCTGTGACGGCCCGCTCCGCGGAGCTGCTCGGGGACCAGCTCGACCGGTTCGAGTCGCTGCTCTCCGATCTGCTGGAGATCAGCCGGTTCGACGCGGGCGCCGCGGCGCTGGAGGCGGAGCCGATAGATCTGCGGCAGGTCGTACGGCGGGTGATCGGCGGGGCCGAGCCGCTGGCCGAGCGCAAGGGCACCCGGATCCGGGTGGTCGGCGACGAGCAGCCGGTGATCGCGGAGGCCGACGCACGGCGCGTCGAGCGCGTGCTGCGCAACCTTGTGGTCAACGCCGTCGAACACGGTGAGGGCCGCGACGTCGTGGTGCGGATGGGGGTGGCCGGAGGCGCGGTCGCCGTGGCCGTCCGGGACTACGGAGTGGGGCTCAAGCCGGGCGAGGCGACGCGGGTGTTCAACCGATTCTGGCGGGCGGACCCGGCCCGCGCGCGGACGACCGGTGGTACTGGTCTCGGGCTCTCCATCGCGGTGGAGGACGCCCGGCTGCACGGCGGGTGGCTGCAGGCATGGGGCGAGCCCGGCGGCGGTTCGCAGTTCCGTCTGACTCTGCCGCGCACGGCGGACGAGCCGCTGCGCGGATCACCGATACCGCTGGAGCCCGAGGACTCCCGTAGTAACCGGGAGAACCGTGAGCGGGCCGCGACCGCACCGAAGGCCGGGAGCGAGTACCGGCTGACGGCTGTGCCGGCCCAGCCCGGCGGCAATGACAGGTCCGCACTGCCCGTACCGTCCCGCACACCTGCGGCTCCACGGACGGCGCCGGCCTCGGTGCATCCGGCGGCCCTTCCGGGGAGCGGCGCACGGGTGGTCGCGCGCCACGCCGAGGACCGGTCGGGCGGCGAATTCGACACTGCGGTGCAGGACCCGGAGCGGGGGGACACGAATCGTGGGCACTGACCGTCGCAGGGACGGCCATGGACGCATGCTGGGGCTGTTCGCGCTGTTCGGATGCGGTGTGGTGCTGCTGTCCGCGTGCGGCTCGATGCCCGTCACCGGGGATGTCAAGGCCGTCGACGCCTCGCAGCCCGGCGACTCCCAGGTGCAGGTGTACGCCGTCGCGCCGCGTGACAACGCCACCCCCAACGAGGTGGTCGACGGCTTCCTGGAGTCCATGACCAGTGATGACCCGCGCTTCAGGACGACCCGTCAGTACCTGACGAAGAAGGCGGCCGAGACATGGAAGCCGAACGCCTTCACCACCGTGCTCACCAATGCGCCGAACAGGAACGACCGGCCGCTGCGCGACAGCGACCGCAACATCACCGAGGTCACCTACACCCTGACTGGTGAGAAGGTGGCGACGGTCGACGCCGAGAGCGCCTATCAGCCGCTCGCGCCCACCGACTACAACCAGACCCTGCATCTGGTGAAGGAGAACGGGCCGGACGGCAAGGAGTGGCGGATCGACCTCGTGCCGGACGGTCTTCTGCTCGGGCAGTCGGACTTCAAGCGTCTCTACCGCTCCGTCAATAAGTACTACTTCGCGACGGGGCGGCCGGAGGTGCAGTCGACCCTGGTCGCCGACCCCGTCTATCTCCGCAGCCGGACGGATCCCGTCACGGGGATGGACACCGTGACACAGTCCGTCCGCAGTCTCCTCGCGGGGCCGACCAGCTGGCTGCGGCCAGTGGTCGCATCCCGGTTCCCTCGCGGTACGGCGCTGAAGAAGGGCGTCACTTCGCTGGCACCCGACGACCGCAACGTACTGAAGGTTCCGCTCGACAAGAAGGCGGACGGCGTCGGGCAGCGTTCCTGTCGCATGATGGCCTCGCAGATCCTCTACACCCTGAGGGATCTGACGTCCGCACGGGTCGAGCAGGTCGAGCTGCAGCGCTCCGACGGCTCCCCGTTGTGCCTGCTCGGGGCGGATCAGGCGGAGGAATTCGCCCCTGACGGTTCGTCGAGCGGTCCGGACAGCCAGTACTTCGTCGATGCCAAGGGGCATGTGGAACGAATTCCCGGCAGCACCAAAGGCAGTGGAACCCCGGAGGCGGTGGGCGGTCCGCTCGGTGACGGGCCGGTGCGGATGGGCGCGGTCGGTGTGGCCAGGGACGAGCAGTCGGCGGCGGCGGTCTCGCACGACGGGGCGTCTCTCTACGTGTCGTCCATCGTCTCGGACGGCGAGCTTCCCGCGGCCTCGGTGACCAGCGGTGCCCACGATGCGAAGCACCGTCTGTCGACCCCGAGCTGGGACGGGCGGGGCGACCTGTGGGTGGCCGACCGGGATCTCGACAGGCCCCGACTGCTGCGGCTGGCCGGTGGTACCGGCAAGCCCCAGGAGGTCGCCGTGCCCGACCTGGGCGGCGGGCGGATCGAGGCGTTGCGCATGTCCGCGGACGGAGTTCGGATCGCCCTGCTGGTGACCCAGGACGGCCGCAACACGCTGAAGATCGGCCGGATCGAGCGGCGTGGGCCGGCATCGGAGCAGCAGGTGTCGGTGGTGGAGCTGCGTCAGGCCGCGCCACAGCTGACGGATGTGACCGCGATGTCGTGGTCGGGCCGCAGCCGCCTCGTGGTGGTCGGCAAGGAGCAGGGCGGCGTGCAGCAGGTGCGCTACGTGCAGGCGGACGGTTCGACGTCCGCATCGGGTGTGCTGCCGGGTGTGAACCAGGTGTCGTCGGTCGCGGCGGCGGACGACGAGCAGCTTCCGCTGATGGCGGCCACGTCCAGCGACGGGATCGTGAAGCTGTCGCCCGGTGACAACTGGCAGACGGTGGTCAAGGAAGGCTTGTCGCTGGTCTACCCGGGCTGAGAGTCGCAGGGCCCGTGCCGCGTTTTCCACAGGGGTGGCCCGCTCGCTCCGGGAAGAGCACAGTGGAGTCATGCGGGGGTGGTGGCGGGAGATCTCCGGCCTGGTGCTGCCGGTGTCCTGCGGCGGCTGCGGCAGGCCGCGCGTGGAGCTGTGCGAGGAATGCGGTGCGGAGCTCCACGGCGGGGTGCCGCGCCGGGTGAGGCCCGTTCCGGAACCTGTGGGCCTGCCGGTGGTGCACGCGGCCGCCGCGTACGAGAACGCGGTACGTGCCGTACTGCTGGCCCATAAGGAACGGGGTGAGCTGGGGCTGGCCGGAGCGCTCGGCAAGGCTCTGGCGGGGGCCGTACGGGCCGGGACGGGGCAAGTGGGTGTTGGCGGCCCTCTGCTGCTCGTGCCCGTGCCGTCGGCGCGGTGTGCGGTGGCGGCGCGAGGCCATGATCCGACGCGCCGGATCGCGCTGGCCGCGGCAGGAGAGCTGAGACGCGGCGGCACCCGGGCCCAGGTGGTCGCGGTGCTTCGGCAGCGACGCGCGGTGGCCGACCAGGCGGGGCTGGGCGCCCGTCAGCGGCAGGTGAATCTGGCGGGGGCGCTGCAGGTCGTGGCCGGGGGCGAGCGGCTGCTTGCGGCCGGACGGGTGGTGCTGGTGGACGACCTCCTGACGACGGGAGCCTCGCTCACCGAGGCGGCCCGGGCGGTGGGGGCGGCGTGCGGGCACGAGGGTGCTGCCCCCGGCAGCGGGCAGGCGGCCGTTGTCGCAGTATCTCCGTCGGCCTTCGAAATAAACCGGAACTGTCAATGAACCTGCATCGTTGCAGGTAATGAGTAGGGAAAACAGCCCGATCGGAGGTACGTGCGAGTAGCGGGTGCCGACATCCGGCCAGGCAGGCTATGTTCGGTTGTGAGGAATGGCGAATGCCGGACCTCGATGAATGCACCGCCAGGTTTCGGGCAGGCAACACACCGGTAGGCCAGAAGCTGGAATTCGGTGGGGCGGAGTCCTCACCGATGGGGGAGGAGGAGGTGGAAGTCACCGAGTCCGCGGCTCCGGTTGTCACCGGGGCCTGGTGCAAAAGGGAGATGCTCCGCCCCTGAGCGGAGCGATCCGGGAACGGAGTTCTGCGTGGACATCGTCGTCAAGGGCCGCAAGACCGAGGTGCCCGAGCGGTTCCGCAAGCACGTGGCCGAGAAGCTGAAGCTGGACAAGATCCAGAAGTTCGACGGCAAGGTGATCAGCCTCGACGTCGAGGTGTCCAAGGAGCCGAACCCCCGTCAGGCCGACCGTTCCGACCGGGTGGAGATCACGCTCCGCTCGCGTGGTCCGGTCATCCGGGCGGAAGCGGCCGCAGGCGACCCGTACGCAGCGCTGGACCTGGCCACCGGCAAGCTGGAGGCGCGGCTGCGCAAGCAGCACGACAAGCGCTACAGCCGCCGTGGCAATGGCCGGATTCCCGCTGCCGAGGTCGCCGAGACCGTGCCGGGTGCGGCGTCGTTCAACGGCGAGGGCGACCTGATCGCCAATGAGTCGACCGAGTCCGTGCCCACTACCAGGTTCGGCTCGCTGGAGATTCAGGGCGAGGGTCCGCTGGTGATGCGTGAGAAGACGCATGTCGCCGCACCGATGTCGCTCGACCAGGCGCTCTACGAGATGGAGCTGGTCGGGCACGACTTCTATCTGTTCGTCGACTCCGAGACCAAGGAACCCAGTGTCGTCTACCGACGGCATGCCTATGACTACGGTGTCATCCACCTGAGGACCGACCCGCTGGCCGCCGACGAGGCGGGCGGCGCGGGCGGTGCGCTCGGCGGCTGACGCCACCCTTCCGCGGTGCCCCTGGAGTGCCTGTGCGCCCCCAGGGGCACCCGCGTGCGACCACACGATCACCGTTCTGACGTCCAGGCATGGAATCATGGCGTCCCAAGCCAATCGGTGCTCTGTGAACTGCCGTTGGCGGACAGTGTGTACTTCAGGCCACGGCCTTCAGGGGGAGGAACGATGGCGGACACCTTCGGGCCCGTGCGTGATGCGAATGATGCCGACGACATCGCCGGTGCCGGCACCGGCGCGGACAGCGGTTTCCGCAAGGAGCCGATCAGGGTCCTCGTGGTGGATGACCACGCGCTCTTCCGCAGAGGCCTGGAGATCGTCCTCGCCCAGGAGGAGGACATCCAGGTCGTCGGCGAGGCGGGTGACGGGTCGGAGGCGGTCGACAAGGCCGCTGACCTGCTCCCCGACATCGTGCTGATGGACGTACGGATGCCCAAGCGCGGTGGCATCGAGGCCTGCACCTCCATCAAGGAGGTGGCCCCCAGCGCGAAGATCATCATGCTGACGATCAGCGACGAGGAGGCCGACCTCTACGACGCGATCAAGGCCGGAGCCACCGGTTATCTCCTCAAGGAGATCTCCACGGACGAGGTGGCCACGGCCATTCGTGCAGTCGCGGACGGGCAGTCCCAGATCAGCCCCTCCATGGCGTCCAAACTGCTCACCGAGTTCAAGTCGATGATCCAGCGGACCGACGAGCGCCGGCTGGTACCCGCGCCGCGGCTCACCGACCGGGAACTCGAAGTCCTCAAACTCGTTGCAACGGGCATGAACAATCGCGATATCGCGAAGGAACTGTTCATTTCCGAGAACACCGTGAAGAACCACGTCCGCAACATTCTGGAGAAGTTGCAGCTGCACTCCAGGATGGAAGCCGTGGTCTATGCCATGCGGGAGAAGATCCTGGAGATCAGGTGACCTGCCCGGAGACGCACCGGACAGGGCCGGATGCGACAGGACGGCGT
Source organism: Streptomyces sp. NBC_01363 (assembly GCF_026340595.1). Lineage (GTDB taxonomy): Bacteria > Actinomycetota > Actinomycetes > Streptomycetales > Streptomycetaceae > Streptomyces. Next base: position 2,596,603 of record NZ_JAPEPF010000001.1, read on the forward strand.
GACACCGGGACAGCCGGACAGCGGGACGGAAGAGCGTAACGCCGGGTAGAGGTTCGGCCGCTTGAAGTCCGGTCCGGCAAAGGGGCGGGTGAGGGCGGGGGAATGCGGGCTCAGGCCAGGGCGCGGGCGATTTCCTGAGCGAGCGGTCCGCGCAGTTCCGGTGCGTCGACCCGCTCCAGCCGGACATCCGTACAGCCGACCCAGGACGCGGCCTCCACCAACGCCTCGGCCATCGGCACCACGGCCTTCCCGTTCGCCAACGACACCTGCCGGGCGACCAGCGTGCTGCCCTCGCGCGCCGGGTCGACGCGGCCCTGCAGCTTTCCGCCCGCCAGCAGCGGCATCGCGAAGTATCCGTGGACCCGCTTGGGCTTGGGGACGTAGGCCTCCAGGCGGTGGGTGAAACCGAAGATCCGCTCGGTGCGCGCCCGCTCCCAGACCAGTGAGTCGAACGGCGACAGCAGCGTCGTACGATGCCGCCCGCGCGGCTCCGAGGCCAGCGCCGCCGGGTCCGCCCAGGCCGGCTTCGCCCAGCCCCGCACCGTCACCGGAACCAGTCCGGAGTCCGCCACCACCGCGTCGAACTGCTCACCCTTCAGCCGGTGGTAGTCCGCGATGTCCGCCCGGGTGCCCACCCCCAGGGACTGTCCCGCGAGGGCGACCAGCCGGCGCAGGCACTCGGTGTCGTCCAGATCGTCGTGCAGCACATCGTCGGGCAGGGCCCGTTCGGCGAGGTCGTACACCCGCTTCCAGCTGCGGCGCTCGGTGCACACCACCTCGCCGTACATCAGCGCGCGCTCGACGGCGACCTTCGACGCCGACCAGTCCCACCACTCCCCGCCGTTCTTCGCGCCGCCCAGCTCCGTCGCCGTCAGCGGGCCCTCGGCGCGCAACTGCTTGATCACCGTCTCGTAGGCGCCGTCCGGCAGGTCGTGGTGCCAGTGCGGGCGTGAGCGGTAGGCGCGGCGGCGGAAGGCGAAGTGCGGCCACTCCTCGACCGGCAGGATGCAGGCCGCGTGCGACCAGTACTCGAAGGTACGGCCACCCGACCAGTAGGCCTCCTCGACGGTGCGCCGGCCGACCCTGCCGAGGCGCGCGTACGGAATCAGTTCGTGTGATCGCGCGAGCACCGAGATCGTGTCGAGCTGTACGGCGCCGAGATGCCGCAGCACGCCCGGAACCCCGGACCGGCGGTCCGGGACGCCGAGGAAGCCCTGGGCGCGCAGAGCGATCCTGCGCGCCTGGTCGGCGGAGAGTTCAACGGCGGGAGGCGGCACAGACGTCATGCCTCGCACCCTAGAGGCAGGCACTGACAGCCGGCCGAGGAGTCGTGGAGTCCATGGGGATCGCGATCCGTCGGGACCGGAGACCGGCGGCAGACCCCGGAGGGGTCAGGGGGCGGGCAGATAGGCGTGGGTGCCCGGCAGGCCGAGATCGGAAGGGAGCAGCGCACCGATCCAGGCGTCGCGCCGTACTCCCTTGTTGAACAGGCCCGACCGCTGTTCGCCCTCCATCCGGAATCCCGTCCTCAGCGCCACGGCACGCGAGGGGACGTTGCCCACCTCGGCGCGCCACTCCAGCCGGTCGCCGCCGAGTGCGGTGAAGGTCCAGCGGGCGGCGGCCAGCACCGCCTCCGCCGTGTGGCCGCGGCCCCGGTGCTCCTGGGCGGTCCAGAATCCCACCTCGTACGTGCCCGGAAGATTGCGGCGGTTGATACCGAGGGCGCCGGCCAGGGCCCCGCTCTCGCGCAGGACCACCGCGAAGTTGTACATGGAGTCGTCGTGCCAGCCGCCGGGAGACAGCTTTTCCGCGAAGAGTTCCGCGTCGGCACGGCTGTACGGGGAGGGCACGACCGTCCACCGCTGGATGTCGGGGTCCTGACAGGCGACGTGGATCGCTTCCGTGTCGCCGCCGCCGAAGGGGCGCAGCAGCAGACGGTCGCTGGTGAGGGTGATCGGCTCCATGTGCGGATTCTGGTGAGGCGCCGCTCGTGAAGCGAACACTTTTCGGACTTCCCGGCACCTTCGGCGCTCCCCGGCCGTTGACTCGGAGGGGACAGCGGGGCCAACGCGGCGGCGGCCCTCCCGGCGCGGCGGGGTCCTCGCTTACGATGGCCGTTGCGGTGGGGCCCACCTGCCGTGCCCGCGCCAGTGTCCGTAACACGACCCAGTGCCAGGCCCGACCGGCAAGGAGACCAGCCTCAGTGTCCGTCTTCAACAAGCTCATGCGTGCAGGCGAAGGCAAGATCCTGCGCAAACTGCACCGCATCGCGGACCAGGTCAGCTCCATCGAAGAGGACTTCGTCAACCTCTCCGACGCCGAGCTGCGGGCGCTCACCGACGAGTACAAGGAACGGTACGCGGACGGCGAGAGCCTGGACGACCTGCTCCCCGAGGCATTCGCGACCGTCCGTGAGGCCGCCAAGCGGGTCCTCGGACAGCGCCACTACGACGTTCAGATGATGGGCGGCGCAGCGCTCCACCTCGGCTATGTGGCCGAGATGAAGACCGGCGAGGGCAAGACCCTCGTCGGCACCCTGCCGACGTATCTCAACGCGCTCTCCGGCAAGGGCGTGCACCTGATCACGGTCAACGACTATCTGGCCGAGCGCGACTCCGAACTGATGGGCCGCGTTCACAAGTTCCTCGGCCTCACCGTCGGCTGCATCATCGCCAACATGACGCCGGCACAGCGCCGTGAGCAGTACGCCTGCGACATCACGTACGGCACGAACAACGAGTTCGGCTTCGACTACCTCCGCGACAACATGGCGTGGTCCGCCGACGAACTCGTCCAGCGCGGCCACAACTTCGCCGTGGTCGACGAGGTCGACTCGATCCTCGTCGACGAGGCCCGTACGCCGCTGATCATCTCCGGCCCCGCCGACCAGGCCACCAAGTGGTACGGCGACTTCGCCAAGCTGGTCACGCGGCTGACCAAGGGCGAGGCGGGCAACCCGCTCAAGGGCATCGAGGAGACCGGCGACTACGAGGTCGACGAGAAGAAGCGGACCGTCGCCATCCACGAGCCCGGTGTCTCGAAGGTCGAGGACTGGCTCGGTATCGAGAACCTCTACGAGTCGGTGAACACCCCGCTCGTCGGGTACCTCAACAACGCCATCAAGGCCAAGGAACTCTTCAAGAAGGACAAGGACTACGTCGTCATCGACGGCGAAGTCATGATCGTCGACGAGCACACCGGCCGTATCCTCGCCGGTCGCCGCTACAACGAGGGCATGCACCAGGCGATCGAGGCGAAGGAAGGTGTGGACATCAAGGACGAGAACCAGACGCTCGCCACGATCACCCTGCAGAACTTCTTCCGCCTCTACAGCAAGCTCTCCGGCATGACCGGTACGGCGATGACCGAGGCCGCCGAGTTCCACCAGATCTACAAGCTCGGTGTGGTGCCGATCCCGACCAACCGGCCGATGGTCCGTGCCGACCAGTCGGACCTGATCTACCGCACCGAGGTCGCGAAGTTCGCCGCGGTCGTCGACGACATCGCCGAGAAGCACGAGAAGGGGCAGCCGATCCTCGTCGGCACCACCTCGGTCGAGAAGTCCGAGTACCTCTCGCAGCAACTCTCCAAGCGCGGTGTCCAGCACGAGGTCCTCAACGCCAAGCAGCACGACCGTGAGGCGACGATCGTCGCCCAGGCCGGCCGCAAGGGCGCGGTCACGGTCGCGACGAACATGGCCGGACGAGGCACCGACATCAAGCTCGGCGGCAACCCCGACGACCTCGCCGAGGCGGAGCTGCGCCAGCGTGGCCTCGACCCCGTCGAGCATGTCGAGGAGTGGGCGGCCGCGCTGCCCGCCGCGCTGGAGAAGGCCGAGCAGGCCGTCAAGGCGGAGTTCGAAGAGGTCAAGGAGCTCGGCGGGCTGTACGTGCTCGGCACCGAGCGGCACGAGTCGCGGCGTATCGACAACCAGCTGCGCGGTCGTTCCGGCCGTCAGGGCGACCCGGGCGAGTCCCGCTTCTACCTGTCGCTCGGCGACGACCTGATGCGTCTGTTCAAGGCGCAGATGGTCGAGCGCGTCATGTCGATGGCCAATGTGCCGGACGATGTGCCGATCGAGAACAAGATGGTGACGCGGGCGATCGCGTCGGCCCAGTCGCAGGTCGAGCAGCAGAACTTCGAGACGCGGAAGAACGTCCTGAAGTACGACGAGGTGCTCAACCGGCAGCGTGAGGTCATCTACGGCGAGCGTCGCCGGGTCCTGGAGGGCGAGGATCTGCAGGACCAGATCCGCCACTTCATGGACGACACGATCGACGACTACATCCGCCAGGAGACCGCCGAGGGCTTCGCGGAGGAGTGGGACCTGGACCGGCTGTGGGGCGCGTTCAAGCAGCTCTACCCGGTGAAGGTCACCGTCGACGAGCTGGAGGAGGCGGCCGGCGACCGGGCCGGGATCACGGCCGAGTTCATCGGCGAGTCCATCAAGGACGACATCCACGAGCAGTACGACGAGCGCGAGAAGCAGCTCGGCTCGGACATCATGCGTGAGCTGGAGCGGCGTGTGGTGCTGTCCGTCCTGGACCGCAAGTGGCGCGAGCACCTCTACGAGATGGACTACCTCCAGGAGGGCATCGGCCTCCGTGCCATGGCGCAGAAGGACCCGCTGGTCGAGTACCAGCGCGAGGGCTTCGACATGTTCAACGCCATGATGGAGGGCATCAAGGAGGAGTCCGTCGGCTACCTGTTCAACCTGGAGGTTCAGGTCGAGCAGCAGGTCGAGGAGGTGCCGGTGCAGGACGAGGCCGAGCGGACCTCGCTGGCCAAGGAGGACGCCGTGCCGGCGGCGCGTCCGGAGATCCGGGCCAAGGGGCTCGAAGCTCCGCAGCGTCCGGACCGGCTGCACTTCTCCGCTCCCACGGTGGACGGGGAGGGCGGGGTCGTCGAGGGCGACTTCTCCAACGATGACGGTGCGGCCGGGTCCGAGTCCGACGGGCTGACCAGGGCGGAGCGGCGCAAGGCTCAGAAGAATGGTGGGGGCGGGCGGCGCCGTAAGAAGTAGCGGGTGCCGGTGCCGGTGCCGGTGCCGGTGCGGGTGCGGGAGGCGCGGGTGCCGGTGACGTCGGTGGACGTCGTTGCGGTGGTCGGGCTGTAGTTGGGTTGTAGCCGGGGTCGGGCGCGTGGTTTGGGCGTCCGGCCCCGGCGTTTTGGGTTTTGGGCCTGTGGGGGCGCGGGCGTGGGGCGCGGGGGTGTGGGGACGCGTGGGCCCGTGGGCCTGTGGGCCCGTGGGTCCGTGCGGGTGGGGTGCTTGGAGGCTGGGGTGGGTGGGGTTGCTTGGCGTGGGTGGGTGGGCCGCTGCGCGGGGCCTGCCCCTCCCCGCCCCTTCCCGAAACCGGGGCGCTGCCCCGGACCCCGCTCCTCAAACGCCGGAGGGGCTGGGGTGTACGTGGGGTGCTGCCCGGGGCCGTTGCTCTTCGATTGCCTGGGGGCGGGGGTGTACGTGAGGCTCTGCCCGGGACTGTTGCTCTTCGATCGCTTGAAGGGCCGGGGGCGTAGGCGGGGCTCTGCCCGGGACTGTTGCTCTTCGATCGCTTGAAGGGCGGCGAGGGGTGGGCCAGAAAGGGTCGGGCGAGGGATGAAGGAAGCGGGGGAGAGGCTGAGACGTGGCCGGAGGGGCTGGGAGGGGGCTGGAGAGGACGGAGGCTGCTGGGTGGGGGTCGGGGGAGGGCTGAGGCGGGCCGGAGAGCTGAGAGGGGCCTGGAGAGGCCGAGAGGGTGAGACGGGGCAGGAGGGGGAGAGCTGGTGTGGCTGGGTAGGGGGCGGTGGGTTGAGGACAGGGAGTGGAAAGAGGGCGTGGGAGAGGAATGTGGCTCGAGGGTCCCGTTGGTTTCGTTGCTTGAGCGCCATCGGGCTGGAAGAGGCTGAAACGGGGTCCGGGCGGGTCCGCTCTTGACGCTGTACTGCTGAGAACGAGAGTGCAGGTTCCGGGGCCTGTTGTCCGTTTGCCCCTGCCCGCGCTGCCCGCGCTGCCCGCCTCGCTTCTTGGCGTCGGAGCGCTGGAAGCTGTTGTGAGTGGCTTTGCTCATGAGTTTGGGCAGTAGCTGTAAGCACTTCGGACAGTGCCCTGTCACGGGCTTGGTCCGAAACAGTCAGCAGTTCCGGGCAGTCCGGCAGGACCCTGGCCCTGTTCAACTGCTTCCGGTGCCGGGTCGCCGCCCGCAATGGTGACCCTCGTAGCCAGCTCTACCGGCTGCTGCGTGGTTGGCTGGGATCGACGTTCAGCCGCAGCCGGACGTGGTCGCTGTCCATCGGCCCCGGACGGCGCGCACCGTCCGGCCGCCGGCCGCGACGAGCGTAGAAGCGCTGTGCGCGAGTGTTGGACGCCCAGCACTCCAGCACGCCCTCCCGTAAGGTCTGCCTGCTTCGCGGCGTCCGGCACGCACGCTCGCATGCCGGACGCCGCGGCGCTCCGTTTCCCGGGCGGGCGCGTTAGCGGGTTGGGGTCGTTTGTAGGTGTTCGTCGCCGAGTTCCACCGCTGAGCAGCGCCAGCGGAGGTCGGTGCCCTGTTCCAGGCGGAAGGCCATCGCCCGTACCTGTTCGCCCGCCGCGATGCTTGCGCAGGCCTCCACCACCCCGGGAGCCGGTTGGGCGCCGTGGCACATGCGGATGACGGGGCGGGCGCCGCGGGCCCTGAGGGGGGTGCGCGGGGCCAGTTCGGCCAGTTGGTCGTAGGCCTCGCCGATGGTGTGTCCGAGCATCCAGTGCACCGGGCGCTGGCCGCTGAGGACCGCCAGGAGGCGCTCGGCGAACCAGTGGTGCGGGCGGACGCGCCGGGGAGTCCGGGCGCGCTGTGGTGGTACGGCTTCGGGCCTGCGCTGGTCGCGTCGTCCAGTGGGCCGGGTCCTGTTCGTGCTCATCGATCATCGCCCCCGTGCTTCAGAGGCCCGGCCGAATACCGGGCGGTAACTTCTGCTGGGGACCTTCTACGGCGACGGTCGAGGCGGCCGCAAGCGGCGGCGGGGTGCCGGGAGCGATCGGGAGGAATCACCTATCCGGGTGATGCGTCCGTTGTCGGGCGGGGCGTGAGACGGGCGCAGGGAGGGTGAGGGGCGGTTGCCGGGTGGACGGCGGGGTATCGGTGCACGTGACCCCAAAGGGGGACGTCGCACGTATCCTGAGGGCGTTTCCGACTACGAAAGCGACCCGGCCATGCGCGTGTACGTCCCCCTGACCCTGTCCGGTCTCGCAGCGGCGCACCGGGCGGGCGAAATCGGCCCCGGTCCGCTGACCGCGTACGCGGTGACCCCTGCACTGCGCGAGTGGTACGTCTCGGACGACATCGAGGAACTGGAGTACGCGGCGCTCAACCGGGCCGCCTCCGCCTCGCTGCGCATGATCGCGCAGAACCCCGACGCGGTGCGCAGGCGCGTCGTCGTGGCCGTCGAGGTACCGGACGGCGCGGCCGTCGCCGACCCGGACCACAGCTTCGACCCGTCCTCGCTCGGCGAGGTGCGGATCGCTTCCCCCGTGGCGCTCGCCAAGGCCGCCGCGGTGCATGTCGACGCGGACGACGCGGAGAAGGACGTCACGGCGGCGGCCGCGGCGCTGGGGGCGGCGGACCTCGGTGACGACGACGCGCAGTTCACCGTGGACGGTGCCGAGGACCACGAGCTGCTGTGGTTCGGCATCCAGGAGATTCCGAACCTGATCGGCTGAAGGGGAGAGGCCGGGGGCCGGGAGCGGACCGGGTCGACTTCGAACGGGTGTCGGAGGCGGCGGGTACTTTCTATGCATGGGGACGCATGGGAAGCACCGCACTCATCTGGTCTGGGACTGGAACGGCACACTGCTCGACGACAACGACGCGGTCGTCGGTGCGACGAACGCCGCGTTCGGTGAGGTCGGCCTGGAGCCGATCACGCTTGAGCAGTACCGCGAGATGTACTGCATCCCGATCCCCCGCTTCTACGAACGGCTGATGGGCAGGCTGCCCACGGAGGCCGAGTGGGAGCGGATGGACGGGATCTTCCACCGGTACTACACCGAGCAGCGGGCCGCCTGCGGGCTCACCGAAGGCGCCGAGGAGCTGCTCACGCAGTGGCAGCTGGCCGGGCGCAGCCAGTCGCTCCTGAGCATGTACGGGCACGACCAGCTGGTCCCCGTGGTGCGGGGGTACGGCATCGAGCGGCGCTTCGTGCGGGTCGACGGGCGTACCGGGCCTTCCGGTGGCAGCAAGGCCCGGCACATGGAGCGGCACATCGCCGCCCTGGACGGGATATCCGCCGAGCACACGGTGGTCATCGGCGATGCGGTGGACGACGCCGTGGCCGCGGCCCATGTCGGTGCGAAGGCCGTGCTCTACACCGGCGGATCGCACAGCAGGGCCAGCCTGGAGGCGGCCGGGGTGCCGGTGGTGGACAGCCTGGCCGAGGCCGCGCAGCTCGCCGAGCAGCTGGCCGGATAGTGGCGATCGGGTGGCAGTAATCCGATAGTGGCGATCCGAGCAGTGGTGACCGGGCGGCGGTGCATCGGGTGGCAGCCGTCGAGTCGGGGTGGAGGGTGAAGAGGGAGCGGGCGAGGCGGCCGGACGGGTCAGGTGGTGACCGGGGCCTTTGTACGGAGGATCTTCAGGAATTCGCGCATCCACGCCGAGTGGTCCGGCCACGCCCGGGACGAGACCAGAGTGCCGTCGACCACCGCCTCGTGGTCCTCGAAGGTGGCGCCCGCCGTCTGCATGTCGAGCTCCAGTGCGGGGTAGGCGGTGACATGCCGGCCGGCCAGCGCACCGACCGCCGCCGTCATCAGCGGGCCGTGGCAGATCTGGGCCACCGGCCGGTCCGAGTCGAAGAAGGCCTTGAGGATCTTGCGGAGCTCTGCGTCGTTGCGAAGGTACTCGGGCGCCCGGCCTCCCGGGACGACCAGCGCCACGTAGTCCCCGGCGTCGACCTCGGAGAAGGCCAGGTCGGCGGGCCAGGTGTAGCCGGGCTTCTCGGTGTACGTGTCGAAGCCGGGCTCGAAGTCGTGGACCACGAAGCGGAGCGTCTTGCGGGCGGGGGCCGCGATATGGACGTCGTAGCCCTCCTCGCGCAGCCGCTGGTACGGATAGAGGACTTCCAGGGACTCGGCGGCGTCGCCGGTAACGATCAGGATCTTCGGTGCCATGGCGGGGCTCCCACGGTTCGTCGGCCTGTTCCGACTACCAGAGTGCGGCAACACGGACCCGCGCGCTGTCCAGAGTGTCAAAGTTGGGGTCCATCTTTTTACACAAACGGCTCGTGACGGTCACGGGGTGGGGCGATATAGCCTGGACCCCGTGATCAGCGCGATACGCCTCGGGGGCAGCGAAGCCCCCGGCCTGCGCCCGGAGTGCCACAGCACCCGGGCCGTCGCTGATTCCCACAGCCCGGTCCGACTGCCAAAAATGGCCAATATGGTCCCGGGCGTCTCTCATAGCGGCATAGCGTCGACTCAGACCGGAAACCCCGTGTCGTGGCGGTACGTCGTCTTTTTCACCTACGTCTCGCAACGGCGCGTGACAGGAGCCAGAGGACATGCAGACCAAGCTGGACGAAGCCAAGGCCGAGCTGCTCGCACGGGCCGCCAAGGTAGCTGACAACAGCCCGGGCGGTGGTGTCGGTGGCCCGGGAGGTACCTCCCGGGTGCGTGTTGCGGCCGCCGGGGCCGAGCAGGAGCGTCCCGGACAGGACGTGCTCCTCTCCTACCTCCAGCGCTACTACCTGCACACCGCTCCGGAGGACATCGCGGGCCGCGACCCCGTGGACGTCTTCGGTGCCGCCTCCTCCCACTACCGCCTCGCCGAGACGCGCCCGCAGGGCACGGCGAACGTCCGGGTGCACACCCCGACCGTCGAGGAGAACGGCTGGACGTGCAGCCACACGGTCGTCGAGGTCGTCACCGACGACATGCCGTTCCTGGTCGACTCCGTCACCAATGAGCTGTCCCGGCAGGGGCGCGGCATCCACGTCGTGATCCACCCGCAGGTCGTCGTACGCCGCGACGTCACCGGCAAGCTCATCGAGGTCCTCGCCGAGGGCAACGGCATCGCGGGGGGCCCGCAGGGCCGCAAGGGCGGCGCGGGCGCCAAGGACGCGAAGAACGAGCTGCCGCACGACGCGCTCGTCGAGTCCTGGATCCACGTCGAGATCGACCGCGAGACCGACCGCGCCGACCTCCAGCAGATCGCCGCCGACCTGCTGCGCGTGCTGTCCGACGTGCGGGAGACCGTCGAGGACTGGGACAAGATGCGTGATGCCGCGATGCGCATCGCCGACGACCTGCCCGGTGAGCCGCTCGACGACCTCGCCGACGAAGAGGTGAACGAGGCCAGGGAGCTGCTGCGCTGGCTCGCCGCCGATCACTTCACCTTCCTCGGCTACCGCGAGTACGAGCTGAAGGAGACCGACTCGCTGGCCGCCGTCCCCGGCACCGGCCTCGGCATCCTGCGCTCCGACCCGCACCACAGCGTCGACGAGGCGCACCCCGTCAGCCCGTCCTTCGACCGGCTGCCCGCCGACGCACGGGCCAAGGCCCGTGAACGCAAGCTCCTCGTCCTCACCAAGGCCAACAGCCGGTCGACCGTCCACCGCCCCAGCTACCTCGACTACGTCGGCGTGAAGAAGTTCGACACGGACGGCAACGTCATCGGTGAGCGCCGCTTCCTCGGACTGTTCTCCTCCGCCGCCTACACCGAGTCCGTGCGCCGGGTGCCCGTCATCCGCCGCAAGGTCGCCGAGGTGCTGGAGGGCGCGGGCTTCTCGCCCAACAGCCACGACGGCCGCGACCTGCTGCAGATCCTGGAGACGTACCCGCGCGACGAGCTCTTCCAGACGCCCGTCGACCAGCTGCGCTCCGTCGTCACCTCCGTGCTGTACCTCCAGGAGCGCCGCCGGCTGCGGCTCTACCTGCGCCAGGACGAGTACGGGCGCTACTACTCCGCGATCGTCTACCTGCCGCGCGACCGCTACACCACCGGTGTGCGGCTCCGCCTGATCGACATCCTCAAGGAGGAACTGGGCGGCACCAGCGTCGACTTCACCGCCTGGAACACCGAGTCGATCCTCTCCCGGCTGCACTTCGTCGTCCGCGTCGCGCCCGGCACCGAGCTGCCCGACCTCACCGACGCCGAGGCCGACCGCATCGAGGCCCGGCTCGTCGAGGCCGCACGCTCCTGGGCCGACGGCTTCCAGGAGGCGCTGGGCGCCGAGTGCGGCGAGGAGCGCGCCGCCGAGCTGCTGCGCCAGTACGGCCACTCGTTCCCCGAGGGCTACAAGGCCGACCACACGCCGCGCTCCGCCGTGGCCGACCTGGTCCACCTCGAAGCGCTCAAGCAGGACGAGAACGACTTCGCCCTCAGCCTGTACGAGCCGGTCGGCGCCGCCCCCGGCGAGCGCCGCTTCAAGATCTACCGGACCGGTGAGCAGGTCTCCCTCTCCGCCGTGCTCCCGGCCCTCCAGCGGCTCGGCGTCGAGGTCGTCGACGAGCGTCCGTACGAGCTGCGCTGCGCGGACCGTACGCACGCCTGGATCTACGACTTCGGGCTCCGGATGCCGCAGACCAACGGCAACGGCAACTATCTCGCCGATGACGCCCGCGACCGCTTCCAGGACGCCTTCGCCGCCGTGTGGACCGGTGAGGCCGAGAACGACGGCTTCAACTCGCTGGTGCTGGGCGCCGGTCTGAGCTGGCGCCAGGCGATGGTGCTGCGCGCGTACGCGAAGTACCTGCGCCAGGCCGGGTCGACGTTCAGCCAGGACTACATGGAGAGCACGCTCCGCAACAACGTCCACACCACCCGGCTGCTGGTCTCGCTCTTCGAGGCCCGGATGTCCCCGGAGCGGCAGAACGCCGGCACCGAGCTGACCGACGGCCTCCTCGAAGAGCTGGACGGGGCCCTGGACCAGGTCGCCTCGCTCGACGAGGATCGCATCCTGCGGTCCTTCCTCACCGTCATCAAGGCCACCCTGCGCACCAATTTCTTCCAGAGCGCAAGCGAGGGAAGCGGCAAGAGGGGGCAGCGGGCGGGCAGTGGCAAGCCGCATCCGTACGTCTCGATGAAGTTCGACCCGCAGTCCATCCCGGATCTGCCGGCGCCCCGCCCGGCCTTCGAGATCTGGGTCTACTCGCCGCGCGTCGAGGGCGTGCACCTGCGCTTCGGCAAGGTCGCCCGAGGCGGTCTGCGCTGGTCGGACCGGCGCGAGGACTTCCGTACGGAGATCCTCGGCCTGGTCAAGGCGCAGATGGTGAAGAACACCGTCATCGTGCCGGTCGGCGCCAAGGGCGGATTCGTCGCCAAGCAGCTCCCGGACCCGGCCGTCGACCGTGACGCCTGGATGGCCGAGGGCATCGCCTCGTACCGCACCTTCATCTCGGCGCTGCTCGACATCACCGACAACATGGTGGCCGGCGAGGTCGTGCCGCCCAAGAACGTCGTCCGGCACGACGAGGACGACACCTACCTGGTCGTCGCCGCCGACAAGGGCACCGCGAGCTTCTCCGACATCGCCAACGAGGTCGCCGTCGGGTACGGCTTCTGGCTCGGCGACGCCTTCGCCTCCGGCGGCTCCGCGGGCTACGACCACAAGGGCATGGGCATCACCGCCCGCGGCGCCTGGGAGTCCGTCAAGCGGCACTTCCGCGAGCTGGGCCACGACACCCAGACCGAGGACTTCACCGTCGTCGGCGTCGGTGACATGTCCGGTGACGTGTTCGGCAACGGCATGCTGCTCTCCGAGCACATCCGGCTCGTCGCGGCCTTCGACCACCGGCACATCTTCATCGACCCGACCCCGGACGCCGCCACCTCGTACGCCGAGCGGCGCCGCCTGTTCGACCTGCCGCGCAGCTCCTGGGCCGACTACAACAAGGACCTGCTCTCCGCGGGCGGCGGCATCCATTCGCGCAGCGCCAAGTCCATCCCGATCAACGCGCACGTCCGCGAGGCGCTCGGCATCGAGCCGGGTGTCACCAAGATGACGCCCGCCGAGCTGATGCAGACCATCCTCAAGGCCCCCGTGGACCTGCTGTGGAACGGCGGCATCGGTACGTACATCAAGTCCTCCGCCGAGTCGAACGCGGACGTCGGCGACAAGGCCAACGACGCGATCCGCGTCAACGGCGAGGACCTGCGGGCCAAGGTCGTCGGCGAGGGCGGCAACCTCGGCGCCACCCAGCTCGGCCGGATCGAGTTCGCCCGGGGCGGTGGCCGGATCAACACCGACGCGATCGACAACAGCGCCGGTGTGGACACCTCCGACCACGAGGTGAACATCAAGATCCTGCTCAACGGCCTGGTCCGGGACGGCGACATGACCGTCAAGCAGCGCAACAAGCTGCTCGCCGAGATGACCGACGAGATCGGCCGTCTCGTCCTGCGCAACAACTACGCGCAGAACGTCGCACTCGCCAACGCCACGTCCCAGTCCTCCTCGCTGCTCCACGCCCACCAGCGCTTCATGCGCCGGCTGGGCCGTGACGGGGACCTCGATCGCGGGCTGGAGTTCCTGCCCAACGACCGCCAGATCCGTGAGCTGCTCAACGGCGGCAAGGGGCTCAGCCAGCCCGAGCTGGCCGTGCTGCTCGCGTACACGAAGATCACCGCGGCCCGGGAGCTGATCCGGACCAGCCTGCCGGACGACGAGCACCTGCAGAAGCTGCTGCACGCCTACTTCCCGCAGCAACTGCGCGAGCAGTTCCCCGAGGCGGTCGACGGACACGCGCTGCGGCGCGAGATCATCACCACGGTCCTGGTCAACGACACCGTGAACAGTGGTGGTTCGACCTTCCTGCACCGGCTGCGGGAAGAGACCGGTGCCTCGATCGAGGAGATCGTGCGGGCGCAGTTCGCGGCCCGCGAGATCTTCGGTCTCGGCCAGGTGTGGGACGCCGTCGAGGCGCTCGACAACCAGGTCGCCGCCGATGTGCAGACCCGGATCCGGCTGCACTCGCGCCGACTCGTCGAGCGCGGTTCGCGCTGGCTGCTCGGCAACCGGCCGCAGCCGCTGGAGATCGCCGGGACGATCGACTTCTTCAAGGCGGGCGTCGACCAGGTCTGGGCCGAGCTGCCCAAGATGCTGATGGGCGCCGATCTGGAGTGGTACCAGTCGATCCTGGACGAGCTCACCGAGGCGGGCGTCCCGGGCGAGCTGGCCCAGCGGGTCGCCGGATTCTCCTCCGCCTTCCCGGTGCTGGACATCGTGGCGATCGCGGAGCGCACGGGGAAGGACCCGCTCTCCGTCGCCGAGGTGTACTACGACCTCGCGGACCGGCTGGGCATCACCCAGCTGATGGACCGGATCATCGAGCTGCCGCGGGCCGACCGCTGGCAGTCCATGGCCCGCGCCTCCATCCGCGAGGACCTGTACGCCGCGCACGCCGCGCTCACCGCGGATGTGCTGTCGGCGGGCAACGGGACCTCGACGCCGGAGGAGCGGTTCGAGGCGTGGGAGGAGAAGAACGCGGCGATCCTGACGCGGTCCCGCTCCACCCTTGAGGAGATCCGGGGGTCGGACGCCTTCGACCTGGCGAATCTGTCGGTCGCGATGCGGACGATGCGCACGCTGCTCCGTACGCACGCCTAGCCGGTCGGGAGGGGAGGCGGTCGCCGGGGCTTCCGGTGGCCGCCTCCCCTTCCTGTTGCCGCGAGGTGCGCGGCCCCCGGCGTCAGTACATGCGGGTTTCGCCCGCCGCGTCCGGCGGGGGCGGTTGGCGGCGTTGCCATTTCTGGGCCAGTTCGGTCGGGAAGCGGCGGCCGCTGCGGGCCAGGACCACGCCCTCGACCAGTTCGAGTTCGTCCCCGCCGTGGTACTGCCGCTCGGCCGCGCCGAGCGCCTTCCACGGGCCCGGACCCGTTTTCCCGGCCGTCGAGCGCCACCGGGTGCCGTAGGTGCTGTGGTCGCGTACGTGGACGATGCCGCCGGTCACCCGCAGCTCGACATGGGCGCGGCTGAGGCCGGCGGTGCGGCGCTCCGGGACCAGGCCGTGCAGAGCTATGCCACCTTCGCCGGGCGCCCTGCCCACCCTCACGTTCGTGCCGTCCTCCAGGGTGAACCGGGCCTTCACATCACCCTCCACCAGGAGCTTCAGCTGGACGGTCGCGGTGCGTGGGCCGTCGTCGACCAGCGGGGTGCCGTGGCTCTGGCAGTGGGGTACGCCCCTGAGGACGCGCGGCAACAGGGCGGCGCTGCCCTTGTGGGTGTCGTAGAGCGTGCAACGGCGGTCCTCGCAGCGCCAGTTGCGGCTGACCACGTCGAAGCGAGGGCTGCGGTGGGGGCCCAGCAGCCCCATCTTCTTCAGCACGTCCTCCTCCATCTTCCTGGAGATGTCCAGCGCGCTGGCCACCCCCATGTCGACGGGGACCAGCCGGACCTTGCCGCCGCGCGCCGGGACCGGCTCCAGGAAGTCGTCCGTATTGCCCTGGAGCCAGGGGTGCGACTCGCGATGGCCGCGGAAACGGTCGCCGGTGATGACGGGGATGCCGGTGTACGCGCACAGTTCGAGCAGGCGGTCGTCGGCGTCCGGCAGCTCCTCGACCAGGCCGCGGTCCACCCAGCGGCCGAGCAGCCGGATGTCGGCGGGATCGGTGAACTCCCGCCGCCCGCCGAGCCGCAGGCCGGCATCGGCGACCAGATACAGCTTGACGTCCGGATCCCGGGCGAGCTCCTCGGCGGCCTCCACGAGGAGCCGCAGCCGGCGCAGCGAGCGTGCACCGGGTTCGCCCAGCGTGCGGTTGCGCACGACGTTGGAAAGATCCACCAGGAAGCAGGCTGCACTGAAGTCCGTGGTGAGGTGGTTCTCCATCGGAGGTCGCCTTCCCGATAGTCCCTGAACGGGAGCTGACGGCATGTGAATTCCGGTGCGGTGCAACTATATTGACGTCCTCGGTGGCCCCCGAGTTCCGGCAGGGATGTGCGAACGGGCGCCGCCCGTGGCATGGCAGGGACGAGAACGTGGGGGCGTTTGCGTGTCGGAGTGGGGTTCGTTCATCGACGAGACGCCGTCGGGGCAGTCTCCGCCGCCACCGCCCGACCACGCCCCGTCCGGGGCGGGCGCCGGGGACGACGGCTGGGGCAGCTTCGCCGACGAGGCACCGGCGGCGGGAGGCGCGCCGCCGCCACCGCCCTCCGCGCCGCCGCCCGCTCCGCGACCGTACGGCGTTCCGGTCCCCTCCCCGGAGGTCGCCGCCTCGCTGCTGACGGCCGGGGAGACCCTGTGGGCGCAGGTCGAGGGGGCGGACGCCGTGCTCGGCTCGGGCTGTCGGGTGGCCGTGGTGCCGGGCGAGGACGGGGACGCGGACGGGTTCGGCGGCTGGCGGCCGGTGACGGTGGTCGATCCGGCCGCGCTCACCGTACGACTCGTACCGCTGACCCTCGCCGAACCGCCCATCGGCACCGCGACCCCGGTGGCCGAGCTGTACGCGGACCCCGAGCCGTACACCGCCGCCGCGCCCGACCGGGCCGGGGCGTTCCCGGTCGGGCAGGGCCCCGATCTCGACGCCCTGCTGCATCGCGTGCAGGCGGAGGAGCGCGCCCGGGTCCGGGCCGACGTCGAGGCCGAAGCCCGGCGTGCCGAGCGGGAACTCGTCGACGCCAAGGCGGAGTTGCGGGAGCGGGCGGAGGCCGCCGAACAGCGGGCCGACCAGCGCGAGCAGCGGGCGCAGGAGGCCGCGCAGCGCGCCCAGGAGTATGCCGAGCAGCAGGTCAGGACGGCCCGCGACGAGGTCGCCCAGGCGGTGCGGCAGTGGCAGGAGCGCGCCCAGTGGGCCGAGGCGGAGATCGCCCGGCTGAGCGGCGAGCTGGCGAAGGCCGAGCAGGCGGGCGTCCTGCGGCATGTACTGGACCGCCGCCGACGCGCCGGCGGCGGGCGTGATCAAGGGGGCCCGAGGGGGACATGAGCGTGGAACTGCCCGCAGACGTAACGGAGTCCGGTGCCGTCGCGCTGCCGGAGATCAGAGTGGAGTGGCCGCAGGCGCTGGCCCCGACCCTCCGCGACAGCGTGGTCGACGCGCACAGCCTGGACCGCGAGGAGCTCGTCGCGGCCCTGCCCGGACTGTGGCGGGCGGTGGACGCGGCGCTCGATCTGGCGGGGCCCGGAAGCCTGGTCGCCGAGTCCGTGCGGCATGACGCGTACGAGGGGTGGCAGGTGGCCGCGCTGCCCCGGTACGACCTCGACGGGCGGATCCGCCCGCACGAGCGCAGGGAGGGCGCGCAGCACGGGGCGCCGCAGCTCAGGGACCGGCGGGCGCTGGTCAGGGCGCTGGTGGACGCCGTCGCCGAACGGCCGTGCCTGGATCTGCGGGGCCGACGCCCGGCTGCTCGGCGAACTGCTGATGCTGCCCGGCCCCTCTCCCGTACTCCACCGGATGATCACTGCTCACGGGCTGCCCGCCGCCACCTGGTCGCGGGCGGCGGCGCTGCTGGCGGCGGGGGAGTCGCGGGAGCGGGTGCTGCTGCGGCTGTGGAGCCGCAGTGGCGGTGTGCCTACTGCTGCCGCAGGGTGAGTTCGGTGCGGCAGCGGCCCGTGGTCCGTCAGCGCCGCATGCAGCGACATGCCGGGCACGAACGCCGAGGCCAGCCCGGGCTATCGTCCGCCCGCAGCGGTACCGGTACGCCGTCCTGCATGTGCCCCCCCCTGAGCGGTTCGAACGCAACCCCGTGGTGCGGCAGGGGAGTTTATCGCCCCGGCCGCCGCGCCCTGCTTCTTGCCGGGGGTGAACTTCTCGTACGCCGCCGCGCCTACTTCTTGCCGGAGGTGAACTTCTCGTACGCCGCCACGACCTCGTCCGCCGGACCGTCCATCCGCAGCGTTCCCGCCTCCAGCCAGATCGCCCGGTCGCAGGTCTCGGTGATCGACTTGTTGCTGTGGCTGACCAGGAAGACCGTGCCGGCCTCCTTGCGCAGCTCGATGATCCGTTCCTTGCTGCGCCGCTGGAACCTGGCGTCGCCGGTGGACAGCGCCTCGTCGATCAGGAGGACGTCGTGGCTCTTGGCGGCCGCGATCGAGAAGCGCAGCCGGGCGCCCATGCCGGAGGAGTACGTGCGCATCGGCAGGGTGATGAAGTCGCCCTTCTCGTTGATGCCGGAGAAGTCGACGATCCCCTCGTAGCGCTCGCGGATCTGGGCGCGCGTCATGCCCATCGCGAGGCCGCCGAGCACCACGTTGCGCTCGCCGGTCAGATCGCTCATCAGCGCCGCGTTCACCCCGAGCAGCGAGGGCTGGCCCTGGGTGTGCACCCGGCCCTTCGTGGCGGGCAGCAGACCGGCGATGGCCTTGAGCAGGGTCGACTTCCCCGAGCCGTTGGAGCCGATCAGGCCGATGGCCTCACCCTTGTACGCCGCGAAGCTCACCCCCTTGACGGCGTGCACCTCGCGCACACCGGGGGCCTGTCGGCGCGAGACGATCCGGCTCAGCGCCGAGGTGGCGCTGCCCTTTCCGGTGCGGGCGCCGTTGACCTTGTACGTGATGTGGACGTCGTCCACGACGACGGTCGGTACCCGCTCGTTGTTGTCAGCCATGTTGTCAGCCACGTCCGTACCGCTCCTCCGCCTGCCAGAAGTACACGAACCCGCCGACCCCGCACACCAGAGCCCAGCCCGCGGCGATGGCCCATACATGCGGCGGGAGGTGGGACGCGCCGAAGCTGTCGATGAGCGCGAACCGCATCAGATCGATGAAGACGGCGGCCGGATTGCACTCCAGCATCACCATCACGTAGTGCGGAACCCGGTCGCCCTTGAGCATCGTGTCCACGCTCCACATGACCCCGGACGCGTACATCCAGGTGCGCAGGATGAACGGCATCAGCTGGGCGATGTCCGGCGTCCGGGCGGCCAGCCGCGCCACCACCATGGAGACACCGGTGTTGAACACGGCCTGCAGGAGCAGCGCCGGGACGGCCAGCAGCCAGGACGGCTTGGGGAACTGCCCGAACCCCACCAGGATCAGCACCAGCGCGCCCAGCGAGAACAGCAGCTGCTGGAGCTGTTGCAGGGCCAGGGCGATCGGCAGCGAGGCGCGCGGGAAGTGCAGCGCCCGGACGAGCCCCAGATTGCCGCTGATCGCACGGGTGCCCGCGGTGATCGAGCTGCTGGTGAAGGTCCAGATGAAGACGCCGGTGACGAGGAACGGCACGAAGTCCTCGACGTTGCGCTTGGTGTTCATCAGGACGCCGAAGATGAAGTAGTAGACCGTCGCGTTCAGCAGCGGCGTCATGATCTGCCAGATCTGGCCGAGCTTCGCCTGGCTGTACTGGGCGGTCAGCTTGGCGGTGGCGAACGCCGTGATGAAGTGCCGGCGTCCCCACAGCTGCCGGATGTACGCCACCAGCGAGGGCCGGGCCCCGCTCATCGTCAGTCCGTGCCGGGCGGCGAGCGCGGCGAGCTCGCCCGGTGCGTACACCGGGAAGGGCGCACCGGCAGGGGTGTCGGCCGGGGCCGCTGGGGTTGCTGTCTGGCTCACCACGATCGCTTTCGACGGGAGGGCAGGAACGCGAAATCCGACGGAACGGGACCGTATCGTCGCAACGCCGAGGGTAGGACGCATCCACGTCGCAACGCAACCGTTTCGTCGTTACGGACTATGATTCGGCCATGACCACCGACCCGGGAACCCGCCGCCGTGTCCCCGCCGGAGCCGCCGTGCTGCGCGAGGACGTCACCGATGCGATTCGCGGCGCCGTCTTCGAGGAGCTGGCCGCGGTGGGCTTCGCCCGGATGTCGATGGAGGGGATCGCGCGGCGCGCGGGCGTCGGCAAGACCGCCGTGTACCGCCGCTGGAAGTCCAAGCTGGCCCTGGTCCTCGACCTGGTGTCCGCCGTCGCGGTCCAGGGCATGCCGGCTCCGGCCACCGGTTCGCTGTACGGGGACGTCCGGGCCGTGCTCGAACTCGCCTCCTACGCCCTGCGCCACCCCGTCGCCTCGCAGGTCATCCCGGACCTCTTGGTCGAGGCGGCCCGCAACCCGGAGATCTCCGACACGATCAAGGCCGCCCTGCTGGACCCGCAGCAGGGCATCGCCGCCGTGGTCGTACGGGACGCCGTGGCCCGCGGCGAGCTGCCCGAGGGCAGCGACCCGGACCGGGCTCTGGACCTGATCGTCGGCCCGCTCTACTGGCGGCTCGCCGTCGTCCGCGCCCCGCTGCCCAAGGGCTACCTCGACGACCTGGCGGCGTCGGCCGTCGCCGCCCTCAAGAGCTGAGAGGCTCTACCCCTCGGCCAGCAGCCGGTTCGCGACCCGGGCGGCCGCCCCGCCGTCGTCCAGGTCGCAGAAGTCCCGGCGGAAGCTCTCGTACGCCGCCGCGTGCTGCGCCGACGAGGCGTCCAGGGTGCCCGTGTCCCGCAGGCACACCGCGATCTCGTCCGCGTCGGCGAGCAGCGGGCCCGGCGCCCGGGTCTCGAAGTCCAGGCAGAACCCGCGCACCGTGTCGCGGTAGTGCTCCAGGTCGTAGGTGTGGAAGAGCATCGGGCGGCCCGTGTGCGCGAAGTCGAACATCAGGCCCGCGTAGTCCGTGACCAGCACATCGGCGATCAGCAGCAGCTCCGCGGTGTCCGGGTGCGCCGACACGTCGCGTACGCCCGGCCGCTGCGGCACGCTCCCGGTCACCCGGGGATGGCGGCGCACCAGCACCGTGTGGACGTCACCGATGGACCGCGCCAGTGCGGCCGGGTCGAGCGCCGGGTCCCAGCGGTAGCGGGGCCGCTCGTCGGTGCCGGAGGGGTGGGCCAGCTGGTCGCGGTAGGTCGGCGCGTACAGCACGACCCGGCGGCCGTCCGGGATGCCGAGCCTGTGCCGTACCCGCTCCGCGGTCTTGGCGCGGTCGGCCGAGAAGAGCAGATCGTTGGCGGGGGAGCCCGCCTCCAGGACCTCGCCCCGGTACCCGAGCGCGCGCCGCAGCAGCGGGGTGGAGTGGCTGCTGGGGGAGACCAGGACGGACCACTGGGCCGAGCGGTGCGCCAGCGTGGCGAGCTGCTGGTGGTCGGCGTACAGGGTGCCGTCCAGATCCGTGCCGAAGCGGCCGAGCGGGGTGCCGTGCCAGGTCTGCACGACGGTCTGGCCGGGGCGGCGCTCGAACCACTCGGGCAGCTGCTCGGCGGTGACGATGCGGCGGGACCGCGCCAGCGCCTCGTACCAGGCGGCGCTGTGCTCGACGACCGGGACGGCGGTGGGCGGGACGTGTCCGTGGACTCCGTCGGTGACCCAGAGGTGCTCCGACTCCACCCCCCGGCGCAGGAGTTCGGCGTGGACGGCGCGCGGCGAGTCGCCGCCCGTGTAGAGGACCGCGTCCCGCAGCGGCATCGCGCGCCGGGCCGGATAGTGCGTGGCGCGCAGTTCGGCCCGGCGGTACGCGCCGCGTTCGGCGGGCGCGAGCACCGGTCCGGCCAGTACGGTCAGCCGGTCGCCGGACCGGCGGTCCAGGGCGAACTCCCGGCCGGGCACGGGGGCCGCGGCGACCGGGACGCTCCGGCGAAGCGGCAGCCGGGCGGCGAGCGAGGTCAGCACCCGGACCGGCCGCCCGCCCAGATAGGCGTCCCAGCGGCCCTCGTGCAGCCCGGCCGCCACCGAGGGCGCCAGGAACGCGGAGAAGCGGCACCCCCCGCCGCCCCCTTCGCGGGCCTCTCCGCGCGCTCCCCGCGCGCGCCGCTCGTCGTGGGTGACGGGCACCGACACCGTCTCGCGCAGCGCCTCGTGCCGCAGGACGAGACGGTCCGGGCCCTTGTCCTGCCGTACGCCCGTACCGGCGCCGGTCACCCCCTCCACCCGCAGCGCACCGTCCGGCGTCCACACGGCCCCGTCCACGAACGGCTGCCCGCTCAGGTCCAGCACCAGCTCGCCCGCCGCATCGGCCACGACCGGCGGAGCCGACTCCCCGGCCGCCGCGAGCGGTACCCGGGACCCGTCGGCCATGACCAGCCGCGCCCGCCACCGCCCGCCGGGCTCCGGCTCGACCTCGCGCGGCGCCCGGTGCGGCGCCGGTGGCGCGGCCGCCATCCCGGCGAGATCGGCGAGCGGGATCCGTACCGTGAAGCGGCCGTCCGGCCGGCACTCGACGGGGTGGCCGAACTCCTGGTCCGCCACCCCTTCGCAGGTCAGCACCAGGGCCTTCGGCCGGGCACCCCCGTACAGCCGGCCGGTCAGCTCCAGGTCCTCGCCGAAGCGGTGGGTCTCGCAGCGGGCGGGCAGCTGCGCCAGGGTCAGCCGGAGCCGCCCGTCCCGGTAGTCGAGCACCGCCCGCCGTCCGTCGCCCAGGTCGTGGACGAGCGGCTGGACGGCCCCCGCCTCCACGGCGCGCACCGCCACCCGGCGGACCGTGCCCTGGGCGGCCACCATCATGCCCACCAGCCAGCCGCCGGGCCGCAGCCGGCGCGGGTCGAGGGTCATCTCGAAGCCGGAATGGTCGTAACCGTGCACCTGCTGGCCGGAGTCGACGGTCGCCTCGGGCGCGGGCACGCCGCGTACCGGCACCGTCCGCAGCTGCTGTCCGCCGGCCGCCCGCACCATGCCCACCTTCAGCGAGTGGCGCGGCGTCGCGGCCGGCAGATTGCGGATGTACGCGTAACCGCGCAGCCGCAGCTTCCCGTCGTCGCTCCACCGCGCCTCCAGCAGCCGTGCCACGGCCGGGAGATCGGCACGGGCCAGGCGGGTGGTGTCCGGGATGCCGGGGAAACCGGCCTGCCGCCGCCCCGGCACGCCGCCGACCGTGAACGTCCCGGCGCCGTTGGCCCGTTCGAAGGCGAGCACCTCCAGCAGCTCCGGAAGCCGGCGCTCCTTCACCAGCCGCCACTTGATCCGCAGCTCCGCCGGCAACTCGTGGGCCACGGCCCGGTCCGCGCGGCTTGCCCCGTCCATCCGCTCCATCCGGTCCAGGAACGCCCCGGCGTCCGCCATGAACGCCTCCCGGTACCCGGGCCCGCCCAGGGCGAGCCCCTCCAGGAAGTACACGAAGTCGTCGCGCAGGCACGAGAGGTCGTAGCGGCGCCGCGCACCGCCGTTCGCCACTCCGCCCCGGCCCGCGAGGAACGCGCTGACCTGCTCGCACGCCGCGATCCGGTCCCGCACGCCGGTCACGTCCGTACGACGCCGGGTGATCGAACCCTCCCGCACCCGCCAGTAGTAGACGTGCTCGTGCAGCACGTCCACCGAGCCGGCGAGGTAGTGCGCCGGGATCATCACCGGGGTGTCCTCGTAGAGCTTCCCCTCCGGGAAGGTGAAGGCGTGCCGGTCCCAGAAGGAGCGCCGGAACACCTTGTTCCAGGCGACCCGGTCGGCGAGCAGCCGCGGATCGCGGCTGATGTGGGTGCGCGCCCGGGTGCCGGTCAGCCACCGGTACTGCCAGGCCTGCTGGCGACCCTGCTCGTTCAGCCGCCACACATTGCCGGTCGCGAGGTCGGAGCCGGTCGACTCCAGCGAGGCCAGCATCCGCGCGTAGGCGTCGTGGACGACGATGTCGTCGCTGTCGACGAACGCCAGGTACGGCACGTCCGGCGTGGTGTGCCGCACCCCCGTGTTGCGGGCCGCGCTCAGCCCCCCGTTGGGGCGGCGCACGAAGCGGAAGCGGCGGTCGCGGGCGGCGAAGTCCTCGGCGATGGCCGTACTGCTGTCCGTCGAGCCGTCGTCCACGAGGACCACCTCGATGTCGGTGACCGACTGCTCGGCCACCGAGCGCAGGCAGTCCTCCAGATAGTCCTCGACGTTGTGGACCGGGACGACGACACTGAGGCGCGGCTTCATGCCCGGTCAACCGGGGCGGACGCCCCGGGTCACCGGGACTGCCCCGAACGGATGAACACGGGTTCGGCGTACGGTGACGGCGCGATTACCCTCGGCTGCCATGCTTCTCAGTGTTGTCGTGCCCGTCCACCGGGTTCAGGGCTACCTCCGGGCGACCTGCGAGTCCGTGCTCGGCCAGGTTCCCGGTGAGCCGGAGCTGCTCGTCGTGGACGACGGGTCCCGGGACGGCAGCGCGCGGATCGCC
Organism: Streptomyces sp. NBC_01363; assembly: GCF_026340595.1. Lineage (GTDB taxonomy): Bacteria > Actinomycetota > Actinomycetes > Streptomycetales > Streptomycetaceae > Streptomyces. The sequence goes on from NZ_JAPEPF010000001.1 coordinate 2,620,550, forward strand.
GCCGAGTTCGCGCGGCGCGACCCCCGGGTCAGGGTGATCACCCTTCCCGAGCACCTCGGCGCGGGCCCGGCCCGCAACGCCGGGGCGGCCGCGGCGCGCGGACGGTATCTGCTCTTCCTCGACGGCGACGACCTGCTGCGACCGGGCGCACTGACGGAGATCACCGGCCGGCTGACCGCGAGCGATCCGGACGTCCTCCTCCTCGGACACGACCGCGTCGACTGGTGGGGCGAGGTCTCGGCCCCGCGGCCGACGGGGTCCGGCCCCGCGGCCGACGGCCTCTCCACCGCCGTCCCGCGACTCTTCCGCCGCGCCTTCTGGACCGGGCACGGGCTCCGCTTCACCGACGGCCCCTACGCTGACGTGCTCCCCGTGCACCGGGCCACCCTCCTCGCCGCCGACGCCGGCACGCTCGACACCCTCGACCGGGTCTGCGTCCGCCACCGGGTCCGTCGCTCCGGCACCCCCGCCACCACGCCGGGCCGCCACCACTTCGCGATCCTGGACGCGTACCGGCGGCTGCTCGCCGAGACCGGTGACGACCCCCGGATCCGTTCGGCGCGCACCCGCCATCTGCTCGCCGTCCTCGACGACCCCGGGCGGATCGCCCCCGGCGACCGCGCCGCCTTCCACCACGCCGCCGAACTCCCCGGCAGCTACACCGCCCACCGCGTCCGGGAAGCCGCCGACGCCGCCCGAAGCCGCACCCGGGCCGCCCTGGTCCGCGGCAGGAGAACGCTCCGGGCCGGCCTCACCCGCGCCGTCTACCGCACCGACCTGCTGCGCCCGCTGGACCCGAACCTCGCGGTGTACGGCGCCTACTGGAACCGCGGGGCCGCCTGCAACCCGGCCGCGATCCACGCCAAGGCCCTCGAACTCGCCCCGCACGTCCAGGGCGTCTGGGCGGTCTCCTCCCGGCACCGCGAGCGCCTGCCGTCCGGCACCCCGTACGTCATCGAGGGGTCCCTCGCCTACTGGCGGGTCATGGCCACCGCCACGTATCTGATCAACAACTCCAGCTTCCCCGGCGGCTTCACCAAGCGCCCCGGCCAGTGCTACCTCCAGACCCACCACGGCACCCCGCTGAAGACCATGGGCCTGGACCAGCGCGGCTACCCGGCCCTCACCAACGGCATCAGCTTCGAGAAGATCGTCGCCCACGCCGACCAGTGGGACTTCTCCCTCTCCGCCAACCCCCACACCACCGAGATCTGGGACCGGGTCTACCCCTCCGGGTACGAGCATCTGAACCTCGGCTACCCGCGCAACGACATCTTCTTCACCGCCACCCCGGAGCGGACCGCCGCGATCCGGCGGGAATTCTCCCTCGACCCGGACCGGACCGTGCTGCTGTACGCGCCCACCCACCGCGACTACCGCAAGGGCTTCGTCCCCCAGCTCGACCTGGAACGCCTGGCCCGCGAACTCGGCCCGCAGTACGTGGTGCTGGTCCGCGCGCACTACTTCTACGGCGGCTCGGCCCGGCCGGCCGGGGCCCGGGTGGTGGACGTGACGGAACATCCCTCCGTCGAGGAACTCTGCCTGGTCTCCGACGCGTTGATCACCGACTACTCGTCGCTGATGTTCGACTACGCCTGCCTGGACCGTCCGATCATCAGCCACGCCCCGGACTGGGCCGCCTACCGGGCCTCGCGCGGCACCTACTTCGACCTGCTCTCGGGACGCCCCGGCGACACCCCGGGCGCCGTCGCCACCACCGAGGACGAACTGCTGGAGCTGTTCCGGACCGGCGAGTGGCGCTCGGCGCGGACGGCCCGGCTGCGGGCGGCGTTCCGGGAGCGCTTCTGCCCGTACGACGACGGGCACGCGGCCGAGCGCGTGGTGCGCCGGCTGTTCCTGGGCGAGACGGAGATCCCGATCGGGACGGAGTCCCCGGGCGACGCGGAGCGGGGCCGGACGGCAACCGGGGCGCAGCCGATGTCACCCGTTCGGGAGAGACCGCGACCGGTGACCCCCGGCCCGTCACGGGGTTGAGCCATACGGCCAACCAGGCCCCGATGAACGGACGTGCTCAACATGTCGCCACGGCTCAGTGTCGTCGTACCCGTCCACAACGTCGAGCTCTACCTGACGGACTGCCTGAAGTCCCTCGCGGAGCAGACCATGGCCGACCTGGAGGTGGTGATGGTCGACGACGGGTCCACCGACGACAGCGCGGCCCTGGCCGCCGAGTTCGCCGAACAGGACCGCAGGTTCCGGCTGGTGAGCCAGGAGAACGGCGGGCTCGGCCACGCCCGCAACACCGGGGTCCGCAACTGCGACCCGGGCGCCCGCCATCTCGCCTTCGTCGACAGCGACGACGTGCTCCCGCCCCGCGCGTACGAACTCCTCGCCGGCGCGCTGGACGAGACCGGCTCGGACCTCGCGTCCGGCAATGTGCTGCGGCTGCGGACCGGCGGCCGGCTCCAGCAGTCGCCCAACTTCCGCAAGCCCATGGCGACCACCCGGCTGCGCACCCACATCTCCCGGGACTGGGACCTGGCCGCCGACCGGATCGCCTGCAACAAGGTCTTCCGCCGGTCCTTCTGGGACGAGCACGCCTTCGCCTTCCCGGTCGGCGCCCTCTACGAGGACATCCCGGTCGTCCTGCCCGCCCACTTCCTGGCCCGCTCCGTCGATGTGCTGAAGGACGCCGTCTACCACTGGCGCGACCGGCCGGGCTCGATCACCACCCGCCGCGCCGTCGTCCGCGGCGTCCAGGACCGGGTCTCGCACGTGCTGGGCGTCTCCGCCTTCCTCGACGAGCACCGCAGCGCCGACGACAAACGTCGGTACGAGTCGCATGTGCTCGCCAACGACCTCTGGTACTTCATGGAGGCGCTGCCCGACGGCGACGAGGAGTACCGGCGCGCCTTCGCCACGTACGCCAACGAGTTCACCGACCAGGTCGACCCGGCCGTCCTCGACGCGCTGCCGCTGCGGCTGCGCCTGATGTGGCACCTCGTGCGCGAACGGCGGACCGACGAACTGCTGGACCTGATCGCCTACGACAAGGCCGAGCCGGGCGCGTTCGCGGTACGGGGCGTGCGCCGCCGCAGCGCCTCCTTCCCGGCCGTCACCCGGCCGGTGCCGCGCCCGGTGCTGCGGGTGAGCGACCGGGACCTGCCGCTCACCGCCCGGCTGCGGGACGCCTATTGGCAGGGCGGCAAGCTGCACCTCAAGGGGTACGCGTACATCCGCAACCTGCCCGCCGGCTCGCGCGCCGCCGAGTTCCGGGCCGGCTGGCTGCGGGCCGGGCGTCGGCATGTGGTGCCGCTGCGGCTGCGTACGGTCGACGAGCCGGAGGCCACCGCCCGGTCCCGGCAGAGCCTGCACGACTACGACCGGTCGGGCTTCGAGACCGTCGTCGACCCGGCCAGGCTCCGCATCGACCCGCGCGGCAGCCTCGAACGGCTCACCTGGCGCCCGGAGATCGGCATCGCCGGACACGGCATGCTGCGCCGCTCCGAGCTCTCCGCGGACGAGGCGGCCGCTCCGCCGCCCGTGCACCGCCCCGACGGCGACCACCGGATCGTGCCCGCCTTCGACGGCGGCAAGCTGGTGCTGCACGCCGAGCGGATCGACGCCCGCTTCGAGACGCACCGCGCGGGCGACACCGGCGACGGAACCGCCGCCGTGGTCATCGACGGGATGATCCGCGACCGCCTCGGCAAGGGGCCGCTGCGCCTCGCGCTCACCCACCGCCCCTCCGGCACCTCCTTCGACTGTCCGGTGACGGTGCACGAGGGGGCCGTGCCCTCGGCGGCGGGATGGCGGCGGTTCACCGCGGACGTCCCGCTCGGCGCCTTCGCCGAAGCCCGGCCGGACACGGCACGGGGGGCGGGGCGCGCCCAGGTCCCGTACAGCCTGCACCTCGTCGGACCGGACGGACGCCGGACGCCGGTCGACGTGCCGGGGCCGGTACTGCCGGGCCGCTATCCGCTGGCCGGGAGCGGCGACGAACGGCGCGAACTCGGTCTCACCACCAGCTCCCGCGGCAATCTGCTGATCAGCGACCGCACGGTACAGCCCGCCGTCGACCTGGCGACCTGGACGGAGGACGGACAACTCCTCCTGGAGGGCGGCTTCCCCGGCCTCCAGGAACGGCCCGTCGAGCTGGTGGCCAGGCACAGCGGACACGGCGAGGAGGCCGTCCTCCCCCTCACCCTCTCCGGGGCCGCCGACGCCCGGCGGTTCAGGGCCGCGCTCCGGCCGGACGCCGTCGAGGGCCCCGGCGGGAAACTGCCGCTGGGCCAGGGGAACTGGTACCTCTTCCTCCGGGAGCAGGGTGCCCGGGACGAGGCGGACGACGCCCCGCTGCGCATCCCGGCCGCCCTCCACCGCACCCTGCCCGCCGCCCGCACCCTCGCCGGCCGGACGTACATCGTCGAGCGGCGCTTCCACGACCAGTTGCTGATCAACTGCGCGTCGGTGCTCACCGCCGGGGAACGCGGCCCGCGCGGCGAGCGGCTGCTGCGCGACGGGTACCGGACCCGGCGCACCGCACCGCTCCGCGACACGGTGCTGTACAGCAGCTTCGACGGCCGCCAGTACTCCGACTCGCCGCGCGCGATCCACGAGGAAGTGGTCCGGCGGGGCGCCGAGCTGGAGCATCTGTGGGTGGTGCGCGACCAGCAGGCCCGGGTCCCGGCGGGCGCCACGGCCGTCGAGCACGGCTCCGCCGCCTGGCACGAGGCGCTGGCCCGCAGCCGGTACGTCGTCACCAACACCCAGCTCCCGGAGTGGTTCGAGCGGCGCGAGGGCCAGTGCGTCGTCCAGACCTGGCACGGCACCCCGCTCAAGCGCATCGGTCTCGACCTCGCGGGCACCGCGCGGGCCAACGCCTCCTACCTCGCCACCATCGAGCAGCGCGCCCGTCAGTGGAGCTTCCTGGTCTCCCCGAACAGCTTCTCCACCCCCGTCCTGAGGCGCTCGTTCGGCTACCGGGGCGAGGTCCTGGAGTGCGGCTACCCCCGCAACGACCTGTTCCACGCCCCGGACCGGGCCAAGGTCGCCGCAGCGGTACGGGAGCGGCTCGCCGTCCCCGAGGGCAGGCGGATCGTGCTGTACGCGCCGACCTGGCGCGAGGACCAGCCGCGCGGCGGTGGCCGCTACGCCCTCGGCCTGCAACTCGACCTGGCCGCCGCCGAACGCGAACTCGGCCCGGACACCGTCCTGTTGGTGCGCCGCCACTACCTGGTGACCGACCGTCTCCCGGACAGCGGCAGCGGCTTCGTCCGGGACGTCTCGCGCTACGGGGACGTCGGCGAACTGATGCTGATCAGCGACGCCCTGGTCACCGACTACTCCTCGCTGATGTTCGACTTCGCCCAGACCGGCCGCCCGATGCTCTTCCACACCCACGACCTGGCGCACTACCGCGACACCCTGCGCGGCTTCTGCTTCGACTTCGAGGCCCGCGCCCCCGGCCCGCTGATCCCCGGTTCCACCGGACTCGTCGAGGCGCTGCGCGACCCGGAGCGGGCCACCGTGGGACACGCGCAGGCGTACAAGGCATTCCGCCGGGACTTCTGCGACCTGGACGACGGGCACGCGGCGGCGGGCGTCGTCGACCGAATGCTGTAATCCGCGCCGCCCGGCCGGTGCCGCCCCCGGCCGGGCGAAGGGACCGGAGTCACCGCTCCCTCCCTGAACCGTTCGAGTGATTCAAGGGTGCGAATGTTTGCGCGAGTGTGCAGCGCATTCAAGTAATGGTCCATACAAGTGCGGTCATCGTTGCGTTGCTCAGCGTCTTCTGGTTGCTACGTTCTGCTTTCATGGGTATCCGAATGCGATGCGAAACCTGGGACGTGCCACGCGCAAGGGCGGCGGTGCTCATTGTCGCGGCTGCGGGTCTTCTCACCCGAATGCTGATCGCGGCGAATATGCCGGGCCCGGCCGACGTGCGAATCTTTCATGGTTTCGCAAAGGCGATCGTGCGTTACGGGCCCATTCGGATTTACGAACAGCCGCTGCCGGGGCTGCCCGTCTACAACCACCCGCCACTGGCCGGCTGGATGCTTCTCGGCCTCAATGAACTCTCCGAACTCGGCATCCCGTTCGGAACGCTGATCAGATCGCCCGCCTCGATCGCCGACTTCTTCTGCGCGCTCATCGTGTTCGAGATCGTGCGCCGGCGCGCTTTTCTCGGTGCCGCCGTCGCCTGCGGTGTGGGCGTGGCCGTCAGCCCCGTGCTGATCGCCACCTCCGGCTATCACGGCAACACCGACGCGGTCGCCATCACCTTCGCCCTGGCCGCCGCCCATCTGCTCGTCGACCGGAAGGCGCCGCTGGCCGCCGGGGTGGCCGCCGCGCTCTCGATCAGCATCAAGTTCATCCCCGTGGTGGTGATCCCGGCACTGTTCCTCGTCGCGCTGCGGGCGGGCCGGCCGGCGTTCGTCCGCTTCTTTGCCGGGTTCGCCGCCCTGGTCGCCCTCGTCTGGGGGCCGGTCCTGGTGACCGTGCCGGAGAACCTCAAGGAGAACGTCCTGGAGTACGCGGGCGGCGGCTACCGGCTCTGGGGGCTCGTCCGCTTCGCCGACATGTTCGGCCTGCCAGAGTCCTTCATCACCTACATCGAGGGCGACGGCCACTTCTTCTTCGTACTGGCCTGCGTGGCGGCCGGGGTCTGGCTCGCCCGGCTGCGGCCCGCGCAGCTGCCCGCCGTCGTCGCCATCACGATGAGCCTCCTGCTGCTGCTCTCCACCGCGTCCGCGCTGCAGTACCTGACCTGGGCCGCCGCCGGGCTGTTCGTCGTCGGGTTCTGGGAGGGCGCCGCGTACAGCTGCCTGCTCGGCCTGACGGCGGTCCTCGGCTACCAGGGACGCTCCGCCGTGCGCTGGAGCGAAACGGTGCTGCACCTCGGTGAGGCCGGCTGGGTGGTTCTCGCCGTGGGTCTCGGCAGCGGAATCCGCAAGATCCTCGCCATGCGATCGGACCCGCCCGGACGGCCCCCCGTCGAGGGGACCCCGCTCATGGCGCCCCGCACCTGTCAGCCCACCGGTTCCGCCACCAACTGACCGCCCCCGAGCACCAAGCACCGAGCGCAACTGGAGAACGCCCCGTGAAGGAAAGCCCGAGCCCCAGGATCGGCATCCTGGTGGTCGCGTACAACGCCGAGACGACGCTGGAGAGGACCCTCGACCGCATTCCGGTGGACTTCCGGTCCAAGGTCGCCGAAGTCCTCATTCTCGACGACGCGAGCCATGATGCGACCTTCACCGCGGGCTGCCGCTGGTCGCAGACGGAGGGAATGCCGCGGACCGTGGTGATGCGGCACACCAAGAACCTCGGATACGGCGGAAACCAGAAGGCCGGATACGCGCTGGCCGCCGAACACGGACTGGACATCATCGTGCTGCTGCACGGCGACGGACAGTACGCCCCGGAATTCCTGCCCGACATGGTCGCGCCGATCGAACGCGGCGAATGCGAGGCCGTCTTCGGGTCGCGGATGATGAAATCCGGATCCGCGCTCAAGGGCGGCATGCCGATGTACAAATGGCTCGGCAACCGCATTCTCACCCGCCTGGAGAACATCCTTCTCGGCTCGCAGCTCACCGAATTCCACTCCGGATACCGCGCCTACAGCGTCGCGGCACTCAAGAAGCTGCCGATCCACCGGAACACCGACGCGTTCGACTTCGACACCCAGATCATCGTCCAGCTGCTCAACGAGGGGATGCGGATCAAGGAGATCCCCGTCCCCACGTACTACGGCGACGAGATCTGCTACGTCAACGGCATGAAGTACGCGAAGGACGTCGTCAAGGACGTCCTCGAATACCGGCTCGCCGTCAAGGGATTCGGCACCTGCGGCTGGATCCCCAAGCCCGTCGAGTACGCGTTCAAGGAGGGCGACGGCTCCTCGCACGCCGTCATCCTGGAGAAGATGCGCAGCCTCCCGCCCGGCCGCGTCCTCGACCTCGGCTGCTCGGGCGGCCTGTTCGCCCAGCGCCTCGAAGCCCTCGGCCACGAGGTGACGGGCGTGGACTACATCGAGGTCCCCGGCGTACGCGAGAAGTGCACCCACTTCCACCTCGCCGACCTGGAGGAGGGGCTGCCGGTCGAGATCGGCGCCGACTACGACTACGTGGTCGCCGGCGACGTCATCGAGCACCTCTCCCGCCCGGAGCGGGTGCTCGCCGAGGTCGTCGAGGTGCTGCGGCCCGGCGGCCATGTGCTGCTCTCCGTACCGAACTTCAGCCACTGGTACTCACGGCTGCGGGTCGCGCTCGGAGTCTTCGGCTACGACCGGCGCGGCATTCTCGACGAAACGCATCTGCGCTTCTTCACCCGGGCCAGCCTGCGCCGCACGGTCAGGGACGCGGGCTACGACGTCCTCGACATCGCGTCGACCGGGGCCCCGTTCTGGGCGCTGCTCGGCGGGGGACCGCTCCCCGCGGTCCTGGGCGGAGTGTCGAAACTGCTCACCCGGATCCGGCCGACGCTGTTCGGCTATCAGCACGTCGCACTGCTCACCCCGCATGCGGCCGAGACGATCATCGCTGGAGAGCACGTCGATGTACAGGACATCCTCAACCGACAGTACGCCCCTGCCGACCGGGTCGGTGTCTGAGGCCGCCGTCCCCCGCCCCACCCCCACCCCGGAGTCGGAATCCCCGGCCGCCGCAGTCAGGAGCAAGGTCTTGACCCTCCCCAGTCTGATGCTGCTGCTGTTCGCCGTGTTCTCGTCGGCGGGCGGCCAGATCATGCTCAAGCACGGGATGAAGAGCGCCGCGGCCGCCGCGGGGCACGGCGGCGGATCCATCGCCCTGCGCGCCGCGACCAGCCCCTGGGTCGTCCTGGGCCTGGTGGTCTTCTCGGTGTCCGCCCTCGCCTGGATGGCGACCCTGGCCAAGGTGCCGCTGTCCATCGCCTATCCGTTCAACGCCCTCGGGTATCTGCTGATCGTGCTGGCCGGGGCGACCGTGCTGCACGAGCGGACCTCGATGTGGACCTGGGGCGGCTCGCTGCTCGTGGTCATCGGCCTCGTCACGGTGATGGCGGGCCAGCAACGCTGAGAGCCTGTCGGGTGGCCTCGGATCGGATGGCGGACGCGGTCTGGTGCGTGCGATTCCAAGGCGGAGGAGGGAGTCGACGCGGAGCGTTGGCGACCGACGACAACGCGGGAAGCGTGCGTGCCAGGGCGTGGCCGCCCGGTCGGAGGTCACCCGACAGGCTCTGAGGCGCCGCCGTCGGACGGGCTGCCCCTCAGGCCCGTCCGACGACCGGCTCCGCCTCGCCCAGCAGCACCTGCCGCACCACCCGCTCCGCGGCCCGCCCGTCGCCGTACGGACAGAACCGGGCCCGGAACGCGGCCCGCAGCGCCTCGTTCTCCGGGCTCCGCCAGCTGCCGTCGAGGAAGATCCGGGCCAGCCCGTCCGTGGTCGTGGAGATCGCCCCGGGGGTGTCGCCGGGCGCACCGGACAGCAGATCGAAACAGACCCCCCGGACCGTGCGGTACGTCTCCCAGTCGGGGGCGTGCACCACGATCGGCCGGTCCAGATGGGCGTAGTCGAACATCACCGACGAGTAGTCCGTCACCAGCGCGTCCGCCGCCAGGCACAGCTCCTCGATCCGCGGATGCTCGCAGACATCGATGAGCGAGGGGTGGTCCGGCAGCCCGGCACCCTCGTAGAAGTAATGGGCGCGGACCAGCACCACCGACTCCGGGCCCAGCGCCTCGCAGAACCGGGCCAGATCGAGCCGGCTGGTGAACGCCGTCTCGTAGTCGCGATGCGTCGGCGCGTACAGGATGGCGCGCTGTCCGGGTCGGACACCGAGGTCCCGGCGGATCGCCGCGATCCGGTCGCCCGGAGTCGTCGCGAGGACGTCATTGCGCGGATAGCCCGATTCGAGGGACCGCGCCGCGTTCGGATAGGCGCGGGCCCACACCTCGGTGGAGTGCGGATTGGCGGAGACGCTCCAGTCCCACCGGTCCACGCGCTGGAGCAGCCGGTCGAAGTTCAGCCCCTGGGCCGCCGCCGGGTAGTTCTGCTGATCGAGCCCCATGATCTTCAGCGGGGTACCGTGATGCGTCATCACATGGACCTGGCCGGGGCGCTTGACCAGGTGGTCGGGGAAGTTGACGTTGTTGAAGAAGTACGTGGCCCGCGCCAGCACCTGCCAGTAGCGGCGGGTCCCCGGCACCACGTGGTCGACGCCCTCGGGCACCGAGCCCACCTGGTTCCGCGACACCACCCACACCCCGCGCACCTGCGGGGCCAGCTCCCGGGCCTTGCGGAAGATCGCCTCCGGATTGCAGCTCAACCCGCGGTTCCAGTACGCCGCGTAGACGGCGAGCCCGCCGTCCAGCGGGAGCCTGCGCTGCCACCAGTAGTAGTGCCCGGGGAGGCTGCGCCTGGCCCGCGCCCGGACCGCGCCGGGTGCCGCCCGCAGGCTCCGGCGCAGGGCCAGCACCGTGTCGAGCGCACCGAGCGCGGCGTACCGGCCGCCGCCCATCAGCCGGGGCCGAAGCCCCTGGGCGCCGCCCGGGAAGCGGTGCTCCCCGGGCCGGTGCGCACGGTGGAACGCCGCCACGGAGCGTACGTAGCGCCGGCGCCGCCGGGTCACCGACGGGTATCCGGCAAGGAGTTCCTGGACCGCCCGCTCGAAGAGCAGGGTCCGTACGGGAGCCAGCGGCGGCCGGTCCCGTACGAACTCCATCAGGGCGGCGTACGCCTCCACGAGCTGGTGCGGTGCCGAGCCGTCCGCCGGTTCCGTCACGTCGGCCCCGGGCGGCCGGCGTCGGCCGCGGTGTTCGACGCAGGGGGTGGCGAGCACGGCGACGGACTCGGCGGCGGCGAGGGTCTGGAACGCGTACATCCGCTCCCCGTGCTGCCCGGGACCGAAGCTCAGCTTCTCGCCCTCGTGGAGGGTGCGGCGCACGGCGCGGTTCCAGGAGACCGGTGCGATGTCCAGCAGCACGGGGTGCTCGGCGAGGGTGAGCCGGCCCTCGGGCAGCCCGTCGAGCAGCTCCAGCGAACGGGTCGGCCGGGGGCGGCCGCGGAAGGGCCGCCGGTGGTGGCCGAACAGCAGCAGCTCGGGGTCACCGGTCGCGTCCAGGCGGTCGGCGACGGCCTGGAGGGCGCCCGGCAGGTGGACGAAGTCGCCCTCCAGGAAGAGAAGGTAGTCCCCGAGGGCCCGCTCGGCCCCGGCATTGCGCCGCCCGTCCGCACCGGCCCCCGGCGGCAGATGGATGGCCTGCACCCGGCAGTCTCGGGTGGCGAACTCGTCGAACAGCAGCCCCGAACGGTCCGGCGCCCCGTCGTCGACCCCGATCACCTCGATGTCCGTGAACGACTGGGTGAGCACCGACTCCAGGCACTCGCGCAGCTGGCCTCGGGCACGGCGGACGGGGACGATGACACTCAGCCGGGGCATACGGGCTCTTTCTCGGACACGGATCCAGTGGATTCGACGGACCTGACTGATCTACGGGGCGCTCAGGGGTGGTTGGTGGGCCGGGCACCGGCGAGGCCGAGGTCCGCGGACGCCCGCCGGTCCCCGGGCACCGCGGCGGTGGCCGGTACGGGGACCGGGAACCGCGCCGGGTTCCCCGCCGCCGGCGCGGGACGCCGCCGCTCCGGCGGAATCGCGGGCGGCTGCACGGCGGTGTCGCCGAGGAAGACCCGGCGCACCACCCGCTCCGCCGCGAGCCCGTCGTCGTACGGGCAGAAGCGCGCCCGGAACGCCGCCCGCAGCTGGGCGGAACGGGCGCCGCACCAGTGGCCGGTGGCGAAGACGTCGAGCAGTTCGTCCTCGCTGTGCGTGATTGCTCCGGGCGGGCAGGAGTGCAGATCGAAGTAGGTGCCGCGGGCCGCTTCGTACGCCTCGCGGTCGCCGCAGTGGAGGACGACGGGCCGGTCCAGATTGGCGTAGTCGAACATCAGCGAGGAGTAGTCCGTGATCAGCGCGTCCGAGGCGAGCGCGAGGGATTCGACGGAGGGATGGCCGCTGACGTCGATGATCCGGGGGTGCGGTTCGCGGTCCATCGGGGCGTCGTACGAGTAGTGCGCGCGGGTCAGGACCACGTAGCCCGGACCCAGGACCCGCAGCACGCGCGCCAGATCGAGAGCGGGGCACTGGGCGCGGCGGTAGTCCCGGTGGGTGGGCGCGTACAGCAGGGCCACCCGGCCCTCCGGGATGCCGATCAGCTCGCGCAGCCGCGCCACGTCGTCGGCGGTGGCCCGCTGGTATACGTCATTGCGCGGGTACCCGTACTCCAGCGTCACGCAGTTCGCGGAGGCCGACGGGTAGGCCTTCTCCCAGACGAGGGTGGAGTGCTGGTTCGCCGAGAGGGAGAAGTCCCACTTGTCGACATTGGCCAGCAGCCGGCCGAAGTCCGTCGCGCGGGCCGCCGCCGGACGGTCCTGGAGGTCGAGACCCATGGTCTTGAGCGGGGTGCCGTGGTGGGTCTGGAGCAGCACCTGGCCGCGCCGCTTGACCAGCCGCCGGTCGAAGTTGACGTTGTTCACCAGGTATCGGGAGCGGGCCAGCGCCCGCCAGTAGCCGTACGTCCCGGGGGTGAGCCTGCGGGTCGCGGTCGGCACGGTGTGCGCGTCCTCGGGGCGGCAGATCCAGGCGGTCCGCAGCCCGGGGACGAGTTCGCGGGCCTTCGCCTCGATCGCCGCCGGATTGCAGGCGTAGCCGCGGTGCCAGTACGCGGCGAACACCGCCCGGTCCGCCTGGACGGGCAGCGTCAACTGGACGCGGTAGTAGGCCTGGAGCGCGACCGCTCGTACCGTCCGCCGGACCGCCGCGGCGATCCGGCGCAGCCGGCCGCAGAGCACCTGCGCGCTCCACAGCGCTCGGTACGTGCGGTGGGCGCCCAGCCGGAGCAGGCCGTGGCGCAGCCGGGCGCGGAGCGGGACGGGGGCGCCCGGGGTCCGGTAGCGGCGGCAGTGGGCGCGGGCCCGGCGCAGGAACTCGCCGTGCCCGCCGCGCGGCAGCCGCCCCCGGGTGGTGAACAGCGTGGAGAAGTGGTCGAGCATCCTGCGGAAGATCACCGGCCGCCAGCGGGCGAGCGGGGGGCGGGCGTCGATGAACGCGAAGACCCGGTCGTACTGCTCGAAGATGTCGAAGTGCCTGCGGCTGGTGGTGGACAGGATGTTTCCCCGGCGCCGCTGCCGGTAGCCCACGCACACCCGATCGAGGACCGCGATCGAGCCGGCGGCCATCAGTACCGGGTAGGTCCAGGGCGTGTCCTCGTAGTAGCCGGGCGGAAAGGTGAACCCCTCGGCCTGGACGAACGCGCGGCGGTACGCCTTGTTCCAGACGACCATCAGCACCTTCAGCAGGGCGGGCCGGTCGGCGAGCGTGAAGGCGGGCGGGCCGGTCTCGGCGAGATGCTCGGCGTAGCTGTTGCGCACGCTCTCGCCCGTCCAGTAGGTCCGGGCGTAGTCGTAGACCAGTACGTCCGGTTCCCCGGTCGCTCCGATCCGGTCGGCGACGGCCCGCAGGGCGCCGGGGGTCAGGGTGTCGTCGCCGTCCAGGAAGACCAGGTAGTCGCCGGTGGCCTGCGCGATCCCCGCGTTACGGGCCCGGCCCAGGCCCACGTTCTCCGGCAGGTGCAGGGCCCGCACCCGGCGGTCGCGGGCGGCGAACTCGTCGATGACGCTGCCGCAGGCGTCCGGTGAGCAGTCGTCCACGGCGATGATCTCGAAGTCCTCGAAGGACTGGGTGAGCACCGAGTCCAGGCTCTCGTGCAGATACGCCTGAACCCGGTACGCGGGCACGATGACACTGAACCGGGGCACAACACATCCATGGGTCGTTCGCTGCGCGGGCGGGTGGTCCACAAACGCCCCATGGAGCGACCGGGTTACGTCAAAACGTGGCAAATCCACGAAATGGCAGGTGGGGCGGGGTTGCCGTGATGGGTAACCCCGCCCCGTGTTGACGTACGGCCGTGCGCATCACGCCACCGCTTGCTCGCGGCTCACTTCACCGCGCCCGCCATCACGCCGGAGACGAACTGGCGCTGGAAGGCGAAGAAGACCGCCAGCGGAATCACCATCGACACGAAGGCGCCGGGCGCCAGCACGTCGATGTTGTTGCCGAACTGTCTGACCTGCTGCTGGAGGGCCACCGTGATCGGCGGCGAGTCCGAGTCGGCGAAGATCAGCGCGACCAGCATGTCGTTCCAGACCCAGAGGAACTGGAAGATCCCGAGCGAGGCGATCGCCGGACCGCCCAGCGGCATCACGACCCGGGTGAAGAGCCGGATCTCGCCCGCCCCGTCCAGCCGGGCCGCCTCCAGCAGCTCCCTCGGGATCTCCGCGAAGAAGTTCCGCAGCAGGAAGATCGCGAAGGGCAGACCGAAGGCCGTGTGGAAGATGACCACGCCGAAGGTCGTCTCGAAGATCCCGACCGCACCGAAGAGCTTGGAGACCGGGACCAGGGCGACCTGCACCGGGACCACCAGCAGCCCCACGACCACCAGGAACCACCAGTCGCGGCCGGGGAACTCCATCCAGGCGAAGGCGTACCCGGCCAGTGAACCGATCACGACGACCAGGACGGTCGCCGGGACGGTGATCATGACCGTGCTCAGGAGGGAGTGGGTGATCGTCGAATTGTCCAGCAGCCGGGAGTAGTTGTCGAAGGTGAGCTGGGACGGAGCCGTGAAGACCTTCCACCAGCCGGTCGCCGCGATGTCGTCCGCGCCGCGCAGCGAGGACAGCAGCAGACCGATCGTCGGCATCAGCCAGAACAGGCCCACCAGCACGAGGAAGATCCGCATCGCACCGCCGCCGGCGCGGGCGGCGAGGCGTGCGCCGAGGGACCGCTCGGCCTTCACCGGAACGTCTTCGGCCGTCGTGCTCGTGGCCGTGGTCGACGCTGTCGTCATCGGCGCCCCTCCTTCCGGATCCGGCGGATGTTGACGTACATCACCGGGAGTACCAGCAGCAGCAGGAGTACGGCGATGGCGCTGCCGATCCCGAGGTCCGCGTCCGTGCCGAACGAGGACCGGTAGAGCTGGAGCGCCAGCACGTTCGCGTCGTCCTGCGAGGAGCCCGGCGCGATGATGAAGACCAGGTCGAAGATCTTCAGCACGTTGATCATGAGCGTGACCAGCACCACCACGAGCACGGGCGCGAGCATCGGCACCGTGATCCGGCGGAACACCTGCCACTCGTTCGCGCCGTCCACCCGGGCCGCTTCGAGGAGTTCACGGGGCAGCCCCGCGAGCCCCGCCGCGATCAGCACCATCGCGAACCCGGCCCACATCCAGACGTAGGAACCGATGATCCCGGGGGTGACGAGGGTCGGGCCGAGCCACTCGATGCCGTTGTACGGCTCCTTGAAGTTCGAGGCGGGGAGCCGGAGTCCGGCGCCGTCCGCCGACGCGGGCAGGGTGAACGTACCGTCCGCCGCCGCCGTCGCCGAGGCGACCACCTTGCCGTCCTTGACCGCCTCGACCTTGAGGCCCTTGAGCCCCAGCTCCTTGGCGTCGATGACATTGGGCCGGCCGCCACCGCCCTTGGTGAAGTCCAGCCACGCGGTGCCGGTGATCTCGCCGTCCGCCGCCGCGGCGGCCTTCGCGGGCTTCGCGTCCTTCGGCATGTTCGCCGGAATCACACCGACCAGCGGCAGCTGCACGGGCTGCCCGGTCCGTACCGGCGCCTTGGTGACGAAGGAACCACCGGCGCCCGCCTTGAGGGGGTGGACGGGCAGCGGATGTGCCTTCGGGTACCCCGCCGACTCGGAGAACGTGTCGTGCACACCCACCCATACGGCGTTGGCGACCCCGCGCTCCGGAGCGGCGTCGTACACCAGCCGGAAGATGATGCCGGCGGCGAGCATGGAGATCGCCATCGGCATGAAGACGACCAGCTTGAACGCCGTGCCCCAGCGGATCCGCTCCGTGAGCACCGCGAAGATGAGTCCGAGGGCCGTGGAGACCGTCGGCGCGAGCACGACCCAGATCGCGTTGTTCTTGACCGCCGTACGGATGGTGTCGTCCGTGAACAGCGCCTTGTAGTTGTCGAGTCCGGCGAAGCCCGTACCCGCCTGGTCGAGGAACGACCGGTAGACGGAGTACACGATCGGATAGACCACGAGCGCGCCCAGCAGCACCAGCGCGGGTGCCAGGAAGAGGGCCGCGAAGAGCCGGCGGGTGCCGGTCACGCTCCGGCGGCTGCGTCCCGGGCCGCCGGACGGCGGATCGGACGGCTTCCTGGGCGCGGGCACCGACGGCTCCGCGGACGATTGCTTGTCGGCGGGGGGCACCGCGTCGGCGCCCCCCGCTGCGGCTGTCGTCATCCCGTCAGCTCTTGTACGCCTTGGCCGCGTCGGACTCCAGCTTCGCTTGAGTCCCCGCGATGTCCTTCGGGTTCTTCAGGAAGTCCTGGAGGGTCTTCCATTCGCCCTTGCCGGGCGTCCCGCCGAACGACTGCGGCGCCTGGTCGGACATGTCGAACCGGACGGAGTCACCGGCCGAGATCAGCGCCTGCGCCATCGTGCGCTGCACCTCGTTCGGGTACGCGGAGGCGTCCAGGGTCTTGTTCGGCGAGATGAACCCGCCCTGCTCGGCCATGATCTTCGCGGCGTCGGCCGAGGCCAGCCAGGTCAGCAGGGCCTGGGCGCCCTTGCCGTCCTTCAGCGCCACCGCGGCGTCGCCGCCGGTCACGACGGGGGACTCGGCGCCGACCGCCGGGAACGGGAACACCTTGGCGTCCGTCCCGATCTTCGACTTCGTCTGCGCGATGTTGACGCCCACGAAGTCGCCCTCGAAGACCATCGCGGCCTTGGGCTGGTCACCGCCGGTGAACGTCTGGGTGACCGAGGCGGGGAACTCCGTCTGCAGGGCGCCGTCGGCGCCGCCCGCGATCAGCGAGGGCTTGCCGAAGAGCTGCGCGAGCGTGGTCAGCGCGTCCTTGACGGACGGGTCCGTCCACTTGATCTTGTGCTGGGCCAGCTGGTCGTACTTCTCCGGACCGGCCTGGGAGAGGTAGATGTTCTCGAACCAGTCGGTCAGCGTCCAGCCGTCCGCGCCACCGACCGAGACCGGGGTGACACCCGATGCGGAGACCGTCTCGGCCGTCTTCAGGAAGTCCTTCCAGGTCTTCGGCTCGGCCGCGCCCGCGTTCTCGAACGCCTTGGTGTTGTACCAGATCAGGGACTTGTTGGCGGCCTTGAAGTAGACGCCGTACTGGGTGCCGTCGACCGCGCCGAGGTCCTGCCAGACCTTCGAGTAGTTCTTCGCCAGCTGGGCCTTGGCCTCGGGGCCGACCGGCTTCGCCCACTTCTTCTGGGCGGCCTGCTGGATCGCGCCGACCTGTGGGATCATCGCGACGTCCGGCGGCTGACCTCCCGCGATCTTCGTACCGAGGAAGTTGACGATCGGGTCCTGCGCCGGGACGAAGGTGACCTTCGCGCCCGTGCGGTTCTCGAACTCCTTGAGGACCTTGACGAAGTTGGCCTGCTCGGCACCGGTCCAGACGGCCGCGACCGAGAGCTTCTCGCCGTCCAGTTTGGGCAGCACGACGCTGGAAGGGCTCCCCTTGCCGTTCCCCGAGCTCTTGTCCGGCTTGTCCTTTCCGCCGTCGTCACTGCAACCGGTGAGGGCCAGTGCGCCGACGGCGGTGAACACCGCGGCGGCCCTGCTGATCCGAAGGGTTGTGCGCATTGCTTCCCCGTCTCTCACATCGTTGTGTGCGCACAGTCCTACGCCCGGTGTACGGACGCCGCAATACCGCTTCTCGTGTCAACTCCTTGATCGTGATGGGCTCGTGACGTGATGTCAGTGGATGTCCGGACCCGGCGTCCCTCAGGAGCGGACGGGCCCGAACGGGGCTATCGGCTCGGCGTTCACCGAACGGGCCGCCCACTCCAGCGCACTGGCCAGCAGCGCCAGGTCGGTCGGTCCGTTGCCCAGCTCACGGACCGGGCGCCGGGTCGGCGGATCGCCCATCCGCTCCCACTCCAGCGGCACGACGGTGGGCCGCAGCGTGGCGGTGCGCGGGATGCGACCGGTCACCCGGCCGCCCTGGAACGGCGTCACCCGGCCGTCCGGATGCCCGAGCCTGCCCCGTCCGGGCGCCGGGCCATCCGGCGACGGCGGGACCACCGGTGCGTCCAGCACGATGCGCAGCCGGGCCCCGTGGGCCAGGTCCGTGTCCTCCGTACGGTCCGGGCGGGCGGACGCCGCGACCAGGTGGACGCCCAGCCGGCCGCCCTCCCTCGCCACCGCCTCCAGGGCCCGCACCACCGAACCCGCGGCGGGGCGGCCGGGGCTGCCGAGCGCCGGGGCGACCAGCGCGTCGAAGTCGTCGACCAGGACGACGAGCCGGGGCAGCGGGGACGGCCCGGGGGTCGAGGAGCGGGCGGCGGGGCGCAGCCGGAGCGTCCCGCTCATCGGGGCGTCCACGTCACCGCGCTGTTCCGCGGTGGTCGGCGGGCGCTGGCCGACCATCCGCCGCGCCACCTCGTGCCGGTGGTGCCATTCGGTGAAGTCGTGCGGGCCGAGCAACTCGGCGCGGCGCTTCAGCTCACCGCCCAGCGCCTGGGCGAACTCTCGCATCCGCACCGGATCGGAGGCCACCAGGTGCGTGAACGCGTGCGGGAGCTCGGTGCAGGGGCGAAGGCCCTCGCCGCGGTCGCCGCCCGCGCCGTCGACCAGCAGGATGCCCAGCAGGTCGGGCCGGGCCGCCGCGGCGAGCGAGGCGGCGACGGCCCGCAGCAGCTCCGTGCGTCCGCTGCCGGCCGGTCCCTCGATGAGGAGGTGGGGTCCCTCCTCCGCCAGATCCACGCTGACCGCGCCCCGGGGCCCGGCGCCGAGCACCACCACGGGCCGCCCGACGGCCGCGGGGGCGGCGGCGGGTGTGCCGGTGTCCGGGTCGGCGCCCGCGTCCGCTGCCGCCCCGGCGGCGGTGCGTCCGGCCGCGGCGGCGCTCTCGGCGCTTCGCGCGGCGACCCGGGGAGTGTCGCCGCCGCGCGGCCCGCTGACCCGGTTCGAGCCGCGTCCGGACCCGGCGGACCGGAGACTGTCGGCGCCCTGGACGTCGCCGGCGCGGTCACCACCACCGGCCCAGGAACCGGTTCCGGTCCCGGGAATGGTCCGCGAGCTCGGGATGTCCCCGGGCGAACCGCCGTACCGCTGCCCGCCGACCCGGCCCGCGGAACCGCCGGGATACGGGGTGCGCCCGGAGTCGGGGTACGGGGTACGGCCCGAGTCCGGGTACGGGGTGCGCCCGGAGCCGGGAGTGTCGTGGCCGTCGTCGGGGGCGAGGGAGTGGCCCGGGGCGCCGATGTGGGTGGCGTTCTCGCTGCCGGGGTACGGGGTGCGGCCCGAGCCGGGGGCGTATCCGCCCGCGCCGTCCGGGCCCGGCCCGGCGCCCATGCGCTGGGTGCCCACGCGGGGACCCGCGCCGCGCGGGTACTCCGTACGGCCCGAACCGCGGGTGCCCGCATCGGCGCCGTCGTCCGCGCCGCCGCCCGCCGGTCCGCCCGTCCAGCGGCCCGAGCCGCGCACCGTGGCGCCGGGCTGGTCGTCCGCGGTGGAGGCCCAACGGGCCATCAGGGAAGCCGGAGTGGCACGGGCCAGGCCCAGCTCGTCCAGCAGACGGGCGGTGGTCGGCAGCGAGACCGACGCCGATCGGCCGTGGGCCGTGGCCGAACCCTCCGTACGCAACGGGGCCAGCGCCCGGCCGAACCGCTCGGCCCAGTGCGCCGACACCGCGTCCACCGCGGCGACCGTGCCGCGGCCCGCGGCCCGGCCGTCCGCCGTCCGCAGCAGCCGCAGGGCCGTCGCCACGTCGCCGCTCAGCATCGCCACCGCCCCGCACTCGCGGAACGCGATCGAGGCGTGGCAGGCGGCCTCGTAGGTCGCCGCGACCGGTGAGGTGGGTGTGGCGGCCGGGGTCTCGGCCAGACAGATCAGATGGATGCCGGCCGCGGCACCGGCGGCGGCCAGCCGGGCGGTGTTCTCGCGCAGCGCCGCCGAGCCCGGGTCGCCGTCGACGATCACCACGGTGTACGGACCCGCGTACCGCTCCGCGGCCTCGGCGACCGTACTGCGGTCCAGGCTCGCCCAGCCGGGCCCGAGCGGACCGTCGTCCAGCCGGCGCACCAGCTCCGTCACTCGGGCGGTGGCCTGGTCGCGGTCGTACGCGAGGAGCAGCCGGCAGTCCTGGCCGCGCATCGGCCGCAGATGGGGCAGCCAGCCGAGCCAGGCCCACTCGCGCCTGCGCTCGTCCGCGCCGCGGGCGCGGTCCGTGCTGATCAGGACGATCTCCAGATCGGCGGGGGAGTGCAGCGCGGCGAGCTGCGCCACCGTGGAACGGGCGAGTCCGGCCAGCCGGGTCCGCGGCCCGGCGAGCCCGAGCGAACCGGCCTCCCGCAGCCCCACCGTCACCGGCACGGCGGGCAGCTCGGCCCGGTCCGTCGTCCCGAGGCGCACCACGAGCGCCTCGGGGTGGGTGGTGCCGCGCTCCCACAGCCGGGGGCCGGGGCCGAGCGCGGTCAGCAGCACGGCCGCCGGGTCGGGCCAGACGCTCTGCGCGGCGGCCCCCGAAGGCGCCGCCGGGGCGGCCGGGAACGGCGGCTCGGCCGCGCCCGCGCCGTCGGGCGTCGCCTCGTGCACGGGCTCGCCCCTGTTGCCCGCGAGTCTGCGCGCCCAGGCGCCTATCCCGCCCCGTCGCGGCGTCCCGTCGTCCGGGACGGGGGCGGGGTGCCCGGAGGAGGACGCCCGGCGGGCACCGGTCCGCCCGTCGTCGTCGCTCCCGTACGCGTGACCGGTGCCGGAATCCTGGTGGCGGACGGGCCCGGGGTCGGGGGAGACGGCCGGGGCGTATCCGTGACCGGAGCCGTCGTCGGCGCCGGCCGTGCCGGAAAGCCGCAGATGACCCTCGCCGTCCGGGGCCGTCGCCAGCGTCGGCGCGGGCGCGCCGGAGGTCAGCCGGAGCGTGGACTCGCCGAGCCGCAGCAGCGCACCGGGCTTCAGCCGGACCGGGCGGTCGCGGACCTCCGTACCGTCGAGCAGGGTGCCGTTGGTGGAGCCGAGGTCGGCCACCGAGACCTGGCCGTCGGCGGAGACCGCCACCGCGCAGTGCAGCCGGGACACATCGGGGTCGTCGAGCGGGACGTCAGCGTCGGCGGAGCGGCCGATCCGGATCCGGCCGCCGTGCAGCAGATGGACCCCGCCCGCGTCCGGCCCCGCGACCACGTGCAGCCGCGCCGGGACGGCGTCGTCCACCGCCTCGTCCTCGCCCGGGACCTGGAGCGAGAGCATCGCCCCGTCCACCAGTGGTGGTTCACCCAGCGCGCACCGCTGGGCGTCGAGCCGCTCGCGCCCGGCGAACAGCACCACCGCGCCGCTGCCGAGCGAGCCGTCGGGCCCCAGGACGGCCGCGGCCAGGTTGGACGCCACGGTGGCGAGCGCCGTCCCCGACGGGGCGGTGACCAGCACGTCGCACGCGCGCGCCGGGGTCTGGCCGCTGCGCGGCGCGAGGACGGTCAGCCGGATCTGCATCGCCGTCAGCGGTCCCTTCTGCGCGGGGCGCCGGGCAGGGGAAACGCCCTGTGATTCCCCCCACCCGACACGGACGCGTCGTCCGGTACAGGTTCGTCACGTGCCGCAGGGCTCCCGACCCCACAGTTCCGTGCTGGAGGCATCCTCGCACCTGCGTCTGACAACACGCCCGGGGGCCACCGCTAAGTGATCATGAAACGTCGGCTGTGCGCCCATAAATGCCTGCTTGGAACCTCGTCCGCGAGGACGGAACGGTTCCGGAAGAGCGTCCGGAGCGGTGTGTCGCACGTACGTACGGCAACCATTGGCCCGATGTGAGCGTCTTGTTCCGCAACCGGCCACCGCCTTCGGGGCGGCATCCGGCCAACGGCGGACAGGGCGACGAAAGCAACCGGACGGAGCCGCCCGGCCGCGCCGGTCACCCCACTAGAGTGGGCCGGAAACTCCCGGGCGGATCCGGGAGCACCGCAATCACCACGATCTGCAGGGAGCGCATGACGTGCGGCCGGTAGGCAGCAAGTACCTCCTGGAGGAGCCGCTGGGACGCGGCGCCACGGGCACCGTCTGGCGTGCCCGCCAGCGGGAGACCGCGGGCGCCGAGGCGGCCGTCGCCGGCGAGCCCGGCGAGACCGTGGCGATCAAGGTCCTGAAGGAGGAGCTCGCCAACGACGCCGACATCGTGATGCGGTTCCTGCGCGAGCGCTCCGTGCTCCTCCGGCTCACCCACGAGAACATCGTGCGCACCCGCGACCTGGTCGTCGAGGGCGACCTCCTCGCCCTCGTCATGGACCTGGTCGACGGCCCCGACCTGCACCGCTACCTCCGCGAGAACGGCCCGCTCACCCCGGTCGCCGCCGCACTGCTCACCGCGCAGATCGCCGACGCGCTCGCCGCCAGCCATGCCGACGGCGTCGTCCACCGCGACCTGAAGCCCGCCAACGTCCTGCTCGACGAGCGCGACGGCCAGATGCACCCGATGCTCACCGACTTCGGCATCGCGCGCCTGGCCGACTCCCCGGGGCTCACCCGGACCCACGAGTTCGTCGGCACGCCCGCCTACGTGGCGCCCGAGTCCGCCGAGGGCCGCCCGCAGACCTCCGCCGTCGACATCTACGGCGCGGGCATCCTGCTGTACGAGCTGGTCACCGGCCGCCCGCCGTTCGCCGGCGGCACCGCCCTCGAAGTGCTGCACCGGCACCTCAGCGAGGAGCCCCGCCGCCCCAGCACCGTCCCGGCCCCGCTGTGGACGGTGATAGAGCGCTGCCTGAGCAAGGACCCCGACCGGCGGCCCAGCGCCGAGAACCTGGCCCGCGGCCTGCGCGTCGTCGCGGAGGGCATCGGCGTGCACGCCAGTTCCGCCCAGATCGCCGCGGCCGACGGCGTGGGCGCCCTGCTCGCACCCGATCCGGCACCCGCGGCCGTTCCGGAGACCCCCGGCGCGGCGGACCCGACGCAGATGCTGCCGAGCAACGCGGGCTCGTACGACCCCAACGCCGCCACCAGCCTCATGCAGCACACCCCCGGCCAGGGCCAGGGCGCGGGCGGGCACGCCGACCCGACCTCGGTCATGCCGCCCGTGCCGCCGCGTCCGGACGGCTCTCCGCAGCCCGAGGGGCCGCACCCCTGGCAGTCCCAGCTCCAGGCGGCCCGCGACCGCAACGAGCCGACCCAGGTCCAGTACCTCGACCCGGGCCAGGACCCGCTGCGCCGCCGCCCCCAGCGCGCCCAGCCCCAGCCCCAGCAGCCACAGCACCAGCAGCCACAGCGGCGGCAACCGCCTCCGCAGCATCAGCAGTACCAGCAGCCGCAGCAACAGCAGTACCCCCAGCATCACCACCAGCAGCAGTACCAGCCGCAGCCTCAACAGCAGCCCCAGCGCCAGCAGTACGCGCCCCCGCAGCAGCCGGTGGCGCCCCAGCCGCCGGCCCCGCGTCAGCCCCGCGAGCCGAGGCAGCGCAGCGCCAACCCGATGAGGATCCCCGGCCTCGGCTGCCTCAAGGGCTGTCTGTTCACCCTGGTGCTGCTGTTCGTCGCGGGCTGGCTGATCTGGGAACTGACCCCGTTGCAGGACTGGATCGGCCAGGGCAAGAGCTACTGGCAGGCGATCAGCGACACGGTCTCCACCGTCACCGACTGGATCTCGAAACTGGGCGGCAGCAGCGACGGCGGCGGCAACACCAACCCCTGAGCAGCCGCACCACCATCAACTCTGTAGCTATATCGACTTCCGCGGGCCAGTTTCCACCGCATATCGCCCGCGGAAGTGAAGGTTGGCACCATCCCGGGCACTCAACCCCCCGGCCGACGCGTAACTTTGTCGACCGGGGGTCATGAGCGACGGTCCATCGCCAGCCGCTGAGGGAGCAGTCTTGGCACGGAATATCGGCAGCCGGTACACCGCACACCAGATCCTGGGGCGCGGCAGCGCCGGCACGGTCTGGCTCGGCGAAGGGCCCGAGGGCCCGGTGGCCATCAAGCTGCTCCGCGAGGACCTCGCGTCCGACCAGGAACTCGTCGGCCGCTTCGTCCAGGAGCGCACCGCCCTGCTCGGTCTCGACCATCCCCATGTCGTCGCCGTCCGCGACCTCGTGGTGGACGGCAACGACCTGGCACTGGTCATGGACCTGGTACGCGGCACCGACCTGCGCACCCGCCTCGACCGCGAACGCCGCCTCGCGCCCGAGGCCGCCGTGGCGATCATCGCGGACGTCGCCGACGGCCTCGCCGCCGCACACGCCGCCGGCGTGGTCCACCGCGACGTCAAGCCGGAGAACATCCTGCTCGACATGGAGGGCCCGCTCGGACCCGGCGGCTCGCATCCGGCGCTGCTCACCGACTTCGGCGTGGCCAAGCTGATCGACACCCCGCGCCGCACCAAGGCCACCAAGATCATCGGCACGCCGGACTATCTGGCCCCCGAGATAGTCGAGGGGCTGCCGCCGCGCGCCGCCGTCGACATCTACGCCCTCGCCACGGTCCTGTACGAACTCCTCGCAGGTTTCACGCCCTTCGGCGGAGGACACCCCGGCGCCGTCCTGCGCCGCCACGTCACGGAGACGGTCGTACCGCTCCCCGGCATCCCCGACGAGCTCTGGCAGCTCCTGGTCCAGTGCCTGGCCAAGGCCCCCGCCTCCCGGCTGCGCGCCTCCGAGCTCGCGGCCCGGCTGCGCGAGCAGCTCCCGCAGCTGGCCGGCATCCCGCCGCTCGACGTGGACGAGCCGGACGCCGAGCCGGAACCCCAGACCTACGACGAGCAGCAGTACACCCCCGCCCCCGAGGAGCCCCGCCGCCGCGGCGCGGTCCCGTTGGTATCCGGCTCGTCCGCCGACTCCAACCGCGACACCCACACGAGCATGCGCGTCCCGGCCCCCGACGAACTCTCCGGCGGCCCCCGCGGCACGGCCAGGGCCCCCCGCTCCCCGGGCACGCCCCGCCCCGGCTCGGCCCGCAACAAGTCCGCCGCCGTCCGCAAGCGCCGCCTCACGCTGGGCGCCGCGGCCCTGGTGCTGGTGGCGGCGCTGGGCGTGGGCGGCTGGCTGGCGCTGAGCGGCGACGACGAGGGCGCACCCGCCCAGGACCCGGGGAACTCGGCACCGGGCACGCCCTGACCCGAGGGCCCGCGAGGGCGCCGCGCACGTGATCGCCGGGACGTGATCATGCGGCCCGAGGAACGTCCGTGCCGACAGCCGTTACGCTGGACCCGTGGCAGTCGTCGATATTTCCGAAGAGCTGAAGTCCCTCTCCTCGACCATGGGGTCGATCGAGGCCGTCCTGGACCTGGATGCGCTGAGGGCGGACATCGCCGCGCTCGAGGAGCAGGCGGCCGCGCCTTCCCTCTGGGACGACCCCGAGGCGGCGCAGAAGATCACCAGCAAGCTTTCGCACCTCCAGGCCGAGGTCCGCAAGACCGAGGCCCTCCGCAACCGGATCGACGATCTCGAAGTCCTCTTCGAGCTCGCCCAGGACGAGGGCGACGCCGATGCCCTGGCCGAGGCGGAGTCGGAGCTGGAGTCCGTCCGGAAGGCGCTGGACGAGATGGAGGTCCGTACTCTCCTGTCCGGCGAGTACGACTCCCGCGAGGCCCTGGTCAACATCCGGGCCGAGGCCGGTGGCGTGGACGCGGCCGACTTCGCCGAGAAGCTCCAGCGCATGTACATCCGCTGGGCCGAGCGGCACGGCTACAAGACCGAGGTCTACGAGACCTCGTACGCGGAAGAGGCCGGCATCAAGTCGACCACCTTCGCCGTCCAGGTGCCGTACGCCTATGGCACGCTCTCCGTCGAGCAGGGCACCCACCGGCTCGTCCGGATCTCGCCCTTCGACAACCAGGGCCGCCGCCAGACGTCCTTCGCGGGCGTCGAGGTGCTGCCGGTGGTCGAGCAGACCGACCACATCGAGATCGACGAGTCCGAGCTGCGCGTGGACGTGTACCGCTCCTC
The DNA here is from genome assembly GCF_026340595.1 of Streptomyces sp. NBC_01363. GTDB lineage: Bacteria > Actinomycetota > Actinomycetes > Streptomycetales > Streptomycetaceae > Streptomyces. The sequence continues at coordinate 2,646,467 of NZ_JAPEPF010000001.1, forward strand.
GGGCCCCGGTGGTCAGGGCGTCAACACCACGGACTCCGCGGTTCGTCTGACCCACCTCCCGACCGGCATCGTCGTCTCCTGCCAGAACGAGCGCTCGCAGATCCAGAACAAGGCGTCCGCGATGAACGTCCTCCAGGCGAAGCTCCTTGAGCGCCGCCGCCAGGAGGAGCAGGCCAAGATGGACGCCCTCAAGGGCGACGGCGGCAACTCCTGGGGCAACCAGATGCGGTCGTACGTCCTGCACCCGTACCAGATGGTCAAGGACCTGCGTACGGAGTTCGAGATGGGCAACCCGGAAGCGGTCTTCAACGGCGAGATCGACGGCTTCCTGGAAGCGGGCATCCGCTGGCGCAAGCAGCGGGAGAAGTAGGAAGAAACAAGCGTTCACGGCGGTGCCGGAGACCCCGCGGGTCTCCGGCACCGCCGTTTTCGTCAGGGGCGACCTCATGACCGGGCCGCCCCCGAAGGGGAGTTGGGGCTCCTGGTTGCGCGGGAGCTGTGGCGAGTGCGTCACAGTCGTGATTCCGAATGAAGGTCAACTGCGAACAAACCAGTGCATATCGCACGGAACGGCCTTGACGTAGTCCTTAACTGTGGACAGGGTGCTAGGGCAGCATGCGTATGTCTGGGACGGGTGTGAACGGGGGCGGGCGGCATGACCACGGCTCTGTGTGGCGCCGTTCGGAGCGAACTCCGGAGAGCCGGGGCCCGCATATGGCTGCTCCACTGACGAGAACAGCTACTGGGGGTAGCAGCACATGACGAAGAAGACGCGAGTCCGCGTCGCGCGGATCGCCGCGGGCGCGGTCATCGCCGCGGGCGCCTCGCTCACCGCCGCCGGTGCAGCTTCGGCGGTCGGCATTGGCGTCGACCTCGGCGTCGTGTCCACGAAGGCCGAGGTCGACGAGGGCGGTCTGGGCATCGACGCCGACATCAAGGGTCCGCAGGGCGATTCCGACGGCGGTGGCCCGGGCGGTGTCGACGAGGGACAGACGTCCGGCACCGGCACGTCGGGCACGGAGGGTTCTTCCGGCACCGAGGGTACGTCGGGCACGGAGGGTTCTTCCGGCACCGAGGGCACGTCGGGCACGGAAGGTACGTCCGGTACGTCGGGTACGGAGGGTTCTTCCGGCACGTCGGGTACGGAGGGTTCTTCCGGTAACTCGGGTACGTCCGGCAACTCGGGTACGGAGGGTTCTTCCGGTAACTCGGGTACGTCCGGCAACTCGGGTACGGAGGGTTCTTCCGGTAACTCGGGTACGTCCGGCAACTCGGGTACGGAGGGTTCTTCCGGTAACTCGGGTACGTCCGGCAACTCGGGTACGGAGGGTTCTTCCGGTAACTCGGGTACGTCCGGCAACTCGGGTACGGAGGGTTCTTCCGGTAACTCGGGTACGTCCGGCAGCTCCGGTACGGAGGGTTCTTCCGGTAACTCGGGTACGTCCGGCAGCTCCGGCAGCTCCGGCACGGAGGGTACGTCGGGCACCTCCGGGAGTGGCTCGTCCGGTACCACCGGTAACGCCTCCACCGGCTCCGCCACCGGCGGCGACGACGCCAACACCTGCACCGTCGACCTCGACGGCGCGAAGTGCGCGGACAACACCACTCCCGACTCCGCCGGCAACCAGCCGGTCGAGCAGGGCAAGGGCAAGGACGAGCTCGCCGAGACCGGTGCCGCCGAGACCACGTTCCTGCTGGTCGGCGCCGCGACGATGATCGCCGGAGGCATCGGCTTCCGGATCCTGCCGCGCCTGATGAACGGCCGTACGGTCGCCTAAGGGTCACCCGCGGTAACAACTGCACAGCTACGCACAGAGGGGCCCGGGACGCCGATCGGCATCCCGGGCCCCTCCGCGTACACGTACCGGCGCCTGCGGGCCGACAGGCGGGGCGCGCGGCTACACGGTCTGGTGCGCCAGCAGTGCCAGCGCGCCCAGCAGCACCACCAGCAGGGCCACGAGCATCGCCGGGTTCAGCCCGGCGAACATTCCCTGCTCCTGTTCCTGCTGCAGCCGCGCGCGGCTTGCCCGGCAGACGGGGCAGCGGCCCTCGTTGACGGGCGCCGCGCAGTTCGCGCACACCAGTCGGTCATAGGTCATGCGCTTTCCTCCTCCCGCGCGGCGGAGCCGCATACGCTCTGTCTCCGCACAACGCTCATGGAAACGCAACCGTTCCCCCTACCACTGTGCCAGCTCGCGCGGATTTCGGCGCGGCCCGCCGGAGATCACCCGTTCCGTCGCACTTCGGACCCGCTTCCGGCCGGTACCGTTCCGCCATAAATCACCCATCCTCGGACGCGCGCCTGCACGCCTCAGTCCGGTTCGCGTATGGTCACGCACACCTACTCCCGGCCGACCGTGGTGCATCCGTGATCCGATTCGACAACGTCTCCAAGACCTACCCGAAGCAGAGCCGTCCCGCTCTACGGGATGTGTCTCTCGATATCGAGAAGGGCGAGTTCGTCTTCCTGGTGGGCTCATCCGGCTCCGGCAAGTCCACCTTCATGCGACTCATCCTCCGCGAGGAGCGTGCCAGTCAGGGCGCGGTCCACGTCCTGGGCAAGGACCTCGCGCGCCTGTCCAACTGGAAGGTGCCGCACATGCGCCGCCAGCTGGGCACGGTGTTCCAGGACTTCAGGCTTCTCCCCAACAAGACCGTTGCGGAGAACGTGGCGTTCGCGCAGGAGGTCATCGGCAAGCCGCGCGGTGAGATCCGCAAGGCGGTGCCCCAGGTTCTCGACCTGGTCGGCCTCGGTGGCAAGGAGGACCGGAGGCCCGGTGAGCTCTCCGGTGGTGAGCAGCAGCGCGTGGCGATCGCGCGGGCGTTCGTGAACCGCCCCATGCTGCTGATCGCGGACGAGCCGACCGGCAACCTCGACCCGCAGACCTCCGTCGGCATCATGAAGCTGCTGGACCGGATCAACCGGACCGGCACCACCGTGATCATGGCGACCCACGACCAGAACATCGTCGACCAGATGCGCAAGCGCGTCATCGAGCTGGAGCAGGGCCGTCTCGTACGTGACCAGGCCCGCGGCGTCTACGGCTACCAGCACTGAGCATCGAGCACTGAAAGGACGCCATGCGCGCCCAGTTCGTCCTGTCGGAGATCGGCGTCGGCCTCCGTCGCAACCTCACGATGACCTTCGCCGTCGTCGTCTCCGTCGCCCTCTCGCTCGCCCTGTTCGGCGGCGCGCTGCTCATGCGCGAGCAGGTCAGCACGATGAAGGACTACTGGTACGACAAGGTCAACGTCTCGATCTTCCTCTGCAGCAAGAGCGATGTGACCTCGACGCCCAAGTGCGCCAAGGGTGCGGTCACCGCGCAGCAGAAAAAGGACATCGAGAATGACCTCGGCAAGATGGACGACCTGGTTGAGAAGGTCACCTACGAGTCGGCCGACCAGGCGTACAAGCACTATCAGGACCAGTTCGGCGACTCGCCCATGGCGAGCAACATCACGCCGGACCAGATGCAGGAGTCGTTCCGGGTCAAGCTCCACGACCCGAAGAAGTACAAGGTCGTCGCCACCGCCTTCGCCGGCCGTGACGGGGTGCAGTCCGTCCAGGACCAGAGAAGCATCCTGGACAACCTCTTCCAGCTGATGAACGGCATGAACGTGGCCGCCCTCTTCGTGATGGCGCTGATGCTGGTCATCGCGCTGATGCTGATCGTGAACACCGTCCGGGTGTCCGCGTTCAGCCGACGGCGCGAGACGGGCATCATGCGGCTCGTCGGCGCCTCCGGCTTCTACATCCAGATGCCGTTCATCATGGAGGCCGCGTTCGCCGGTCTCATCGGCGGCGTCCTGGCCTGTGTGATGCTGCTGGCCGGCCGGTACTTCCTGATCGACGGCGGACTGGCACTCCAGAGCAAACTGAATCTGATCGACTTCATCGGCTGGGACGCGGTCTTCACCAAGCTGCCCCTGGTCCTGGCAATCGGCCTGCTGATGCCCGCCGTTGCCGCGCTCTTCGCACTCCGCAAGTACCTCAAGGTGTGACATGCGCCCCCTGGGCACGCGGCCAACCGGCCGTGCGCCCAGGGGGCGTTGTCCTAGACTCGGCGACATGTCGGGCCCCACGCAGTGTTTCGGGCCCCGCGGCGTGCGCCGCGGGGCGGCCCTGACATTGGTTTTCGCGAGCGTGCTGGCCACCGGAGCGGTCACCGGCGCGCTGCCGCGCGGCAGCGCGAAGTCCGAGGACTTCGCGACCCGTTCCGTGGCCTCCACCGTCGACCGCGACGAGGTGGCCGCTGCCGCCGCCCGAGCCGTGGCCGACGGCAAGTCCGGCAAGGAGGCGGCCGAGGAGGTCGTCAGCCGCAGCGGCGACCGCTGGGGCGCGGTGTACGACGAGCGGCAGTACGAGGAGTTCGAGCAGGCCCTGGACGGCTCGTACACCGGCGTCGGGATCGCCGCGAAGCGCTCCGCCGACGGGCTGGTAGAGGTGGCCCGGGTGCAGCCCGGCGGCCCGGCCGACCGGGCCGGCATCGAGCCGGGCGACCTGCTCCGTACGGTCGACGGCCACCGGGTCGACAGGCGCCCCGTCGCCGAGGTCGTCGCCCTGCTGCGCGGAGACCGTACGGAGGCCGCCGCGGGCAGCACCGTCGTCCTGGGGGTCGAGCGCGGCGCGGGCCTGCGGACCGAGACGCTGCGCCGGGCCAGGCTCACCACCGAGGCCGTGACCGTGCGACGGATCGGACCGACCCGTCCCGCCTCCTCCACCTCTCCCGATTCCTCCGACTCCTCCGGTTCGTCCGGCGCCGTCGTGATCGAGGTCGACTCGTTCACCAGGGGCTCGGGCGCCAAGGTCCGTGACGCGGTCCGGGACGCACCGTCGGACGCCGGGGTGCTCCTCGACCTCCGCGGCAACTCCGGCGGACTGGTCACCGAGGCCGTCACCGCCGCCTCCGCCTTCCTGGACGGCGGCCTGGTCGCCACGTACGACGTGCACGGTGAGCAGCGCGCCCTCTACGCACAGCCGGGCGGCGACACCGACCGGCCCCTCGTCGTCCTGATCGACGGCGGCACGATGAGCGCCGCCGAGCTCCTCACCGGCGCACTCCAGGACCGGGGCCGCGCCGTCACCGTCGGCTCGCGGACCTTCGGCAAGGGTTCGGTCCAGATGCCCAGCAAGCTCCCGGGCGGCTCGGTGGCCGAGCTGACCGTCGGCCACTACCGCACCCCGGCGGGCAGAGGCGTCGACGGCCGGGGCATCACCCCGGACCTCGCGGTCGACTCCGGGGCCGAGCAGCGGGCCGAAACAGTATTGAGTGGCCTCGGGGGTGGGTCGTAGTGCGAAAATGGCCGCACTATGGCTAAGGAAAAGGACACAGGGCGCAAGCTCATCGCGCAGAACAAGAAGGCGCGGCACGACTACCACATCCTCGACACCTACGAGTGCGGCCTCGTGCTCATGGGTACCGAGGTCAAGTCGCTGCGGCTGGGCCGGGCCTCCCTGGTGGACGGCTTCGTCCAGATCGACAGGGGCGAGGCATGGCTGCACAACATCCACGTGCCCGAGTACGTGCAGGGCACCTGGACCAACCACTCGGCCAAGCGGAAGCGCAAGCTGCTGATGCACCGGGCCGAGATCGACAAGCTGGAGTCGAAGTCGGGCGAGACGGGCCACACGATCGTGCCGCTCGCGCTGTACTTCAAGGACGGCCGGGTCAAGGTCGAGATCGCGCTCGCCAAGGGCAAGAAGGAGTTCGACAAGCGGCAGACCCTGCGCGAGAAGCAGGACACGAGGGAGACCAACCGCGCGATCTCGGCGGCGCGCAGGCGCCAGCGGAGCGCGTAGGACCGGGTCCTGCCGGGCGTCGGCAGGAATAGGCTGGCATCGTCGCGCGTTGGTCACGTACGATGGCACTGCACTCCACAGCGGGTGCGCGCATTTGAAAAAACAACATGGGGATGATCGGTTTCGACAGCGGATGTCGAAGCAGGGGAAGCGTGTCGAGGAAGCGGCAATGATCTCGTAAACCATATGTCGCAACCAATAATCGCCAACACCAAGCGCGATTCCTTCGCCCTCGCTGCCTAAGTAGCGACTTGCGAAGTGTCAGCCCGGGGGTGATCCCGACCCGGATCCTGGCATCATCAAGGGATCTAAACTTCTAGACCCGGTCACGGGGCCTCGAAGGAAATCAAACAGTGGCTGAGCCCGTCGGAGACTTGTTCGCGTGATCTCCGGGGCTGAGAAAAGCGCAGCGAACTGCACACGGAGAAGCCCTGATTCTGCACCGTTGGACGCGGGTTCGATTCCCGCCATCTCCACAATTCCCATGTGAACGAGGACCCCGTTGCCACCGGCAACGGGGTCCTCGTTCTTGTACCGGTCATCGGTTCCGGGGAGTCCGGACCCCGGCTGCCGCGACGGTCAGTGCCAGTGCGGCCGCGCAGACCGGTACGACGTACCCCGGCACCTGTCCCGTGTGCTCCACCATCCAGCCGCCGGTCGCCGAACCCGCGGCGATGCCGCCCAGCAGTGCGGTCACGGCCAGTGTCATGCCCTCGTTCAACTTGCCCTCCGGGGTGAGGTGTTGCACCAGGGTCATGCCGGTGACCATGGTCGGGGCCGTCGCCGCGCCGGCCAGGAGCAGTGCGCCGGCGAGGGCGAGCAGGGAATCGGTCGAGGCGGCGGCGAGCAGGGGCAGGGACATCAGCGCCGTCATCCCCGTCAGGCAGATCAGCAGCCGGCGACGGATGTCCGCGGCCGGGCGCAGCGACCCGTAGAGCAGCCCCGCCGCGCACGATCCGGCCGCCTGGAGGGCGAGGATCGCGCCCCCGGCGTGGGCGATGGTGACGACCTCCATCGCACCGAAGACCGCGCCGGTGGCGAGGAAGGCGGCGAGCAGTGCCGGCATGCCCCGGGTGCGGAGCGGGGAGCCCGCGTGGGTGCGGGGCGCCACCGGTGGTTCGGTGGCGCGCTGGGCGGCGAAGATCAGTACCCCGGTCATCAGCAGGATCGCCCCGACGAGTGTTCCGGCCTCCGGGAAGAGCGCCGCGCACAGCAGCGCGGCGAGGGCCGGGCCGAGCATGAAGCAGAGTTCGTCCGCGGCCTGTTCGAAGGAGTTCGCGGTGTGCAGGGCCGCCGGGTCACCCCGGTGCAGATGGGCCCACCGGGCCCGGGACATACCCCCGGTGTTGGGCGTGGTGGCGGTCGCGGCGTAGGAGGCGAAGAGGGTCCAGGTCGGGGCGCCGTAGTGCACGCAGAGCAGCAGGGCCAGCGAGCCGAGCGCGGCGATCGCGGTGGCGGGCACCGCGACCCTGGCCTGTCCGTACCGGTCGACGAGCCGGGCCGTCCAGGGGGCGACCACCGCCGTGGCGGCGAGGCCGGTCGCGGTGACGGCTCCGGCCAGGGCGTACGAGCCGCGCGAACCGGCGATCATGATGACCGCGCTGACGCTGAACATCCCCATGGGCAGCCGGGCGAGCAGATTGCCCGCGGTGAAGGCGCGGGCGCCCGGGGTGGCGAGCAGCCTGCGGTACGGGTTGGTGGACGCCCGCCGGGCGGGGGTGGTGCGCGGGGCGATGACCAGCAGGTCACCGGAGACGGCGAGCATGGGGGCGGTGGCGGGGGTTCTCTCGTACGGCATGGGCCAAGCCTCGGGGCGCACGGTCTCCGGGGTCCAACACCTTCTCCGTACCGATTAACGCATCTGTGTTGTAAATTCTGGGGGGTGGCCTCCTTCGCTGCCGATGCGGGCACCCAGACGCATACCCATACTGATCCCCGGCTGCTCCGGGCCTTCGTCGTCGTCGCCGAGGAACTGCACTTCACCCGCGCCGCGGCTCGGCTCTACATCGCGCAGCAGGCGCTGAGCCGGGACATCCGCCGGCTGGAGCGCGAACTGGGCGCCGAGCTGTTCGTACGGACCACCCGGCAGGTCTCCCTCACCCCGGATGGTGACCGGCTCCTCCCGCACGCGCGGCGGGTGCTGGAGGCGCACGACGATCTCGCCGCCGCCTTCGCCGATCCCGCGGTCAGACCGCTCTTCGTCGACCTCAACACCGACGGCATGACGGCCGCCCGCGTCCTCGCCCGCGCACGGGAGCTGGCCCCGGCGTGCGAGCTGATGGCGCGCTTCGAGAGCGGCCTGACCTGGGCCGCGGGGGAGATCCTCGCCGGGCGGCTCGATGTCTCCTTCGGCCGCGCCGCCGGACTCGACCCCGCGGTACGGGCACGGCTCGGCGTGCAGCCGGTGCGGTACGAGCCCATGGCCGTGCTGTTCCCCGCCGATCACCCGCTCGCCGCGCACGAGGCCGTCGCGTTGGACGATCTGGCGGGCGAGACCGTCTACGCGGGCGCCGGAAACCCCCGCACCCCGGAATGGACGGACCTCGCCCGGCTGCTCTTCGCCGAATGGGGCATTGCGCTGGCGCCCCCCGTCCCACTCGCGATCGGTGTGGCCGAGTTCCAACGGGTCATGGCCAAGTCGCCGCGCTACCCGATCCTGTGCGTGACCGACTTCCCTCCGATGCCCGGCACCGTGTTGCGACCGCTGGTCCGGCCCGTACCGCTCTCCCCGTTCCTGCTGGTCTGGCGCAAGGGGCTGCGCCACCCCGGCCTCGACGCCCTGCGCGAAGCCGCGGAACAACTGGGTGCCGAGGAGGGCTGGATGGTCCGTCCCGGCGGCAGCTGGCTACCCGGGCCCGACGCGTCCCTGATGGCGAATCCGGTCTGACCGCGCCGGTCGTCGACCGGGGAGACCGTCAACCGCGCGTATACCTTCGCCGGACCGGATCCCACCGGGTCCGTGCCCGGGAAGTCGCTGTTCAGCGGCGTCGGGGCAGGATCGTGTCCGCACGGTGTCAGGTGACGTAACGGGCGGGAAATACGGGTGAACCAGCCCTGTCACGCATCATTGGCAGGCTCGCCCCTCGGCATCATCGGGCAGCAGCGGGACGAGAGCCGGGAAGACCACATGCACGAGGACGAACAGCACGGGCCCCTCGCGGGCTTCACCGTCGGGGTCACCGCCGCACGGCGCGCGGAGGAGTTCGGCGCGCTGCTGGAACGACGGGGCGCCACGGTCCTGCACGCGCCCGCCCTGCGGATCGTGCCGCTCGCCGACGACGGCGAACTCCTCGCCGTCACCCGGGCAATCATCGAAACCGTCCCCGACGTGGTCGTCGCCACCACCGCGGTCGGCTTCCGCGGCTGGGTCGAGGCCGCCGGGGGCTGGGGCCTCGGCGACCGGCTGCTGGAGGCCCTGCACGGTACCGAACTGCTGGCCCGCGGCCCCAAGGTCAAGGGCGCCGTCCGGGCCGCCGGGCTGACCGAGGCGTGGTCACCCGCCTCCGAGTCCATGGCCGAGGTGCAGGACCGGCTCCTGGACGAGGGCGTGGCGGGCCGCCGCATCGCCCTCCAACTGCACGGCGAACCCCTCCCCGGCTTCATCGAGTCGCTGCGCGCCGCGGGCGCCGAGGTCCTCTCCGTACCCGTCTACCGCTGGACGGACCCCGAGGACATCACCCCGCTCGACCGGCTGCTCGACAGCACCCTCGCCCGCGACCTGGACGCGCTCACCTTCACCAGCGTCCCGGCCGCCGCCTCGCTGCTCGGCCGGGCCGAGAAACGCGGACTGCTCCCGGAACTCCTGGGCGCGCTGCGCGACGACGTCCTCGTGGCCTGCGTCGGACCCGTCACCGCCCTGCCGCTGCAGGCCCGCGGCATCGACACCGTCCAGCCGGAACGCTTCCGGATCGCCCCGCTCGTCCAGCTGCTCTGCCAGGAACTCCCCGCCAGGGCACCGGCGTTGCCGGTCGCCGGACACCGGGTCGAGATCCGGGGGCACGCCGTGATCGTCGACGGCGAACCGCGCCCGGTGCCGCCCGCCGGAATGGCGCTGCTGCACGCCCTGGCCCGCCGGCCGGGCTGGGTGGTGGCCCGCGCCGACCTGCTGCGCGCACTGCCCGGCGGCGGCACCGACGAGCACGCGGTGGAGACGGCCATGGCGAGGCTGCGTACGGCACTGGGGGCGCCCCGCCTCATCCAGACGGTCGTCAAACGCGGCTACCGGCTGGCGCTGGACCCGGCGGCCATGGACGGTCCGGATGCCGGTCCGGGGAGCGGTCCGGCCTGCTAGGGCCCCGTTGCCGGTCCCCTTGCCGACTCTGTTGTCAGTCCTCCTTGCTAGAACAGAGGCAGGCAGGAAAGACCAGTGGAAGGGGGCTCCGTGGGTACCTGGGGCAGTGGGAATTTCGACAGTGACACGGCTGCGGATCATCTGTTGGGCATCACCGGACGGCTCGTCTCGGAGATCGAGGAGGCGATGGCCGACGACCCGGTCGTCCTGGAGGCCGACGAATACTGGGGCGTCGCCGTGCCGTGCAACGTCGAGCTGCTGTCCCTGATCGCGGAGCAGGGGTATGTCGGCGCGGGCGTGCCGGAGGTGGCGGTGGTCGAGGGCTGGAAGAAGAAGTTCATGGACGTGTGGGAGCGGACCATCGACGACCTGGAGCCCAAGCAGGAGTACAAGGAGGACAGACGCGCCGAACTGATCCGCACCTTCGACCGGCTGACGGCCCTCGCGGAGCGGGAGCACGCGGCGCAGTGAGGGGGCGCGGGGCAGGCGTGGGCCGGAGCCGCACCGGCCGTGGGGCCGGAACCGCACCGGGATAGCGTGCGGAAATGATCCAAGACATCCACCGGCTCGACGCGGAGGTACGACTCCGTCCCGCCGCCCCGGCCGACGCCGCTTCCCTCGCCGTTTCGCTGACCCGCAGCCGCGCGTACATGCAGCCCTGGGAGCCCGTGCGGCCCGACTCCTTCTACACCGAACAGGGGCAGCGGGAGCGGCTGGCCGGGATGCTCGCGGACCGTGACGCGGGGCGTGGGATGCCCTGGGTGCTCGCCGACGAGGCGGACCGCGCGATCGGCGGGTTCAACCTGAACAGCATCGTGCTCGGGCCGTTCCGCAGCGCGACGCTCGGTTACTGGGTCGATGTCGAGTACACGGGCCGCGGTCTGGCCACGGCCGCCGTGCAGCGGATCTGCGAGGTGGCCAGGGACGGGCTGCGCCTGCACCGGGTCGAGGCGGGGACGGTGGTGGACAACGTCGCCTCGCAGCGGGTGCTCGCCAAGTGCGGCTTCGAGCAGTACGGTACGGCCCCCCGCTACCTCCACATCAACGGCGAGTGGCGTGACCACTTCCTGTTCCAGCGGATCCTGCACGACGGTCCGCCGACGGGCTGAGCGACCGGCCGGGGGTGGGCGGCCACCGGACACCCGTGGACGGCCACCGGACACTCGTGGACGGTTACCGTACGGCCCCGCGCACGACGACCCGTGGGGCAGCAGGGGTTCCGGGTGGGCCCCGCGAGGGGCACCCTGGGGGGAGACCCACCGGTGACCCGAGGCGGTGACATGCGCATGGCGACCGGCAAGAGCTCGTGCGACTGGCGGTTCGACTCCGGTCGGCCCTGCCTCGACCTGGTGGCGACGGGGATCGGGACCACCGGCGCATGTGAACTGCTCGACGGCGCCGAGCGGCTCGCCGACTGGCTGGTCGCCGCCGGACTCGTACCGGGCGGCACCCGCCTCGACGCCGTGGACGAGTCCTGGGTGGTGCGCTTCCGGCAGTTGCGTACCGGCGTCGACCGGCTGCTGACGGCCGAGCTCGGCGGCCGCGGCGCCGGGAGCGCCCTGGAACGGGTCAACGCGCTCGCCGCCGGGGCGCCGCCGGGGCTGCGGGCCGTGCGCGGCAGGGGCGGCAAGCTGGTACGGACGCTGAGTGCCGATCCCGAGTGCGGGGCGCTGCTGGCCGCCGTCGCCCGCGACGTCGTGGAACTCCTCACCGACCCCGTGGCACGGGCCGGTCTGCGCCGCTGCGAGGCCGACAACTGCCGCCGCTTCTACTTGGACACCTCGCGCGGACGCCGTCGCCGCTGGTGCTCCAGCGAGGTGTGCGGCAATCGCGAGCGGGTGGCCCGGCACCGGCGCCGAACGGCGGGCGTGGCGGTGCCGGAAGCGACCGCGGCAGTGCCGGACGTGACCGTTCCGGTGGTGGATGCGACCGTGCCGTAAAGAATCCTGAGGCTGCTTTGAACGGATCGCGGCCCGCCCCCGTATTCGATGACCGAGGAGCTCCACAGGGCCGACCGGGAGGTGCGGGTGCGCAAGGAAGCGGCCGTGGCCGATGACCGTCCGCACAGGGCTCGACATCGCAGCGAGCCGCGCCCATCACCGCATCCGTCGCCGCATTCGTCACCGTCACCGTCCCCGGAGCCTTCCGCCGTTCCGGACGAGGAGCTGATGCGGGCGCTCTACCGCGAACACGCCGGGCCGCTGTTCGCGTACGTGCTCCGCCTGGTCGCCGGCGACCGGCAGCGCGCCGAGGACGTGGTGCAGGAAACGCTCATCCGCGCCTGGAAGAACGCCGGGCGGCTGGGCGGCGCCACCGGATCGGTCCGCCCCTGGCTGGTGACGGTCGCCCGGCGCATCGTCATCGACGCCCACCGCAGTCGGCAGGCCCGGCCGCCCGAGGTCGATCCCTCGCCGCTGGAGGCCATTCCGGCGGAGGACGAGATGGACAAGGCGTTGTGGCTGATGACGCTCTCCGACGCGCTCGACGATCTGACCCCGGCGCACCGGGAAGCCCTGGTCGAGACCTACTTCAAGGGCCGTACGGTCAACGAGGCGGCCGATGTGCTGGGCATCCCGAGCGGGACGGTACGGTCCCGGGTCTTCTACGCACTGCGTTCGATGAAGCTCGCCCTGGAGGAGAGGGGGATCACGGCATGAACGACGACCACGAGTGGGAGCCTTTCGGCCTCAGGCCGATCGGCCCCTCCGGCCCCTCCGACCCCCGCAGCCCCTCCAGCCCCCGCAGCCCCCGCAGCCCCGGCAACCCCTCCGGGCACGACGCCGCCGGTGCGTACCTCCTCGGTGTTCTCGACGATGCCGAGGCATCCGCCTTCGAGGCGCACCTGGCCGGCTGCGAGCGGTGCGCCGCCCGGCTCGAAGAGCTCGCCGGCCTGGAACCCGTGCTCGCGACGCTCTCCGGGCCCCCGGCCGCCGTGCCGGGCGCCCGCCCCGTCCGGTACGTACCGGGCCCGCCCGGCCCCCGCGTGCTGGAGCGGCTCGTCGACGAGGTGGCGGCCGGGCGGGCCCGGCGCAGGCGCCGGTCCGGGTATCTGGTGGCGGCGGCGGTGGCGCTGATCATCGGCGGCCCGGTGGTCGCGGTCATGGCGAGCGGCAACGACGGCCCGTCGACGCGGGCGGCGGGCCCGTACCCCACCGGCACCGACGAGGGCACCCCCCTCCGGCGCATGCCGGAGAAAGTACGGGCCACCGACCCCGTCACCAAGGCCGACGCCACGATCGGCATGGAGAGGAAGCCCTGGGGCACCAGCACCGTGCTGGAGCTCAGGAATGTCACGGGTCCGCGGAAATGCCGCCTGATCGCGGTGTCGAAGACCGGCGAGGAGGAGGTCGTCACCTCCTGGTCCGTACCGGAGCGGGGATACGGCATCGAGGACTCCCGGCACCCGGGCGCGACATACCCGCTCCTTGTCCAGGGCGGCGCGGCCATGGACCGGGGCGACATCGACCACTTCGAGGTGCGTACGTTCGACGGCAGGCGGCTGGTCGAGGTCGATGCCTGACCGAGATCGTCTGCGGACCATTTCGATATGCGCGGCAGGTGCGCGGCGGGTCCCCCTTCGCATAAGGTTGACGGCTGCCCAATGCACGTCAGAAGGGGGCCTCGGTGGCCGCGCAGGATGCCGCTGTCGATTCGTTGCGGGACCGGGAAATCGGTGTCGAGCAGGAACATCTCGACCGTGTGTACCACCGCCTTGAGGAGAAGATCCACGAGGCGGAATTTCTCATGCATGACGCCGTCAAGCGCGGCCAGGTCGGCACCCCGGGAGCGCTCGCCGAGCGCGACGCCCAGGTGTTCCGGGCCGGAATCCACCTCAACCGGCTGAACAGCGAGTTCGAGGACTTCCTCTTCGGGAGGATCGATCTGCTGCTCGGCAAGGACGGCGAACGCGGCCCGGACGGCGCGTACACCTCCGTCGAACCCGCCGACGACGCCGTCCGCGACGACAACTCGGCCGATATCGCGGAGACGCTGCACATCGGCCGGATCGGGGTCCTCGACTCCGACTACGCGCCGCTGGTCATCGACTGGCGCGCCCCGGCCGCCGCACCGTTCTACCGCTCGACGCCGAAGGAACCCGGCAGGGTCGTACGCCGCCGGGTCATCCGCTCCAAGGGCCGCAAGGTCCTCGGCGTCGAGGACGACCTGATGCGCCCCGAGCTGACCGCGTACCTGGGCGGCGACAAGCTGCCCGTCATCGGCGACGGCGCCCTGATGGCGGCGCTCGGACAGGCCCGCAGCCACACCATGCGGGACATCGTCTCCTCCATCCAGGCCGAACAGGACCTGGTGATCCGGGCCCCCGCCGCCTCCGTCACCGAGGTTTCCGGCGGCCCCGGCACCGGCAAGACGGCCGTCGCCCTGCACCGTGCCGCGTACCTCCTCTACCAGGACCGGCGGCGTTACGCGGGCGGCATCCTCGTCGTCTCGCCGACCCCGCTCCTGGTCGCGTACACCGAGGGCGTGCTCCCCTCGCTGGGCGAGGAGGGGCAGGTCGCGATCCGCGCCGTCGGCTCGCTCTCCGACGAGGCGGCCGGCGTCGAGGGCGCTACCACCTACGACGAGCCCGCCGTCGCCCGGATCAAGGGCTCCTCGCGGATGCTCCAGGTGCTGCGCAAGGCGTCCCGCGGCGCGCTGGAACAGCCCGGCACCTCCCGCAGGGCGGCGGCGGACCGGGACGGCCAGCTGTCCTTCGGCGACGCGGCGGACGGGGCGGACGGAGCGGTCGGGGCCGGCAACGGCGACCGGGCCCCCGCCACCCCGACCCGGCTGCGGGTCGTCGCGTTCGGCGCCCGCGTCGAGCTGAACGCCGACGAGCTGCACCGCATCCGGCAGTCCGTCCTCGGCGGCACCGCGCCGGTCAACCTGCTGCGCCCGCGCGCCCGCAGGATGCTCCTGGACGCCCTGTGGAACAAGTCCTCGGGCCGGGGCCGCTACACCGACCCCGAGCTCGCCGCCGAACTGCGCTCCTCCTTCGACGAGGACGTCTCCACCGAGACGGACTTCCTCGACTTCCTGAACGCCTGGTGGCCCGAGCTCACCCCGCGCGGGGTGCTCGCCGCGATGGCCGACGAGAAGCGGCTCGGCCGCTGGGCCCGCCGGGTCCTCAACCAGGGCGAGGTACGCCGCTTCGCCCGCTCCCTGAAGCGGCTCGACCACGACGGGAACGGGCCGTTGTCCGTGCACGACGTGGCCATCCTCGACGAGTTGCAGACGCTGCTCGGCACACCGCACCGGCCGAAGAAGAAGCGCGAACTCGACCCGCTGGACCAGCTCTCCGGTCTGGAGGAGCTGATGCCGCAGCGCGAGGAGACCCAGCGCGAGCGTGCCGAGCGGCTGGCGGCGGAGCGTACGGAGTACGCGCACGTCATCGTCGACGAGGCGCAGGACCTCACGCCCATGCAGTGGCGGATGGTCGGCCGCCGCGGCAGGCACGCCACCTGGACGATCGTCGGGGACCCGGCGCAGTCCTCCTGGTCGGATCCGGACGAGGCCGCCCGCGCGCGCGACGAGGCGCTCGGCAACCGGCCGCGCCGCCGCTTCACCCTCACCGTCAACTACCGCAACCCGGCGGAGATCGCCGAGCTGGCCTCGAAGGTCCTGGCGCTGGCGATGCCCGGAATGGAGTCACCGGCCGCGGTCCGCTCCACAGGCGTGAAGCCGCGCTTCGAGACCGTACGGGACGGCGATCTGGCCGCCTCGGTGCGCGAGGAGGCGCGGCGGCTGCTCGCCGAGGTCGACGGCACGGTGGGTGTGGTCGTCGCGATGAACCGCCGGGCCCAGGCCCGCGGCTGGCTCGCCGAGCTCGGCGAGCGGGTGGTGGCGCTGGGCAGCCTGGAGGCGAAGGGCCTGGAGTACGACGCCACGGTGGTCGTCTCGCCCGCGGAGATCGCGGACGAGTCCCCGGCCGGCCTGCGGGTGCTGTACGTGGCGTTGACGCGTGCGACGCAGCAGCTCACGGTGGTCTCGGGGGAGCGGGACCTGCCCGACGAGGACGGTGTCCCGGACCTGTTGAGGGACTGAGACGGGGCCGGGCAGGGGCGGCGAGGACCTGGGCCTGTCCGGCGGATCAGGGGCGGACAGGCCCTCGGGCCTCTCGGGCCGGACCGTTTTCGGGTCAACCTGTGCTGCGGGGAATCACTTTTTCGGGGTCTTTGTTAGCCTGGTGTCGGCACCGGCTCGATCCAAGCCCCCGGGCCCAACCTTCGTCGCTACGAGCGACCACTTGCCGCGAGGCGAGCATGGCGGGTCGGTGCCGCTTGACCAAGAAGACAGACCCGCGTCACCTTCCGGTGGCGCGGGTCTGTTCTTGTTTGCGGAGTCCGTTCCCGCGCAGGGGGCGCCCCCGTTTCCCGCGCAGGTGGTGCCCCGCCGCACGGCGATGGCCGGTACCGAATCCGGTCGGGGCCGGTTGGGGGTTCCGCTGAAGCGGTCATATCTCGTATGGTGGAAAGTACTTTCCGAAGAGTGGCAGTCATTACCGGCTACCGGCCAGTAGGTGCGACGATCGGGAAGCGTGTCCGAGGCGAGCGCCCCGGTCGCGCGGCAATGAAGCTAAGGAAAGCGAAGGACTCGGCCATGGCAACGGCGCCCAGCGTCTCGTACTCGATGACGGTCAGGCTGGAGGTGCCCGCGAGCGGCACAGCGGTCTCCCAGCTCACCACGGCCGTGGAGTCCTCCGGCGGATCGGTCACCGGCCTCGACGTGACCGCTTCCGGTCACGAGAAGCTGCGGATCGACGTGACCATCGCGGCCACCTCCACCTCGCACGCGGACGAGATCGTCGAGGGTCTGCGCGGCATCGAGGGTGTCGTCCTGGGCAAGGTCTCCGACCGTACGTTCCTGATGCACCTCGGCGGCAAGATCGAGATGGCGTCCAAGCACCCCATCCGCAACCGTGACGATCTCTCGATGATCTACACCCCGGGCGTGGCCCGGGTCTGCATGGCCATCGCCGAGAACCCCGAGGACGCCCGCCGCCTCACCATCAAGCGCAACTCCGTCGCAGTTGTGACGGACGGCTCCGCCGTGCTCGGTCTCGGCAACATCGGCCCGATGGCCGCCCTCCCGGTGATGGAGGGCAAGGCGGCCCTCTTCAAGCGGTTCGCCGGCATCGACGCCTGGCCGATCTGCCTGGACACCCAGGACACCGACGCCATCGTCGAGATCGTCAAGGCGATCGCCCCCGGCTTCGCGGGCATCAACCTGGAGGACATCTCCGCCCCCCGCTGCTTCGAGATCGAGGCACGGCTGCGCGAGGCCCTGGACATCCCGGTCTTCCACGACGACCAGCACGGCACCGCGATCGTCGTCCTGGCCGCGCTGACCAACGCGCTTCGCGTGGTGGGCAAGGGAATCGGGGACGTACGGGTCGTCATGTCCGGAGCCGGAGCGGCCGGTACGGCCATCCTGAAGCTCCTCATCGCCGCTGGCGTCAAGCACGCCGTCGTCGCCGACATCCACGGTGTGGTGCACGCCGGCCGTGAGGACCTCGTCTCCGCCGACGCCGACTCGCCGCTGCGCTGGATCGCCGACAACACCAACCCGGAGTCCATGACCGGCACCCTCAAGCAGGCCGTCGTGGGCGCCGACGTCTTCATCGGCGTCTCCGCCCCGAACGTGCTGGACGGCGCCGATGTCGCCGCCATGGCCGACGGTGCGATCGTGTTCGCGCTCGCGAACCCGGACCCCGAGGTGGACCCGGCAATCGCACGTCAGACGGCGGCGGTTGTCGCCACCGGGCGCTCCGACTTCCCGAACCAGATCAACAACGTGCTGGTCTTCCCGGGTGTCTTCCGCGGCCTGCTGGACGCTCAGTCCCGCACCGTCAACACGGAGATGATGCTCGCCGCGGCGCGCGCCCTCGCCGACGTGGTCGCCGAGGACGAGCTGAACGCGAACTACATCATCCCGTCGGTCTTCAACGACCGGGTCGCGGGAGCGGTCGCCGGCGCCGTCCGGGACGCCGCGAGGGCGGCCGGCGGCACCGCGAAGGCCTCGGGCGACCTCGGCTGACCCGCCCTCCGTCGGCAGGACCCGGCAGGCCTCCTGCCGGCGTCGTCCGCGCCCCCGGCGCCGCGCGTCGGTCCGGACTACGGCGCGTCGCGGGTCGCGGCGCCCCAAACGCCCCTTTAGGGTGGGCGGGCGGCGCGTCCCGCCGAGGCCCGCAACCGCTGCGGAACGCTTTCGGAGAGTCGACGGAACGTCACCACGAAGAGGCACTGGTGCTTTTCGTGTGACTCCGGAGGGTGCCGGATTGGCGTTACCGCCGCAGGTGGGGGCAGGATGCGTAATCGGGCGCGAGGGTCTGACGACAGACCCGGGTCCGGGGACTGTCCGAGGGCCCTGGCAGCATCGGCTTCGATCTCACGCCTCACAGGCAAGAAGAACACGGGAGTAACAACATGAACCGCAGTGAGCTGGTGGCCGCCCTGGCCGACCGCGCCGAGGTGACTCGCAAGGACGCCGACGCCGTGCTGGCCGCCCTCGCCGAGACCGTCGGTGAGATCGTCGCCAAGGGCGACGAGAAGGTCACCATCCCCGGCTTCCTGACCTTCGAGCGCACCCACCGTGCCGCTCGCACCGCTCGTAACCCGCAGACCGGCGACCCGATCAACATCCCGGCCGGCTACAGCGTGAAGGTCTCCGCGGGCTCCAAGCTCAAGGAAGCCGCCAAGGGTAAGTAAGCCCCACAGGCGCGACGAAGGGCGGTCACCCCACCAGGGTGACCGCCCTTCGGTGTACCGGCCCGAGAGGCCCCGTTCTGGGCCTCTACGGCCCGGTATCGAGGGGCCGGGGCCCGGTCGGCAAGGAAA
This sequence comes from Streptomyces sp. NBC_01363, assembly GCF_026340595.1. Lineage (GTDB taxonomy): Bacteria > Actinomycetota > Actinomycetes > Streptomycetales > Streptomycetaceae > Streptomyces. The sequence goes on from NZ_JAPEPF010000001.1 coordinate 2,665,392, forward strand.
CGGGGGCCCGGGGCGGCGCCCCGAACCCCCGTCAGCAGCCGTCCGGCGCCCGGTCCCCGACAGGGCCCGGCCCGGTCCCGGACCGGCGCCCCGCCCGGTCTCAGACCAGCGCCCCGCCCGGCAGCTCCACCTTCGCGCCCAGCTTCTCCAGCTTGTCCATGAAGTTCTCGTAGCCGCGGTTGATCAGGTCGATGCCGTGCACCCGCGACGTGCCCTGCGCCGCCAGCGCGGCGATCAGGTACGAGAAACCGCCGCGCAGGTCCGGGATGACCAGATCCGCGCCCTGCAGCCTCGTCGGCCCGGACACGACCGCCGAGTGCAGGAAGTTGCGCTGGCCGAAGCGGCAGTCGGAGCCGCCCAGGCACTCGCGGTAGAGCTGGATGTGCGCGCCCATCTGGTTGAGCGCCGAGGTGAAGCCGAGCCGCGACTCGTACACCGTCTCGTGGACGATGGACAGGCCCGAGGCCTGCGTCAGCGCCACCACCAGCGGCTGCTGCCAGTCGGTCTGGAAGCCGGGGTGCACGTCCGTCTCCAGGGCGATGGCGTTCAGCGCGCCGCCCGGGTGCCAGAAGCGGATGCCCTCGTCGTCGATCTCGAAGGCGCCGCCGACCCGGCGGAAGGTGTTGAGGAACGTCATCATCGAGCGCTGCTGTGCGCCCCGTACGTAGATGTTGCCCTCGGTGGCCAGGGCCGCGGACGCCCAGGAGGCCGCCTCCAGGCGGTCCGGGATCGCCCGGTGCGTATAGCCGTCCAGTCGGTCGACACCGGTGATCCGGATCGTCCGGTCGGTGTCCATCGAGATGATCGCGCCCATCTTCTGCAGTACGCAGATGAGGTCCTCGATCTCCGGCTCCACGGCCGCGTTGGACAGCTCGGTGACGCCCTCGGCGAGTACCGCCGTCAGCAGCACCTGCTCGGTGGAGCCCACCGACGGGTACGGCAGCCGGATCTTCGTGCCGCGCAGCCGCTGCGGGGCCTCCAGGTACTGCCCGTCCGCCCGCTTCTCGATGGTCGCGCCGAACTGCCGCAGCACGTCGAAGTGGAAGTCGATCGGCCGGCCGCCGATGTCGCAGCCGCCGAGCCCCGGGATGAACGCGTGGCCGAGCCGGTGCAGCAGCGGGCCGCAGAAGAGGATCGGGATGCGCGACGAGCCCGCGTGGGCATCGATGTCGGCGACGTTCGCGCTCTCCACATGGGTCGGGTCCAGGATCAGCTCGCCCGGTTCGTCACCGGGCCGGACCGTCACACCGTGCAGCTGCAGCAGCCCCCGGACCACCCGCACGTCGCGGATGTCGGGCACGTTGCGCAGTCGGCTGGGCCCGCTGCCGAGCAGCGCGGCGACCATTGCCTTCGGCACCAGGTTCTTGGCGCCTCTGACGCGGATCTCGCCCTCGAGCGGGGTTCCGCCGTGGACAAGCAGGACATCGTCTGTGCCGGTCATGAATCTCGCGTTCCGGAGTGGTCGGGCAGGGGGCCAAACGAAAGAGTAATGGCCCACTGCCCCCATTCCGTAAGAGAACAGGGGGTGTACGAACGTCATGAATCCGCCACAACACGCTCTGCTCCCCCGGTCTTGCGGAGGGTGACCGTCCGCATGGTTCTCCGGAATGCGCGCTCCCCGTGCACCCGTGCGCCCTGAGCTGCGCCGCGGCCCATCCGGGGACCGGGCGGCCCACTTGGTGCCCGCAAGGAGCGAAGATGCGGGATCATTTCTGCCATGACCGAGGTGTCCTCGCTCACAGGGCGACTGCTCGTGGCCACACCCGCGCTCGCGGACCCGAATTTCGACCGCGCGGTGGTGCTGCTCCTCGACCACGACGAGGAGGGCTCACTCGGCGTGGTCCTGAACCGCCCGACCCCGGTCGGCGTGGTCGACATCCTCACGCCCTGGGCCGGCCTGACCGGCGAACCGGACGTCGTCTTCCAGGGCGGCCCGGTCTCGCTCGACTCGGCGCTCGGCGTGGCCGTCATCCCCGGCGACGAGGGGCCGCTCGGCTGGCGCCGGGTGTACGGGGCGATCGGCCTGGTGGACCTGGAGGCACCGCCGGAGCTGCTGGCCGCGGCGCTCGGCTCGCTGCGGATCTTCGCCGGGTACGCGGGCTGGGGACCCGGTCAGCTGGAGACCGAACTGACCGAGGGCGCCTGGTACGTGGTCGAGTCCGAACCCGGGGACGTCTCCTCCCCGCGCCCGGAACACCTCTGGCGCGCGGTCCTGCGCCGTCAGCGCAGCGAACTGGCGATGATCGCCACCTATCCGGACGACCCTTCGCTGAACTGAAGCTCCGGGCTGTCGGTACCCTTGGCGGTTATGAGCACTCTTGAGCCCGAGCGCGGGGCAGGTACCGGAACCCTCGTGGAGCCGACGCCGCAGGTGTCGAACGGCGACGGCGACCACGAGCGCTACGCCCATTACGTCCAGAAGGACAAGATCATGGCGAGTGCCCTGGAGGGCACCCCCGTGGTCGCACTGTGCGGGAAGGTCTGGGTACCGGGGCGCGACCCCAAGAAGTACCCGGTCTGTCCCATGTGCAAGGAGATCTACGAGTCCATGGGCGCCGGTGGCGACAAGGACAAGGGCAAGGGCGGCAAGGACAAGAAGTAGTCCGGAGCCGTCCGGCGACCACTGCTTCGGGCCCCCGGGGCGCGCGTTGAAGCGCGCCCCGGGGGCCTTTTGCGTTGCACGGACTGCTTCCCCGGGTCACAGAGTGGTAGAGACCACTTGTCGGCGTCTGCGTGCGCACCTACTCTCCTGCCAGTTGTGCAGAACGAAACGCAAGTTGCGTATGTTGCAACGCCTACCGGAGGGGTTCCCGGATGAAGCTGTCTGCCCGAATTGCCGCCCCGGCCGCGGCGCTTGTGCTGGCGGGTCTCACCGCCACCGCCTGCGCGCCGCAGACCTCCGACACCGGAGCCAAGGGGGACGAGAAGACCGGCACGCTGCGGGTCTGGCTGTTCCAGGAAGTCGGCAACAAGCCCAAGGAGCAGGTCGTCGACGCGGCGGTCGCCGACTTCAAGAAGGCCCACAAGGACGCGGAGGTCGAGATCGAGTACATACCGGTCGACACCCGGGCGCAGCGCATCAAGGCGGCGTTCAACGACCCCAAGAGCGCCCCGGACCTCATCGAGTACGGCAACACCGACACCGCCGGATACGTCAAGGACGGCGGACTCGCCGATGTGAGCGCCGAGTTCGCCGCCTGGGACGAGGCCAAGGACACCGACCCGACCGCCAAGCAGTCCGTGACGGTCGGCGGCAAGATCTACGGAGCCCCGCTCTTCGTCGGCGTACGGGCCCTGTACTACCGCACGGACGTCTTCGAGGAGCTGGGGATCGAGGCCCCCAAGTCCCAGGCCGAGCTGATCTCCACCGCGAAGAAGATCCACAAGAAGAAGCCGGACCTGTACGGACTGGCGGTCGGCGGCGCGTACACCTACGGCGCCATGCCGTTCATCTGGGCGGCCGGCGGCGAACTCGCCGCCGAGAGCGGCGGTACGTACCAGGCGGCCATCAACAGCGACAAGGCCCGCAAGGGCATCGAGGCCTACACCTCGCTCTTCGGCGACGACAACTGTCCGGCCGCCAAGTGCGCGGCCATGGGCGGCAATGCGACCGTCACCGCGTTCGCCTCCGGCAAGGCCGCCATGGCGATCGGCGGCGACTTCAGCCACACGGCCGTCGAGGCGGGGTCGGTGAAGGGCAAGTACGCGGTGGTGCCGCTGCCCGGTGTCGCCGAGGGGTCCGTCGCCCCCGCGTTCGCGGGCGGGAACAACATCGGCGTACTGAAGAGCAGCTCGCACCGCACCCTCGCCGTGGACCTGATGAAGTCCCTGACCGGCAAGCGGACGCAGACGAAGATGTTCGACGCGATGGGCTTCCTGCCGACGTACACCGACGTGCGGGCCGCGGCCGCGAAGAAGGAGCCGTTCGTCGAGCCGTTCGTCAAGACGCTCGGCGCGGGGGCGAAGTTCGTCCCGGCCTCGCCCGGCTGGGGCCAGATCGACTCCTCGCTGGTCCTGCCGACGATGTTCCAGGAGATCGTCAGCGGCCGGGAGGACGTGGCGAAGGCCTCGGACGACGCGGCGAAGAAGATGGACGCCGCGTTCGCCGACGCGGGCTGATCATGACCGCGAACAGCACGGCGTACAAAGCGCCCGGCACGTCCGGAGCGGGCGGCACCTCCACCCGCCCGCTCCGGCGGCGCCGCCCGGCCTCGCCCGCGCGCCGCTCCGGCTGGACCCCCTGGCTCTATCTCCTGCCCGCACTCGTCCTCCTCGGCGGGCTGCTCGTCTACCCGATCTACCAACTCGGTCTGATCTCCTTCCTGGAGTACACCCAGGCCCAGGTCAGCGGCGGTGAACCGACCACCTTCCAGGGGTTCGGGAACTACGCGACGCTCTTCGGCGACAGCCAGTTCTGGCAGGTGCTCCTGGCGACCGTGGTCTTCGCCGCCACCTGCGTACTGGCCACCCTCCTCGTCGGCTGCGCGCTCGCCGTCCTGCTGACCCGCATCCGGGCCCTGCCGCGGCTCGCGCTGATGATGGCCGCGCTCGGCGCCTGGGCGACTCCGGCGATCACCGGGTCCACCGTCTGGGTGTTTCTCTTCGACCCGGACTTCGGCCCGGTCAACCGGGTGCTGGGGCTCGGCGACCACTCCTGGACGTACGGGCGCTACAGCGCCTTCGCCCTGGTGCTCCTGGAAGTCCTGTGGTGCTCGTTCCCGTTCGTCATGGTGACGGTGTACGCGGGCATCCGGGCGATCCCCACCGAGGTGCTGGAGGCGGCGGCGCTGGACGGTGCCTCGCAGTGGCGGATCTGGCGGTCGGTCATGGCCCCGATGCTGCGGCCGATCCTCGTCGTCGTCACCATCCAGTCGATCATCTGGGACTTCAAGGTCTTCACCCAGATCTACGTCATGACCAACGGCGGTGGCATCGCCGGCCAGAACCTGGTGCTCAACGTGTACGCGTACCAGAAGGCGTTCGCGTCCTCGCAGTACAGCCTCGGCTCGGCGATCGGCGTCGTGATGCTGGTGATCCTGCTGGCCGTCACGCTCGTCCATCTGCGCCTGGTGCGGCGCCAGGGGGAGGAACTGTGAGCGCACGGAGCATGCTGCGCATCCGCAGACCCGGCCGGCTGGCCGCCGAGGCCGCGGCCCTGCTGATCGCCGCCGCGGTCGCCTTCCCGCTGTACTGGATGGTGCTCTCCGCCCTCAAACCGGCCGGCGAGATCCAGTCCACCGACCCCCGCCCGTGGACGCTGTCGCCGTCCCTGGACTCGTTCCGCCGGGTCTTCGAACAGAACGACTTCGGGCGGTACTTCCTCAACAGCCTGCTGGTCGCCGGAACAGTCGTCATCGCCTCCGCGCTGATCGCCTTCCTGGCGGCGACGGCGGTGACCCGATTCAGGTTCCGCTTCCGCACCACGCTGCTGATCATGTTCCTGGTCGCGCAGATGGTGCCGGTCGAGGCGCTGACCATCCCGCTGTTCTTCCTGATGCGGGACTTCGGCCAGCTGAACACGCTCGGCTCGCTGATCCTGCCGCACCTCGCCTTCTCGCTGCCGTTCGCGATCTGGATGCTGCGCGGCTTCGTCAAGGCCGTACCGGACGCGCTGGAGGAAGCCGCGTACATCGACGGGGCGAGCCGCACCCGCTTCCTGTGGCAGATCCTCTTCCCGCTGGTCTTCCCCGGCCTCGTGGCGACCAGCGTCTTCTCGTTCATCTCCACCTGGAACGACTTCCTGTTCGCGAAGTCGTTCATCATCAGCGACACCTCCCAGTCGACGCTCCCCATGGCGCTGCTGGTCTTCTTCAAACCCGATGAGAACGACTGGGGAGGGATCATGGCAGCCTCGACGGTGATGACCATTCCCGTGCTGGTCTTCTTCGTACTCGTACAGCGCCGCCTGGTCTCCGGACTCGGCGGAGCGGTAAAGGACTGACGCCATGGACATGGACATGGACCCGACCACCGACCAGACCGCCGCCCCGATCACCGACCTGATCCCGGCACCCGTGCGCGTCGGTGGTGAAGGGCGGCGCGGCTTCCAGCTCGACCCGTCCACCACCATCACGGCGGCCCCCGGCACGGAGAGCACCGAACGCTGGCTGCGTACCACGCTCGGTGCCGCCTTCGGCCTGCCGCTCGCCCCGCAGCCGACTGCCCCGGGCGGCGAGCCCGCCGCGAACGACGGGCTCGCAGCGAGCGGTGAGCCCGTCCCGAGCGGTCGGTCCGCCGCGAACACCGTCCGGCTGGCCATCGACCCGGCACTGGAGCCGGAGGGCTACCGGCTGAGCACCGGCACCGGCGGGAGCGTCGAGATCACCGGAGGCAGCCCCGCCGGGGTCTTCTGGGGCGCGCAGACCCTCCGTCAGCTCCTGGGCCCCGAAGCCTTCCGCCGAGCGCCCGTCAGCCCCGGCGCGCGGCGCGCGATCCCCTTCACGGACATCGAGGACAGCCCCCGCTTCGCCTGGCGCGGCATGATGCTCGACGTGGCACGGCACTTCATGCCCAAGGACGACGTCCTGCGCTATCTCGACCTCCTCGCCGCGCACAAGCTGAACGTCTTCCACTTCCACCTCACCGACGACCAGGGCTGGCGCATCGAGATCAAGCGCTACCCGCGGCTCACCGAGATCGGCTCCTGGCGGCCCCGCACCAAGCACGGCCACCGGGCGTCCGAGCTGTGGGACGAGACCCCGCACGGCGGCCACTACACACAGGACGACATCCGCGAGATCGTCGCGTACGCCGCCGAGCGGCATATCCGCGTCGTCCCCGAGATCGACGTACCGGGCCACTCGCAGGCCGCCATCGCCGCGTACCCCGAACTGGGCAACACCGACGTCATCGACACCACCACCCTCTCCGTCTGGGACACCTGGGGCATCAACGCGAACGTACTCGCCCCCACTGACAACACCCTGCGCTTCTTCGAAGGCGTCCTCGAAGAGGTGCTCGACCTCTTCCCCGCCGCCACCTCGCCGTTCATCCACATCGGCGGCGACGAATGCCGCAAGGACCAGTGGAAGGAGTCGCCGGTCGCCCAGGCCCGGATCGACGAATTCGGCCTGGCCAACGAGGACGAGCTGCAGTCCTGGATCATCCGGCACTTCGACACCTGGCTCACCGCCCGCGGACGTCGGCTGATCGGCTGGGACGAGATCCTGGAGGGTGGCCTCCCGGCGGGCGCCGCCGTGTCGTCCTGGCGGGGTTACGGGGGAGGCATCGCCGCCGCGGAGGCCGGCCACGACGTCGTCATGTGCCCGGAGCAGCACGTGTACCTGGACCACCGTCAGGACGGCGGCCCCGACGAGCCGATGCCCATCGGCTTCGTCCGCACCCTGGAGGACGTCTACCGCTTCGAACCCGTACCGGCGGGCCTCTCCGAGGAGGCGGCCCGTCACATCCTGGGCACCCAGGCCAATGTCTGGACCGAGGTGATGCAGAACCGGGCCCGCGTCGACTACCAGGTCTTCCCGCGCCTCGCGGCGTTCGCGGAGGTCGCCTGGTCGCCGCTGCCCGCCCCCGGCGACCGGGACTTCGCGGGCTTCGAGCGCCGAATGACCACGCACTACGCCCGGCTTGACGCCCTCGGTGTCGACTACCGGCCGCCGGGTGGTCCGTTGCCCCGGCAGCAGCGCCCCGGTGTGCTGGGACGACCCATCGACGGGGCGCCGCCGAACGTGTGATCCGACCGCACCCGGACTCCGGCCGGCGCGCCCCGAAGCGGGCGTGCCGGCCGGCAGTTTTTTGTCCGGAACTCGCCCTGCCGGAACTCGCCCTGCCGGAACGGAACACCGCAACGGCCACCGCAACGGAACAATCGACGGCAAGGCGTGGCGAAGAGTCACAATTCACACTCTGCGCCGAAGCGGACCGAAGCATGCCGAAACGGGAACATTCCCCTGATCGGGGATGGATACGCCCTTCGCGGACCCTCGCGTCGGTCCGATCCGAAGATGTGCCAGAGTTGCCACGTCCAGGCTTCGAGCACGTACCGTACGGCGAAACAGCCGGACAGCCGGGACACCGGGAAGGGGCAGCTGGGTTGACCACGCACGCACCGCAGGCGACGCAGTCCGTGACGCTGCCGGCCTCGCTCGACGAGGCCGTGGCGGCGCTCGGCGCCATGCCCGCCGCCGTTCCCGTGGCAGGCGGTACAGACCTGATGTCGGCCGTCAACAAGGGGCTGCTGCGCCCCTCCGGCCTGGTCGGCCTCGGCCGGATCAGCGAGCTGCGCGGCTGGCACTACCAGGACGGCCACGCCCTGCTCGGCGCCGGACTCACCCACGCACGCATGGGGCGGCCCGACTTCGCCGCCCTCATCCCCGCGCTGGCCGCGTCGGCACGCGCCGCGGGCCCGCCCCAGATCCGTAACGCCGGAACGCTCGGCGGCAACATCGCCACCGCGGCCCCGACCGGCGACGCCCTGCCGGTGCTCGCCGCGCTGGAGGCCGAGCTGGTCATCGCGGGTCCGGGCGGCGCCCGCCGCGAGATCCCGGTCTCGCACCTGCTGGCCGGCCGCGACATGCTCGAACCCGCCGAACTCATCGGCTTCGTCCGGGTCCCGCTGCTGCACGCCCCCCAGGTCTTCCTGAAGGCCACCGGCCGCACCGGTCCCGGCCGGGCCACCGCATCCGTCGCGATCGTCCTGGACCCGGCCCGGCGCGGGGTGCGCTGCGCGGTCGGCGCCATCGCGCCGATGCCGCTGCGGCCGCTGGAGGCCGAACGCTGGATCGCCTCACTGATCGACTGGGACGGCGAACGGGGCCTGGCTCCCGACGCGCTGGCCGCCTTCGGCGAGTACGTCGCCGCGGCCTGCATCCCGGACCAGGTACCGCCCGCCGACGGGGGAGAGGCGTCACCGCTGCCCCCCGCCGTACTGCATCTGCGGCGGACCGTCGCCGCGCTGGCCCGACGCGCGCTGGGGAGGGCACTGTCGTGAGCAACGAGGACCACAACGAACAGCACGGGCAGCAGGAGCACCTGCAGCACGGGAGCTGGCAGCCGACGCCGCAGGGCGGCGAGTACGACGACGGGGCGACCGCCTTCGTCCACCTGCCGCCGGAGGACCTGGCGAACATCCCGCTGGCCGCACCCGGCCAGGGCTACGTACCGCCGATGATCCTGCCGCTGACACCGGCGGCCGGGCTCGACCCGTCGGCCACGGGCAGCTGGGTCGTGCAGACGCAGAGCCAGCAGGAGCGCGGTACGGCAGCGGAACAGCCGGCACCCGGGACGGTGCACTGGCCGGACCCGAACCAGCAGCAGGGCCCGTACGACTACGGGTACGAGTACCAGCAGTCCCCTGATGCGCCTCAGGTGCCTCAGACCCCTCAGGCCCCTCAGACCCCTCACGATCCGTTCTCGCAGGAGCAGTACCGGGAGACGCCGGCGGCCACGGGCCAGTGGAACTTCACCGAGTCCACGGAGTTCGGCGTCCACACCGGTCAGGCCGGTCAGACCGGTCAGGCCGACCACGCGGGTCACGCAGGTAACGCAAGTAACGCAGGTAACGCGGGCCAAGCCGACCAGGCTGACCACACCGGTCACGCCACCCACGCCAACCACTCCAACCACTCCAACCACGATGGCCACACCGGTCAGTGGACGATCCCGGTCGCCGACGGTGATCTCCCGGAGGAGTCCGGCGAGTTCGCCGCCTCGGCCCTGGCTGCCCAGTGGTACGGGGACCGGACTCCGCCGGCCACGCTGCCGGGCGGGGCGCCCGCACCGTGGGCGACGCAGCAGCCCGCCTCGGAGCCCGGTCCTGAGCCCGAGCTCGTGGCGGAACCGGCACCCCCGGCCGACATCGAGCCGGAGCACGCGCCGGGAGTCGAATTCGAGCAGGCCGCCGAGGCAGCACAGGCCCCCGAGGCAGCACCGGATACGGAGCCCGTCGGGGACGGCTCCGTATCCGTCCCCGAAGCGGACCTCGCGCAGGAGACGGCCCCCGCCATCGCCCCCGACACCGCCCCGGCCACCGCCGCGGGCGAGGCTCCCTCCGAGCATCCGGCGGAGGCCGCGCCCGAGCCGTACCCGGCCGGACAGCCACCGGAGACGGCCCTCGACGAGTCGCACGACGTCGCCGCCGACGCCGCCACCGACACCGAGTCCCCGGAATCCGGGCCGCCCGCCACCGACTCCCCGGAATCCCAACCGGCAGACTCCCGACCGGCAGACTCCCCGCCGGTCGAATCCGGACCGGTCGAAACCGAGCCGGTCGAAACCGAGCCGGTCGAATCCGAGCCGTCGGTCGAAACCGGGCGGGCCGATTCCGAGCCGGCCGATTCCGAGCAGGCCGATACCGGGCTGCTCGGCGCCCCCAGCGAACACCCCGCCGCCTCCTACGTCCTGCATGTGAACGGCGCCGACCGCCCCGTCACCGACGCCTGGATCGGCGAGTCGCTCCTCTACGTGCTCCGTGAGCGCCTCGGCCTCGCCGGTGCCAAGGACGGCTGCTCGCAGGGCGAGTGCGGCGCGTGCAACGTCCAGGTGGACGGCCGGCTGGTCGCCTCCTGCCTGGTCCCCGCGGCGACCGCGGCCGGCAGCGAGGTCCGTACGGTCGAGGGCCTCGCCGTGGACGGCGAGCCGTCCGACGTCCAGCGCGCCCTGGCCAAGTGCGGCGCCGTCCAGTGCGGCTTCTGCATCCCCGGCATGGCCATGACCGTCCACGATCTGCTGGAGGGCAACCACGCCCCCAGCGAGTTGGAGACGCGCCAGGCGCTCTGTGGGAACCTCTGCCGCTGTTCCGGCTACCGCGGCGTCCTCGACGCCGTCAACGAGGTCGTCGCAGGCCGCGAGGCGACCACCGACCCCGCCTCGTCGGACTCCACGTCCCCGGAGCCCGACGAGGCCCGCATCCCGCACCAGGCGGCCCCCGGCGCCGGTAGCGTCCAGTCGCACCCGCAGGACGGAGGCATGGCGTGAGCAACGACGCAGCCACCGCTGCCAACGCGACCAGCACACGGATCACCACCCCGGCGACCGAAGGCCCCGAGACCGAGCCGCCCGCACTCGGCCTGGGCGTCTCGCTGCCGCCCGCCGACGCGCGCGCCAAGACCGAGGGCACCTTCCCGTACGCCGCCGACCTCTGGGCCGAGGGCCTGCTCTGGGCGGCGGTCCTCCGCTCCCCGCACCCGCACGCCCGCATCCTGTCCATCGACACCTCGGCCGCCGTCGAGATGACGGGGGTACGGGCCGTCATCACGCACGAGGACATCCCGGGGGAGGGCTCGTACGGCCGCAGAGTCGTCGACCGCCCGGTCTTCGCCTCCGACCTGGTCCGCCACCACGGCGAGCCGATCGCCGCGGTCGCCGCCGACCATCCCGACACGGCCAGGCTCGCCGCCGCGGCCATCGCCGTCGAGTACGAGGTCCTCGAACCGGTCACCGACCCGGAGAAGGCCTTCGCCGCCGAACCGCTGCACCCCGACGGCAATCTGATCCGCCACATCCCGCTGCGCTACGGGGACCCGGACGCCACCGGCGAGGTCGTCGTCGAGGGCCTGTACCGCATCGGCCGTCAGGACCCGGCCCCGATCGGTGCCGAGGCCGGACTCGCCGTGCCCCGTCCCGACGGCGGGGTGGAGATCTACACCGCCTCCACCGACCCGCACACCGACCGCGATCTCGCCGCCGCCTGCTTCGGTCTCGAACCGGACCGGGTGAAGGTCGTCGTCACGGGTGTCCCCGGCGCGACCGGCGACCGCGAGGAACCCGGCTTCCAGCTTCCGCTCGGCCTGCTCGCCCTGCGCACCGGCTGCCCGGTCAAACTGGCCGCCACCCGCGAGGAGTCCTTCCTCGGCCACTCCCACCGCCACCCGACGCTGCTGCGCTACCGCCACCACGCGGACGCCGACGGGCGGCTGGTGAAGGTCGAGGCGCAGATCCTCCTCGACGCGGGCGCGTACGCCGACTCGTCGTCCGAGTCGCTGGCCGCGGCGGTCGCGTTCGCCTGCGGCCCGTACGTCGTCCCGCACGCGTTCATCGAGGGCTGGGCGGTCCGTACGAACAACCCGCCCTCGGGCCATGTGCGTGGCGAGGGCGCGATGCAGGTCTGCGCGGCGTACGAGGGCCAGATGGACAAGCTGGCCGCCAAGCTCGGCATCGACCCGGCCGAACTGCGCCTGCGCAACGCCCTGTCCACCGGCGACATCCTGCCCACCGGCCAGACGGTGACCTGCCCCGCGCCCGTCTCCGAACTCCTCACCTCCGTACGGGACTTCCCCCTCCCGGCCCTCCCCAAGGACGCCCCGGAGGACGACTGGCTGCTGCCCGGCGGCCCCGAGGGCGCGGGCGAACCCGGTGCGGTGCGCCGAGGGGTCGGCTACGCGCTCGGCATGGTCCACATGCTCGGCGCGGAGGGCACCGACGAGGTCTCCACGGCCACGGTCAGGGTCCACGACGGCATCGCCACGGTCATCTGCGCGGCGGTCGAGACGGGCCAGGGTTTCTCGACCCTCGCCCGCCAGGTCGTCCAGGAGACCCTGGGCATCGAAGAGGTCCACGTGGCGTCCGTCGACACCGACCAGCCCCCGGCGGGTCCGGCGACGCACGGCCGCCACACCTGGGTGTCGGCCGGGGCGGTGGAACGCGCCGCCAAGATGGTCCGCACCCAGCTCCTCCAGCCCCTGGCCCACAAGTTCGGCATGTCCACGGAGCTGTTGCAGATCTCCGACGGCAAGATCACCTCGTACGACGGTGTGCTGTCCACGACGGTCACGGAAGCGATGGACGGCAAGGAACTCTGGGCCACCGCCCAGTGCCGCCCCCACCCGACCGAACCCCTCGACGAATCCGGCCAGGGCGACGCCTTCGTCGGCCTCGCCTTCTGCGCGATCCGCGCGGTGGTGGACGTCGACATCGAACTCGGCTCCGTCCGGGTCGTGGAGATGGCGATCGCCCAGGATGTCGGCCGGATCCTCAACCCGTCCCAGCTGACGACCCGTATCGAGGCCGGCATCACCCAGGGCATCGGCGCCGCCCTCACCGAGAACCTCCGCAGCGCCCGCGGCCTGATCCGCCACCCCGACCTCACCGGCTACGCGCTCCCGACCGCCCTGGACGCACCCGAAATTCGCATCGTCAAACTCATCGAAGAGCGCGACGTGGTGGCCCCCTTCGGCGCCAAGCCCGCCTCGGCGATCCCCGTGGTGACGTCCCCGGCAGCAGTGGCCGCAGCCGTACGCGCCGCCACCGGCCGCCCGATAAACCGCCTCCCCATCAGACCCCAGGCGGCGGTGGCGGCCCCCAACTCCTGAGCCCGGTACGGATGGCGTGATCCGGGTTGCAGGTGCAACCCGGAGGTGCGCAGTGTCACCACCGCTGACTAAGGTGAACCTCGAGGCGGCAAAAGGCTGTTGCCAATCGGGGGAGGGCACTGTGGGCCAGAGCGATCCGGGGGCGGAATCACAGGCGTACCCATGGGGCGTCATCGGTGCCGTAGGGGCAGCCGGGGCGATCTCCCCGGGCGCCGCGAGCGAACTGTTCACCGAACTCTCGTCGTTCACGAAGTTCCGCGACCGCATCGACGGACTCCTCCACGACCTCAGGGCCTCTCCGGCAGGCCCGGGGAAGGTCGGCGAGGACACGATGGGGCGGGACCGGTTCGGTGGCGGCAAGGGCGAGTGGGAGGAGGCGGACCTCCTCCATGGCTCGTATTCCAAGGTCATCAAGGAGCTGGAGGGGCTGTCCCAGCTGCTGTCCGACTCCATCGAGGGCATGAGTATCGCTGTCCTCGGAGCCCACAAGGGCTACGAGAACGTCGACTTGGACGTCCGAGACCGCATGCTCGCGATCCAGGGCAGTACGAACGCCCACCACAAGGCCGAACAGGCCGCGGCAGCAAAGCATGGCGAGGAGCATTCGGGTCGGTCGGAGAGGCCGACGACTCCGCCGGAGGACACGGCCGGCGGCGCGGGCACGTGATGCGTGACGAATTGCCCTGCACGGGGACTACGGGGACGGGAGAGGCAGCGACGTGAGCTCGATCTTTGACGGCATGAGCCACGAGCAGATGCTGGAGTGGCTGGACGCGGCCAACAGCGGCGAGATCCAGGGCGCGGCGGACCGCCTCTTGAGCGCGGCGTCGGAGATCCACAAGATCGCCGAGGACCTGAAGATCCGCCCGCAGTGGGTGGAGTGGAAGGGTAAAGGGGCCGATGCATTCCGTACGTGGAGTGCAGATCTGGCCAATGCGACGCTGCGCCTGGGGGATTACAGCGAGGGCGCATCCAAGTGGCTGGGTGAGACATCGACCGCGATCGCGTCGGTGCAGGCATCGATTCCTCGGACGCAGGCGGGTGCACGGGCGAATCTGGAGGCCGCTCTCGCCGCGCGAAACGACCCTGATGCGTCGGCGGTGGCGAAGAAGTCCGCAGAGACGTTGATCACGGACAGGGAGAACAACCGCCAAGAGGCAGCTTCGCAGATGATGAAGCTGGCGGATACGTATGCCTTCTCTTCGTCGCAGATGAAGGCTCTGGAGAAGCCGGTGTTCCCGGCGATGCCGCAGGTGATTGCGCCGCAGTTTGCTGAGAGGCGCGATGGACAACAAGACAAACACATTGGGCCAGGGGCAGCGCCTGCCCCCAGCGGCACGGGTTACGCGGTTGCGCCGGGGCGCGAGGCCGAAGCAGCAACTAGTGTGACTGCGTCCGCTGGGGGCGTAGGTATCTCCCCGCGTGCCGGGGCGCCGTCAGTGTCGCGACCGGTGGACATGGGGATTGACGGACTGGCCGTGTTGCCGGATAAACCGTCCGCCCCGGTTGCCAATCCGCTGCTGCCGTCGGCCGGGCCAAGACCCGACACCGTTCTCCCGCAGACGGTGGGCGTCATTCCACCCGTATCCAACACTGGTACCTCCGCGCCGCGCGATACGAGTGGAGGGGGCAGAAGGATAGGGACGCCACGTCCGCCAGTCTCTGCCCCAGGTGTGAATCCGGTTGGCCCTGGCCTCGTGGGCCGACCCTCCGGTCCCAACGGGATTACCGGTGGCCGCGTTGCGCCCCCGGGCCTAGGACGTCCCGCCGTCGGTATTCCGCGTGGGACAGTCGTCGGTAGCGAGAACGCCCACGGCTCAGCGCCCATGGGGCGGGCACCAGGGATGGGGGGTGGCATCGGCCCCGGCGTCTCCCCGAACGCAGTCGGCGGCGGCGGCCGTCGTTTGGCCGGTGAGGCAGGCGGTGCCGTCGGAGGATCGCAGCAGGGCCGTGCGAGTACACGCCCGTTCACTCCGGGAGGGTCAGGCCTGGTGAGAGGCAGCGCTCCGGGAGATCCTGACCGTGGCACAGGGCTAGCAGGACGGGGCGGCGGGCTCGCCCCTCAGGGTTCTCGGATGCACGCGGCAGGGCGTGACGAGGGTGACCGGCGTCCGGACTATCTGGTCGAGGACGATGAGACCTGGCAACAGGGGGGCCGACGGGTTGTTCCGCCGGTCATTGACTGATCAATAGAGAACTCACGAAGGACTCGGATGCGCATCAGGGGCAGGGGACCGATACGACGGCGATCCACGATGGCGGCTGCGTTGGGCCTACTCCTGGTAGGCGGTTCTGCTGTGCCCGCGTTTGCCGACTCCACGCGTTCCATGCAGTGGCATCTCGATGCCATGAGGGCGGACGAGATGTGGAAGACGAGTACGGGTAAGGGCGTCGTCGTTGCTGTACTCGACAGCGGGGTAGACCCGGCCAATCCTGACCTGGTGGGACAGGTCCTCAAGGGGAAGAACCTGGAGCCGGATGTCGCGGGTGACGAGCACACCGACTATGACGGTCACGGCACGAGCATGGCCGGTCTGATCGCAGGAACGGGCCGGAGTAACGGAGGGAACGGTGCGTTCGGCCTTGCGCCAGGAGTGAAGATTCTGCCGGTCCGTATGCCCGATTCTGGAGTTGGGGCAACCCAGGCGGATGGGGACGCAAAGTTCAACAGAGTTGCTCCCGTAGCGATTCGGTACGCGGTAGAACATGGTGCAAAGGTCATCAATATTTCGCTGGGTGCACAGGCGGGTTCCCAGGCGCTCACGGATGCGGTGAAGTACGCGCTCGGCAAGGGCTCGTTGATCTTCGCTGCGGCAGGCAATAGTGGCGAGGGGGCCAACCTGCTCGAATATCCGGTTGGAACACCAGGGGTCGTCGGCGTAGGCGCCATTGGCCACGACTCGAAGAAGACTGACGAGTCCCAGCACGGGCCGCAGATCGATCTCACGGCACCCGGAATCGACATGGTTCACCCCTGCACAGGCGGAACTCAGCTGTGCAAGACGAGCGGAACCAGCGACGCCACCGCCTTGGCCTCCGCCTCCGCTGCTCTTATCTGGGCCAAGCATCCCGACTGGACCAACAACCAGGTCCTCCGCGTCATGCTGAACACGGCCGGCGCACCGACCAGCGGTGCCAAGCGCAACAACTATGTCGGCTATGGCATCGTCCGCCCCCGCATCGCCCTGAAGACCCCGGGCGATCCCGGCCCGGCCGACGTGTACCCGCTCCCCGACCTCGCGGCGGCCGAGAAGCCGAGCCCTAGCCCTTCCGCCAAGCCTTCCAAGGCGCCCGGGGGTTCAGCGAACGACGAAAGGCCAGCCGCGGCAGCCTCCGCGCCCGATGACAGCAGCGGTAATACGGGTCTTTGGATCGGACTAGGCGTCGGCGCAGTTGCGCTCATCGGTGTAATCGCCGCCGCCTTGGTCGTTCACTCTCGTCGGCGCACCACTACTGCAGCCGCGCCGCCTGCGTCTACGTACCAACTTCCGAGTCCTAACCCGCACCAGCCGGTCCATCCTCAGCAGAAGTCCACGCCACCCTTCTTCGGGGCACCTCCCACCACCCCTCCCGGCTCCAACCCACCCCACGGCGGACATCCATATGGTGAAGAGCCGAGGAGCTGATTCCATGAGGAGTCCCTTGTTGTTCCTATGAGCCTTCAATCATCAGATAAAACCTGGCAGCAGAGTGGTCGACGGGTTGTTCCGCGGGCCGACGATTGATCAATAAAGATTAACGATCGTCCTTGGACCATGGACTCCATGAATCTTGGGACGGCCCACCGCCCTCCTTGGCCCTGAGCACGCATACTCAGGGCCAAGGAAGACCCCGGTGGTTAGCCTACGGATATCCAGACACTGAGGGGGTAAGTGTGTCCACACCGATCGGCGGCGGAACGCAGGGGTTCTGGATCGAACCAGGTGAGGTGCGGAAGGCGGGTGACGCCGCGCACAAGGTTGCCCAGGACATGCCGGAAAACATCAAGGCTTTGTTCGCGCCGACGGACGCGGCGGTCGCCGGACTGGCCGGTTTTCAGTCCGCTCAAGCGATCGATGACTGCCTGGAGGCGTGGACGAAGGCACTGCGTTCTTTGGCAGGCATGGTGGGGGGCGCCGCGGACGCGGTCAGCAATTCCAGTAAGAGCTTCACCCGAGAGGACCAGGAGCGTCGCAATTCGTTTCTCGGCCTCAACCCCTACACCCCGGGCTCCCCCGGCCCGTACGCTCCTGGACTCACGACGCCCCCGCTGGCGAATGGAGGGCGCTGACGCATGCGAGTCTCGGAACTCCGTGATGCCAAGCCGCTTCTGCTGACCGATGCCGGCGACGCCTGGGACGGGCTGGCAGAGCGCTTCACCGCTCACGCCTGTGATTTCGGCAAGTATCTGCACCGTCCCATCTCGCAGGAGGGCGTCTGGGGTGGGGTGGCTGCCGAATCCGCCGCCGATCGGCTCGCCCGGATGCAGCGTGACCTGAATGTAGCCAAGCAAGAACTCGATGGTGTAGGTACCGTGCTGAGGGCCTGCGGTGAGGAGCTCGCCGCCCAACAGGGCCGGCTTAGGGAAGCCGTTGCAGACGCCACGGAGGCTGGTTACAAGGTCGCCGACGATGGTGCGGTCACCGCCCCGACTATCGACATCAGCCACCTGGCGCCGGGCGACGTGGCGATGATGAACCGTGACCACGTGGCCCACGCCCAGGAGTACGCTGACCGGATTGGCGATGCCCTAGGTGCGGCGCAGGCAGTCGACAAGGAATACGCGGCGGCGATCAAGCTCTTCACCGACGCGGCCAAGCGGTGTGCCAAGGGCGACTGGAGCGCCGGTCTGCTGGAGTTGGCGACTGCGAACGGGCTCAACCGCGAGCTGTTGTCCGAGCTCGGAATGCCGCAAGAGAAGGCCTCACCCGAGGCCGTGCAGACATGGTGGGCGGGGCTCTCCCCCAGCCTGCAGGCCGAGCTGATCCACGACTACCCGCAGCAGATTGGGAACCGCGACGGGATTCCAGCAGTTGACCGCGACAAGGCCAATCGGACCTACCTGCCACTGCTGTTGAGCAGCCTGGAGGCCGACTATGCCGGGGCGGTCGGGGGTGAGGGGGCAGCACTTAAAGACAAGATCGATGGCGTGAAAGGCATCCAGCACCAACTGGACCAGGGCCGGGAGCCTCGCCCGTATCTGCTCGGCATTGGCTCGGAAGGCAACGGCCGTGCCATCGTGTCGTTCGGCAATCCGGACACCTCGAAGAACGTCTCCGCCTATGTGCCGGGCCTGAACACCAAGCTGAGCGGACACTTTGCTTCATCGGACGTGGACCGTGCCAGGAACGTGGCACACGCCGCGAACAAGATGTATCCGGATACCACGACTGCCTCCATCGTCTGGCTCGGCTACGACGCACCCCAGTTGGATGGCTTCAAGTGGTCGGCTACTGACGTGATGCGGGAAGGTGATGCCAAGGCTGGCGCACCTGCCTACGACAGCTTCTTGAACGGTATTCGCGCCACCCATGAATCCGGCTCACCGCATGTGACGGCCATCGGGCACTCTTACGGATCTTTGACCGTGGGTCAGGCCACCCAGCAGCCTGGCGGAATCCCAGCCGACGACGTGGTCCTTGTCGGTAGCCCGGGCGTCGGTGTCGACAAGGCTTCCGACCTCGGGGTGGGAGCCAGCCACGTCTATGTCGGAGCGGCGGAGAACGATCAGGTAACCAACCTGCCCACGTCCAACCCTCTGGAGTACGTCGCTCCGGGGAGCGAGTACGGTCCTAAGAAGAACTGGTTTGGCACAGACCCCGCCGACAACCATTTCGGAGGCCATCACTTCAGCGTGGCCCCCGGTAGGGACACAGGCCTCGTTGGGCTCGCGACCGGAGACTTGCCTGCGCATTCGATCTACTTCGACCCGGTCGAAGGCGGCGATTCTCTGAACAACATCGCAAGCGTCGTGGCTGGCCACGGTGACAAGATCCAGACTGCGGCACCGAGGTGACGCGTGTGTTCGGACGGGTATGGCTAGTGGGTTGCGCGCTCATGGTTGCGGCGCTCGCCGGCTGTGGAACCGGCGATGGGCAAAATGGCACAGAGGGTCAGGGAAAGAAGAAACAGAAGGCACCCACGATGGACATGCAGCAGGCTGGGCAGCGCTCGGAAGCGATTCTCGACGGCACGCTGGCGGCCATCCGTCCGCCTGTGAAATGGGCCTACGGTGCACCCGTGGAAGCGGCGTGCAGCACCGGTCTCAACGAGCCGACCGGCACCACTACCGTCACCCGCAGCAGGAACATCCTCACCGTGGTCTCCGAGCAGCGGCGCGGCAATCTGTTGGGACTCGTCCAGCGATATTGGGAACGGCAGGGCTTCCGGATCGTCGACGTCAACTCCGACAAGGACATGCCACGGATCCGGGCCAGGGATGCTGAGGGATTCACCGTCTCCCTGGACGTCGGCAGCATCGGCAACGTCTCCGTCAGCGCGGGGCTCAGCTGTGCCGTGAACTCCGCGATGACCTATCCGACGGGGACGCCCGGACACCCCGGCGGGCCGAAGGTGGAGGAGTTGAGGCCGCGGGAGCGTTCTGACTTCTGGTCCTCCAGCGAGCCGTTCCGGCAGTAGGCGGGGAGAACGGCGGACGGCGATGTGATGGTGCCTGCGTGCGGAGAAGGAGAAGAAGAACAGGCTGAGGCCGCCACGGGCCAAGGCCTGGGGCCGGGTTGGCCGGACGCCGGCGGCCCGGGTGCGGGGCCGGGGTTCCGGACGCGTCTCCAAGGCCGAGGAGCCGCTGGGCAACTTCCTGCAGGGCGTTGAGGAGGCCAACCATCGCGACGTGAACCAGACGCTCCTGGGGCACAGCTATGGGTCCCTGGTGGCAGGCCAGACGATGAGCACCCACATAGACCTGCCGGTCGACAACGCGACCATGGTGGGTAGTCCGGGCCCGGGCGGGGAACACGGGAAGGACCTGAACATCCCGGCGGACCACGTCGTCGCGGCCACGGCCAAGAACGACCTCATCAACCTCGCACCGCCCCCGGCAGGCCCCCTGGCTCCCCTCAATCCGAAGGCTTACATGGAGCTTTTCGATATCCGGGCGCGATCCCACAAGGCTCGTTTGCCGGGGTGATACGCGCGGTGCCTGCAGGGATGCGGACCACCCGGTTCCTGCGCCAGGCGACGGGGGCGCGGTCTGCGACGGCTCTCGTGCCGCCGTGCACGCCGGCCGCGACCTCCGTCCGAGCCGGTCGATCGTGCAGCACTGCGTCGAGGACTACGCCGCGACGGCCACAGCACCGCAGGGGGATTCCTCGCGTACGCGTGAACATGCAGAGAGTGATGGTTTCGTCGCTGTGCTGTGCGACGTTATTTCCCGCCATGTGAATGGGACTTCGCTTCATCAGATGAGTCGGGGCGCGCTGGCCGGTGGTTCGTCGGCGGTACGTCCACCGTTCATGTCGCGCGATATTCCCCCTACCCATCCGAGGTCAACTGAGCCATCACCAGCCCGTACAGCAGCTCCACGTCAACGAACTCCCCTTCCTGCGGCGCCCCGCACCGCCAGCTCAGCGGATAGGTGTTGCCGTCCGGTGCGGGGATGCCCACGTACTGGTCCCGGGCAGCCGGCCCGAAGCACCTGGCGCCCGGCGGCCAGTCGTACTCCTTGCTCGACCCGGGCGGGATCAGGAAGTACGTCCAGCGGGCGCCCGCGATCTCCCGTACGACCGGGCCCGGTTCGCCTTCGGTGAGCGTTCCGAGGTGCTGCAGTACGGCCTCGCCCCGTACGCCCCGCAGCCGGATGGCGTCGAAGTGGATGCCGGTCAGGTGGAGTTGGTGTCCGGCGGCGGGTACCCATTCGGGGAGTTTCTTGCTCGTCATGACTCCAAGGATTCCGGTGGCTGCATAGCGTGACCAGGAGGACGCGGTCCACATCGACGGGATGTGGTGAGGGTGGTGGTGACTGTGGGGACAAGTAGTGCGCCGTCGCAGGTGCGGCGGCTCGTGGGCGAACTGATCCGTATCCATCGGGTGCGGGCCGGGCTCACGCAGAAGGATGCGGCGGAAAAGCTGTTGATCTCGGAGTCGCTGATGGGGGCGGTCGAGCGGGCGGAGCGCATTCCGTCGCTGGAACTGCTGGCCGATGCGGACCGGGTCTTCGTCGCGGGCGGTGCGCTGAAGGCGTGCATCGAGTTGATCGACGAGGAGAAGTACCCGGCGAAGTTCCTGGACTGGGCGCGGCTGGAGCGGCAGGCGCGGGTCATCAGCGCGTACGAGACGATGCTGATCCCGGGGCTGCTCCAGACGGAGGCATACGCGTACGCCCTGTACCGGGCACGCAAACCCGCGTACACCGAGGACGAGATCGTCCGGCACGTCGAGGCGCGGCTGGAACGGCAGGCAGTGCTGATGCGCACGCCTCCGCCGTACGTCGGGTTCGTCATCGAGGAATCGATCCTGGAGCGGACGCTGGGCGGCGCGGAGGTACTTAAGGAGCAGTTGCTGCATCTGCTGGAGTGCATGCGGCGGATGAACCACCTCACGGTGCAGGTGATGCCCTCGGATCAGCACACGCACGCGGGGTTGAACGGGCCCATGCAGTTGATGTGTACGGCGGAAGGTCGCAATCTGGTCTTCGCGGAGAGCCAGGGCGGCGATAGGTTGATCTCCAAACCGGAGCAGGTGGGCGATACGTTCGACCTCTTCGGCATCCTGCGGGCCCAGGCGCTCAACCCCTGGAAGTCGGCGGAGATCATCGAAACGAAGGCGAGGCAACTGTGACCACCGGTCCCGAGCTCTCCTGGTTCAAGTCCAGCTACAGCAACAACGAGGGCGGCGCCTGCATCGAAGTCGCCTACGACTGGCGCAAGTCCAGCTACAGCAACAACGAGGGCGAGGCCTGCGTCGAGGTCGCCACCTGCCCCCACACCGTCCATGTCCGCGACTCCAAGGTCGTCGGCGGGCCCACCTTCGCCGTCGCCCCGGCCGCCTGGACCGCCTTCCTGGCGGGTGCCGTCGCGGGCTGATCGCGGGCCTGTTTCGAGCCGCTGATCCCGGCAGCGGGCATGCCTGCCTGCGTCTGCCTGACTTGACGCGGATGGCACGGGACGAGGCGTACCGGAATCAGCTGCCGGTGCATATCTGCGGCCGGCTTGTGTGGAGAAGCTGGAGGTCGCCGCCCCACCACGGAGTCCAGCGGCGCCGACTGCTGTCGGCCCGAACGACCTTCCAAGCCTCAGGAGAGAGCGATGAAGAACGATGCGGTGATTCCTGCACACGGCCAACGGGATCCGAACAGTGATGAGCCCGGTCCCGCGGTCGTCCTCATTACCGGTGTGATGGCGTCTGGGAAGTCCACCGTTGCCCAGGCCCTTGCCGAGAGGTTGCCGCGGGCCGTTCATGTGCGGGGGGACGTTTTCCGGCGGATGGTGGTGTCGGGGCGGGCCGAGATGGTGCCGGGGGCGTACGAGGAGGCTGCTGCGCAGCTCCGGCTCCGGTACTGGTTGTCCGCGATGACGGCCGATGCGTACGCGGGTGAGGGCTGGACCGCGGTGGTGCAGGACGTGGTGCTGGGGGAGGAATTGGCCGGGTATGTCGGTCTCGTGCGGACCCAGCCGTTGTACGTCGTCGTGCTCGCCCCCGAGCCGCGGGCCGTTGCCGAGCGGGAGGCCGGGCGGGGCAAGAGCGGTTACGGGGCCGGGTGGACGGTCGAGGCGTTGGACCGGGTGCTGCGGGAGGAGACGCCGCGGATCGGGCTCTGGCTGGACACGACCGGGCAGACCGTGGAGCAGTCGGTGGACGCGGTCCTCGCGGAGCTCGGTCGGGCGCGGGTGGTGGGAGCGGCGGAGAGCTGAAGCGGCTGGAGGGTCGGTACATTTGGACCTAATGTCTTATTTAACAACAGTTCCTCTATGGTTGGTGCGGTAAAGCACCACGAGGAGGAGTCAGCCGCATGAGCAATCTGTTCGTCATCGCCTACGACGATCTCGCCACCGCCGACCAGGTCCGGGACAAGCTGCTGTCCA
The DNA here is from genome assembly GCF_026340595.1 of Streptomyces sp. NBC_01363. Lineage (GTDB taxonomy): Bacteria > Actinomycetota > Actinomycetes > Streptomycetales > Streptomycetaceae > Streptomyces. The sequence continues at coordinate 2,688,676 of NZ_JAPEPF010000001.1, forward strand.
TGAACCGCGAGCACCTCGTCGAGCTGGAGGACGTCGTCGTCGTAGAGCGGCGTGAGAAGGACGGCAAGATCAAGCTGCATCAGGCCGTCAACCACGTGGGTACCGGTGCCGCGGGCGGTGCGCTGTGGGGGAGCGTCATCGGGCTGCTCTTCCTCGTGCCGTTCCTCGGTGCCGCGGTGGGTGCCGCGGCCGGCGCCGCCGGAGGGTCCGTCGTCGACACCGGTGTCAACGACGACTTCATGAAGGAGCTGAGCGCCAATCTCCGGCCGGGCGCCGCCGCCGTCTTCGTGCTCGTCAGGAAGTCCGCCCGCGACAAGGTCGTCCCCGAGATCGTCAAGTTCGGCGGTCAGCTCGTCCAGACCTCGCTCAGCAAGGAGGACGAGGCACACCTGCGGGAAATGGTGAAGGAAGCGCTCAAGGAAGAGACGACGATCGCCTCCTGATCTCCGGACCGTACGAGAGAAGGCGACTGCCCGCGCCGTGCGCAGGGTGGTCGCCTTTCGTATGTGGGGACCCGGTGCAGATCAGGGTTCCCCGCGAAAGTACCCCGTCCTTGTCGAACTCGGCGAATACCCAGGACCGACACATCCGCCGACGGGCGCATCCACCCCACCTGCCACGATCGCGGCGGCACCCCGGCTACTCCTCGTCCTCCTCGTTGCAGTCGTCCAGCACGTCGGAGAGGTGCTGGACGATGGGGTTGGCCAGCACGTCTTTGGTGCGGAACAGTCCGTGCACGGCGCTCACCGGACAGATGGCCTCCTCCATGTCCTCTCCGGGCGCTTCCACGCAGGGGTCGTCGATGACCCCTGACGGATGCGCCTCCCCGAACAGGGATGGCGGTTCGGCGCCGTTCACGGCGAACGGCTCGAACTTCCACACCGTCCTTTGAGTGCGGCAAACCACTTCCCCCATGTACCAACATGCCCCTTGAAAGAATGCGTCGCGTCGCACGGTGAGGGTTTCCGCGTCGCTGTCGTACTGGCTGTGGATGAGGTCTTGCAGTGCGTCCAGGGACTGGAGGGAGAAGTCCCATGTTTCGGGTGTGCTGGTGGACTCGGCCCAGTGCTCGAAGCTCTGGGCGCGTTCGGTCAGCCAGGCCGGCAGGTCGAGGTGGGTCTGCGGGTCGACGCGTGGACTGTGCGATCAGCCATCCCGTCCACCGTGGAGAGCCTCTCGGGCAGTAGGAGCGAACTGTCCTACCTGTCAGCCCGGTTGAACGCCGCTCCTCAACAACCCGAACCGCCTACGCTTTTCCTGCCGGGCCACTCCGGTTACAACTTGCCTACGACTGGGGATGGTCGGGGCGCACTTCGACCTGCGGAGGGGCTCTCACTTCGAGGGTGTCGGCGGCCCTGGTGGGGTGCGGCGAGGAGCCAACGAACGGTAGACATGACTTCCCTTGGTTTCCATTTTATTCGGTTTCGCGAGAAAAGTGAGCACCTCTCGGGGTGCATCGGCTGAAACTGAGCGGCTAGCGTGAGCGCCGGTGAGAATGGCTTCGACGGCATCCAGGGATGAGTGACGGGGGAATTCGTGACGTTCGACGCAGAGTGGGCGGCGCTTCGCGCGGAGTCGACGCAACGGGTCGATATGCGGCTCAACGGGGTTGAGGGCGGCACTGGTGGTCAAGCCGGTCCCGCCAACGCGGATCTGGCGGTCAATCAAGACCACTTGGGTGCCATTGGGCATGATGCGTACGGTTTGCGTACCCGGCTCTCCAAGGAGGGTGACCACGCTCGGCCCTCGACCTTCGACGCGGCGGTCGCGCTCACCAATGGGAACTTTTCGAGTGGGTCTGCGCTGTTGAAGGTCCATGATCGGTGGAACACTCACCTGAAGACCCTTCTCGATGCCTGTGCGCAGATCTCGAACCATCTCGACTACACCAAGTCCGCCCATGCGAAGGACGATGTGCAGATCGGCGGCGACCTGATTTCTGTCTCCAAGCTCAACGAATACCTGAAGTAGTACGTGGGGGAACAGGCGCATGCTGAAGTTCGAAGACATTGTCGACGCGCCCGTGGTCAAGCTGAAGGCGGCGGCCGACGACTGGTCGGAGATGGCTGCCAAACTGGACAGACTGGCCGAGGATGCCCGTGACGGTATGAAAGCCAAAGCGGACAAGGCCGAGTGGGAAGGCGCCAACGCGGGCGTCACCAGAGGGTTCATCGGCAAGACGGCCAAGGAGTTCAAGGATGCCGCTGCCGAGGCCAAAGGGATTAAACAAATCCTCGAGGACGCCCACGCGGCCATGAAGAAGGCCAAGGACGAGCTGATCAGCATCCGCGACGAGGAGGGACCCTCGGCCGGCATCCATGTAGACGCCAAGGGCAAGGTCACGGCTCGGCACCCTTACGAAAAGTCAGGAGTCTCGCCCAACCAAGATCCCGACTATTTCGAAATTCTGGGCCAGCAGAAGAAGGCGATCGAGGCGTGGCAGAAGAAGATCGACCTCATCGTCGACAACTGCAATGACACCGATGTCGCTTTCAAGAACGCCCTTGAGGCCAACGTCACCGAGGGGCACGACTTCACCGCGCCGAAGTACGAGAACTTGGACCAGGAGGAGGCGGCCCGCGCAGCCGCACTCGCTGCAAAGGGTCGCGACATCACACACACCGAGCTCCAAGCGCTCAACGAACTGCTTCACGACAACAGTAATTCTTCCGAGTTCGCGAAGGACTTCTACAAGAAGCTGACCCCGGAGAAGTCGCTCGCATTCTTCGGTCAGCTTTCCACAGACACATACGATCACGGAGCGGTCGATAAGAAACGCCTCAAGGACGTCCAGGATCTCCAGAAAAACCTCGGCCTCAACCTGGCAACGGCCTCCCGAGACAAGGAGTTCACCGCAGAGTGGGGCCCCGAACTGCGCAGGCTTGGCACGGAGCGCATCCCAGTTGGTGCAGGTCGCTACGGGTACGACACCGCGTACGGCTACCAACTGCTCGGCGGCATCATGCGGTACGGGAACTACGACGCGAAGTTCCTGAACCCGATCGCCGAGCATGTGGCCCAGTTGCACCAGAAGGATCCGCACATGTTCGCCGGAACCAGGGTTGTGAACGGTCTCCTCACGAATCCGTTCAACCCCTCCGGCGTCAATGGGGCCGGCTATGACCCGAGCATCGCCATGCTGGAGGCGCTAGGGAACAGCCCGGACGCGGCCAAGCACTTCTTCACTGATAAACCGACCGCCTACAACGAGGACGGCACGATCAATAGGGATGCGCAGGCGGACCTGGGTAAGAATAAGGACGGCTACTCTGTTGAGAATTACCTCGACTTCTTCGCGAACGAAAAGTGGGATTCTTTCCCGGATGCCGAAAGCGGGGCCTCGGAGGGAGTGAAGGGGACGGCCGACTACATGCCGGACGCCTTCGGACATGCCTTGGAGGCCGCAACTACCGGACACGCTTGGGACGATGCCACTCCGGTACTGAAGAGGGACGAAGAGACGGCAGCCATCATGAAGGACGTCATCGACAGGTACGGCGGAGACTCGGGTCTGAGGGAACGGCACACCGCCCTTAAGGACAGCCTTGGGCGAATGGGTGCTGCGTACATTGATGATTTGAACTACTCCACATACAACTTCGGCGGAGCTGGAGATGCCGTAGAGCGGGACAGCCTATTTGCCGGGAGTAGCGATGGTTCGCACAGGACTGACTTCGGGGAGGTCGCAGCCCGCAGGTTCATGGCTGCAATAGCCACGGACGATGAGGGCTACAAGGCATTGAGTTCGGCGCAGCAGATCTACGAGGCGAGCGGATTGAGGGCTTTCGGGGACGGGCGCCAGGAAGAAGCGTTGACCTTTGCGGGGAATGGTACAAAGGTCCACGGAATTCTTGATGAGTCGCGCAATATTGGAATCAGTCAGGAGTTCAAGGACGATGAGGATCTGAAGAACCTGGCGATGGAGAAGAAATCCGAATGGAGAAAATATGGCGTCAGTAGCGCTGTGAGCAGTGTTGTCGGCGTGGGGTCGGCGGTGGTGCTAGGCCCGGCCGCGGGTGTGGTCGCAACCACAGCGGTGCCTCTCATCATGGAGACGGTAGGAGGGGCCGTTGATACGAAATATGGCAACGATACTCTTCAGTACTTGAAGGATGCCGAGTACAACAACGATGACGAGGCGCTTGACAGTATTGACGGGAACGACAGTCAAGGGCAGGCAAGTGCAGTTGCTCCGATACTCCACTATGCGGACTCTGTCGGGATGTCCTTGGAGGAGAAGCGTCAACTCCTGGCGGACACCGAGACGCAATACAACAATGGTGTCCTTGCTGCCCGCCAGCCGATGAAGGTCAAATGATGACGAATCGCGCGTCCATCTCGCTGCTGGTCTGCACCTTGTTCGTAGGCGCTGTTGTGCTTTCCGGGTGTTCGGAAGCGAAAGGCCGGCCAGATGCGTCCAAGGACCTCACCCGCTGCCATCAGTACCTGGGCGAGCAGAACGTGGGGGCGGTGGTCGACGCGATGGGGGAGGAAGACCCGAAGGTCTCCGCCCGCCTCGGGCTCAGCGATCTGGCCGGGCGTCTGGCGAGTGAGGCAGAGGCGTGGACCGAGAACGATCTGCTCCACGATTCCTACCGCGCTTGCCGCATCAGCGTCCTGGGGAAGGATGGCGGCGCCCAGGTGACTGAGGCCACGGTCAAGTGGTCGGTTCTGACCATGAAGTCGATGAGCGAGCCAAAATACGCCAGGTCTTGGCGCAAGGTGAACGACCAGGTCTTCGTCGAGAAGGAGACGGGGCGGCCGAGCATGAGGCTTCTCGTCGGGTGCAGGGTGTCCGGAGCGCTGTCGGGGCAGGAGGTGGGACTTCCACTTGAGATGGAGGTGGCCGACCCCGGGCTGAACCTCAGCCTGCGGCAGAAGGTGCTGACGGTGTTCGCACGCACCGTTACGGACGAGTTGGCATGCGCCGATACGCCGAAGATTCCATCGGTCCTCTCTGGATGAAGTGGTGCGCGGGGCGGCGGCACAGTCGGCCGCTAATTTCTCAGCCCCCTTGGCCGGCATCCGGATGCATACGCCTCGGTCTGTAGCGTCTAACAGGCCTGCGCCCCGAGTGCACAGGGGCATCAAGTGAACTCGTACTGCGACAGCAAGCACAGGCTTCGACGCGTTGGGAACCGGCCATCGGCCAGGTCTACGCGCCTGCGGCGAGGCCCCAAGGTTTTGTGGAGGCCGGGTGTGTGGCGAGGCGAAGGCGGCGTCGGAGTACGTCGGGACGGAGGAGGTGTGCGACGGTCTGTTCAAAGGCTGGCTGTCGAAGACGGTTGAGTCCGTATCGGGCCTGTCTTCGTTCGCCTGGTCCAGTCCGGGCGGGCTGGACCGCGTTGTCTATGCACTCAAGGCCGGGTGCGAGTTCGGCCACCGTTGGACCGGGGGGCGACATCCTGTGTCGGCTGACTCCGGAGGCCGGTGCTGACGTCGCGGTCCGGATCGTGGGACGGGGCGTTGGCTGAGCCTTGAAGGTTTCCCAGAATGTCCGCCGGGGGTGGAGTGGTCAACGGATGGCGTGCTGCGCGTCCTTGCCCATACTGGGCTGCGCCAACTCCTGCGGTAGGGCGGCGGTCGTGAGGCGGCGGAGATTCTTCACTTCGACAACTCAGTGATGAAGGAAGCCCTTGCAGATGGCGGTACTTGGAGCGGGGTGGGCATGGTGCGTGTGATTGGGCGGGTGCGGTTGTTGGGGTGGGCCCTCGTGGTGGCGGTGCTTGCCGCTTGCGGAGTCGACGGTGGGGCGGACCGGCGCGAGAAGGGGCGGGAGGCGTCCGCGATAGACATGCGGCAGGCGGGGCAGCGCGCGGAGGGGGTTCTCGACGGCACGCTGGCGGCCATCCGTCCGCCTGTGGAGTGGGCATACGGTGCACCTTCGGAAGCGGCGTGCAGTACTGGTCTCAACGAGCCGACCGGGACCATGACCGTCACCCGCAGCAGGAACATCCTCACCGTGGTCTCCGAGCGGCGGCGCGACAATCTGTTGGGACTTGTCCAGCGATACTGGGAACGACAGGGCTTCCAGGTCGTCAGTGTCAATTCCGACAAGGACATGCCACGGATCAGGGCCAGGGATGCTGATGATTTCACCGTCTCCCTGGATGTCGGCAGCATTGGCAACATCTCCGTCAGTGCGGGGGTCAGTTGTGCCGTGAACTCTGCGATGACTTATCCGAAGGGGACGCCAGGGCACCCTGGCGGGCCGAAGGTGGAGGAATTGCGGCCGCGGGAGCGTTCTGATTTCTGGTCCTCCGGCGAGCCGATTCGGCAGTGAGTGGGGGAGTGCGGTGTGCCGTGTCCCAGGAAAGAAGGGTGGACGATGACGTGATGGTGGCTGCGTTCGGTGAAGGAGAAGGAGAAGGAGAAGACCTGGCCGAGGATCTGGACGACTCGAGGCTTCTCGGCTACGGGGACGGGAATCTTCGCGCGCGCGTCCAGGGCGTAGGCCCCGCGTCCTGATTGTTGGTGGCGAAGACCAGGGGCGCTGAGGTGCTCGACAGGCAGCGGGCCCCGTGGTCGTTTCGGGATGGAGCGGCGTGAGGCCGCCATGCGCGGGCGTCGTGCGCATCGGTCGGCCGGCGGCCGACGAATCAGCTGATGACGAGAAGGGTTGCGGGATGAGCGAAGTGGGTGTGTACGGGTGAGGCGGTGGCTGACGGCCGCCGGCCTGGTGATGGCCTTGGGCGCCGGGAGCGTGGCATGCGCTTCGGAGAAGAAGGAGGAGAAGACGTTCGTCGGGGCCGGAGAGGTGTGCGGCGATGTGTTCGCCGGTCCCTTGGCGGAGATGGTCGAGAAGGTGACTGGGGACAAACTCTTCTTCGCGAAGAGCCCGAAGGGCATGGAGAGAGTGGTCGCGGCGCTCAAGGAAGGGTATGAGTCCGGGCGTCCATGGGCCGCAGGGGACGCGCTCTGCCTGTTGCATCCGAAGGGTGCGAATCAGACGGATGAGGGGGGAGTGAAGTTTTCCATGTATGCGCCACAGGACGTGGAGGACGAAGGGCTTCCGGCCGGCCATGAGCTCTACACCATGGGTGTGCAGTCCTCTGTCGGGCGAGGCAACGCGACAATCTATTTCGAGTGTGTCACCCCCCAGCTGAAGGGTTCGGACAAAACCCCGCTACGCATCCATGGCGGCTTCGGGCGTGGTGAGAGCGACGCACCGGACACGCGTGAGTATCGCAACCTGAACATGACCATCCTGCATGCCGTTTCGCTCAAGCTGGTGAAGGAACTCGGCTGCGAGAACAACGGCGGTCTGCCGAAGACCCCCGTGCTCACGCCGAAGTAGCAGGTTCTGCGTCCGGCAACGACCGGGAGGACCGGCAGGGCAGTGACCCGGAGACCGGCTGATGGCGGGTGGAAGCCATGGGCCGAAGCTGTCGGTCCAGGACCCGCTGCCGGCCCGGCTCGGGCGACGTGATGGTCTGAACACAGAAGGCAATGGCATCAGGAAGGTGCTGATGTTCGTAAAGAGCGGACGAATGCGCAGAAGTATTCTGGGGGCAACCGCCGCTGTCGCTCTGCTGGCTGGCGCCGTCAGCTGCGGAGGGGATGGGGACGATCCCGCGAAGGCGGCCTGGGAACAGTCCGTACTCCCCGAGCAGCTCTGCGGAGGTGCCGCAGTTTCTGCCGAGGCGGGGAAGGCACTGAAGGTCATCACCGGCTCTTCGCGGTTCGAGGCGTCCGGGGAGGAGTCGACGGTGGCACACAGCGCTGCGGAGTTGAGCGGCGTCTTCTCTCTCCCTGCCTCTGAGCCCGTTGGCGACCATGGTGACGTCTGCCGCATCTTCACCCCGGTTGGGAGGCCCTACTATGAACTTCGCGTCGCCTGGCGCTTGTCCTACCAGGCTTCCTCTGCGGACGACAAGCCGCCCACCGGGTTCTCTCGGCTGAGGATCGGGGAGTGGGCGGTGGCCGCCCCTGACGAGGCCTATGTTCGATTTGACTGCCGGAGTCGGAAATTGCCCGGGTCCGAGCAGAGCCCTGCGCATATCGAGATGAACGTCGAGCGGATGAGGGTGCTCAAGAAGCCCGAGGACGATATTGAGGCGTTGAAGAGGGCCTATGCGGCCGTCACCCACTCGGTATCCCTGGCCATGGCGAAAGAGCTGGACTGTGAGGGGCATGCGGGGCTCGGTACCCGGCCGGCGCTGGACCCGGCGTAATCCGGAGCGCAGCGAAACGGCCGCCCCCGTCACTGGGGCGGCCGTTTCCGTACGTCGTTCGGAGGCCGTGACCGGATTCGAACCGGTGTAACTCGAGTTGCAGTCGAGCCCCTGAACCACTCGGGCACACGGCCGTGTGTTCCTCGTCGTGGTTCGACCGTAGGGCCGGGTGTCCCGGCCGCTCAAGAGTGCGGGGCGGGGTGCAATGCGACTGCCATGCCGCGTTCATGTTCGGCGCCGTGGACCTACGACCAACGGAGGACCGGAGGACCGTCTCGCGACAGGGTCCAAACGAAACCTTGCCCCTTACTCTTGGGCTCATGAGTGCCCTGGAACCGCGTGACGACATCGATGCCCCGCCGCTTGCCGCGGAGGCTCCTGTCGCCGTCGAATCCGGAGGGGTGCTCGGGCGGACCTACCGGGCGCTCAGCGTCGGCATCGTCTCCGTCGTGTTCCTGATCGCCTTCGAGGCGACCGCCGTGGGGACCGCGATGCCGGTCGCCGCACGTGAGTTGCACGGCATTCCGCTGTACGCGTTCGCGTTCTCCGCGTACTTCACGACCAGCCTCTTCGCCATGGTGCTCTCCGGGCAGTGGGCGGACCGGCGCGGTCCGCTGGGGCCGCTCGCCGCCGGGATCAGCGCGTTCGCGGCGGGACTGCTGCTCTGCGGGACCGCCGGGACCATGTGGATCTTCGTCGCGGGGCGGGCCGTCCAGGGGCTCGGCGGCGGGCTGGTGATCGTGGCGTTGTACGTGGTGATCAGCCGGGCCTATCCGAAGCGCCTGCAGCCGTCGATCCTGGCTGCCTTCGCCGCGAGCTGGGTGATCCCGTCGGTCGTCGGGCCGCTCGCCGCCGGGAGCGTGACCGAGCACCTGGGGTGGCGGTGGGTCTTCACCGGCATCCCGGTCCTCGTGGTGTTCCCGCTGGCGCTCGCGCTGCCCGCGATCCGGCGGCGGGCGTCCGGGCCCGCTGACCCCTCGGCGCCCGTCGAGCCGTACGACCGGCGGCGCATCCTGCTCGCGCTCGGGATCTCGCTGGGTGCGGCGCTGCTCCAGTACGCCGGGCAGGAGCGGAACTGGTTCGCGCTGCTGCCGACGGCAGTGGGTGTCGCACTGCTCGTGCCCGCCGTGCGGGGGCTGCTGCCCCCGGGGACCGGCCGCGCGGCGCGCGGGCTGCCCTCGGTGGTGCTGCTGCGCGGGGTGGCGGCCGGGTCGTTCATCGCCGCCGAGTCGTTCGTACCGCTGATGCTGGTGACCCAGCGCGGGCTCAGCCCCACGATGGCCGGGTTCTCGCTCGCGGCCGGGGGCGGGACCTGGGCGCTCGGTTCGTACGTACAGTCCCGGCCGCGCCTGGAGCCGTACCGGGAGCGCCTGATGGTGGGCGGCATGGTGCTGGTCGCCGCGTCGATAGCGGCCGCGCCGTCCGTGCTGATCGACTCGGTGCCGGTCTGGACCGTGGCCGTGGCCTGGGCCTTCGGGTGCTTCGGCATGGGCGTGGTGATCGCGTCGACGAGCGTGCTGCTGCTGAAACTGTCGGCTCCGGAGGAGGCGGGGGCGAACTCGGCCGCCCTCCAGATCTCCGACGGGCTGTCGAACGTGCTGCTGCTGGCCGCGGGCGGAGCGGCCTTCGCGGCGCTCGGCGGCGGTGCGGTGGGGGCCGTGCACGAAGCGGCGGAGGCGGGGGCGGCGGGGTCACATCCGGGGGCGTTCGCGGTGGTCTTCCTGCCGATGGCCGGGGTGGCGCTGGTGGGGGCGTGGGTGGCGGCCCGGGTGCGGACAAAGGCTTAGTGCCGCGTGGTACCACGCGGTACCATCCATGCATGGCTGGTCTGAATCTGCGGTTCACCGAAGAAGAGCTGGACGCACTGCGTGCGCGCGCCGAGTCGGAGGGGCGGAGTATGCAGTCGTTCGCCCATGACGCGGTGATCACCGCCATAAACGAACACTCGCGCCTCTTCAACGAGGCTGCGGACCACGTGCTGAAGGTGAGTGAGGAGCTCAACCGGAGGCTCGCCTGATGCAGTACCTGACACTTCCCGAGCTGCTCAACCTCGCCGAGCGTCTCGGGGCTGCCGAGGTGCGCGACTACGGGCTGCTCGACTCGGCGCTCGCCCGTCCGCAGGCGAGCGTGTTCGGCCAGGATGCCTATCCGGACGTGTGGCAGAAGGCCGCGGCACTCATGGAGTCGCTGGCGCGCAATCATGCGCTCGTCGACGGGAACAAGCGCATCGCCTGGTATGCCACCTGGGTCTTCTTGCACATCAATGGGCATCGCCTGAGCGCGGACTTCGATGTCGACGCGGCCGAGAAGTTCGTGCTGGACGTGTGCCAGGGGGCCCTCGACATGCCCAGGATCGCGGAACGGCTCCCCGGGTTCGCCGCGTAACGCGCTGCTCTGTGAAGAGGGTCTCAGCGGCGCCGAACCACCGTTCGTCCGTACAGGGTTCCGCGCCGCCCCCCGGTAAGGTGGCCCGGTTGTCGTATCGCGTGCGGGTCCGTCCCGGCCGTGCGGACAGCGCCCCACGTACCCGAGAGACCCGAACCGGAGACCGTGACTACTACCGCCTCCCACCACCTCTCACCCGCCTTCCCCGGCCGCGCCCCCTGGGGCACGGCCGGCAAGCTGCGAGCCTGGCAGCAGGGCGCCATGGAGAAGTACATCCAGGAGCAGCCGCGCGACTTCCTCGCGGTCGCCACCCCCGGCGCGGGGAAGACCACCTTCGCGCTGACCCTCGCGTCATGGCTGCTGCACCACCACGTCGTGCAGCAGATCACCGTCGTCGCGCCGACCGAGCACCTGAAGAAGCAGTGGGCCGAGGCAGCGGCCCGGATAGGGATCAAGCTCGACCCCGACTACAGCGCGGGCCCGCTGAGCAAGGAGTACGACGGCGTCGCGGTCACCTACGCCGGCGTCGGCGTCCGGCCGATGCTGCACCGCAACCGCTGCGAGCAGCGCAAGACCCTCGTGATCCTCGACGAGATCCACCACGCCGGTGACTCGAAGTCCTGGGGCGAGGCGTGCCAGGAGGCCTTCGACCCGGCCACCCGGCGGCTCGCGCTCACCGGTACGCCGTTCCGGTCCGACACCAACCCGATCCCCTTCGTCGTGTACGAGGAGGGCAACGACGGCATCCGGCGTTCCTCGGCCGACTACACCTACGGCTACGGCAACGCGCTCGCCGACGGCGTCGTCCGGCCCGTGATCTTCCTCAGCTACAGCGGCAACATGCGCTGGCGCACCAAGGCCGGTGACGAGATCGCCGCCCGGCTCGGCGAGCCGATGACCAAGGACGCCATCGGGCAGGCCTGGCGCACCGCCCTGTCGCCCACCGGCGAGTGGATCCCCAATGTGCTGAGCGCCGCCGACAAGCGGCTGACCGAGGTGCGCAAGGGCATTCCGGACGCGGGCGGCCTGGTCATCGCCACCGACCAGGAATCGGCGCGCGAGTACGCCAAGATCCTCAAGCGGGTCACCGGCGAGAAGGCCACCGTGGTCCTCTCCGACGAGAAGGCCGCTTCGAAGAAGATCGACCAGTTCAGCGAGGACGAGTCGCGCTGGATGGTCGCGGTCCGCATGGTGTCGGAGGGCGTCGACGTGCCACGTCTCGCCGTGGGCGTGTACGCCACCACCATCTCCACGCCGCTGTTCTTCGCGCAGGCCGTCGGGCGTTTCGTGCGCTCGCGCAGGCGCGGCGAGACCGCTTCCGTCTTCGTGCCGACCATTCCGATGCTGCTCGACTTCGCCAACGAGATGGAGGTCGAGCGGGACCACGTCCTCGACAAGCCCAAGAAGGGCAGCGACGAGGAGAACCCGTTCGCGGAGGAGGACAAGCTCCTCGCCGACGCCGAGAAGCTGGAGGACGAGGAGACCGAGGAGCAGCTGCCCTTCGAGGCCCTCGAATCCGACGCGGTCTTCGACCGGGTGCTGTACGACGGTGCCGAATTCGGCATGCAGGCGCACCCCGGCAGCGAGGAGGAGCAGGACTACCTGGGGATTCCGGGGCTGCTGGAACCCGACCAGGTGCAGCTGCTGCTCCAGAAGCGGCAGACCCGGCAGATCGCGCACAGCCGCCAGAAGCCGGCCGGGGAGGCCGACCTGCTGGAGAAGCCGGCCGAGGCGCGGCCGGTGGTCACGCACAAGCAGCTGCTCGGGCTGCGCAAGCAGCTCAACACGATGGTGTCGGCGTACACGCACCAGAGCGGCAAGCCGCACGGAGTGATCCACACCGAGCTGCGGCGGGTGTGCGGCGGGCCGCCGAGCGCGGAGGCCACGGCCGGGCAGATCCAGCAGCGGATCAAGAAGGTCCAGGAGTGGGCCACCCGCATGAAGTGAGCGCGCCCTCCCGTACGGAGTGAGTGGGCGTGCGGGTGCCGGCCCGGGGCGGGGACAGCGGTCCTCGCCCCGGGCCGGCGTCGTACGTGCGGATGAGGGGGCGGGGCCGCTACCAGACGAACGGGGCGGACTGGTTCGCCGTGGCCACGCACGGAACCGTGGCCGACGTCGGGGACGACGCCACGATCTGCAGTGACCAGTTGGTGGCGCTCGGGGGAGAGGGCAGCACCACGGAATTCGTGCTGTCACCCGCCGCCAGGGTGCCGGAGGTGAGCTTCAGCGGGCCCAGGGTGATGGGATTGCCGCCACTCAGGCCGGGGTTGGTCTTCCCGGAGAACTGCACCTGGCTGGTGACGCCGCCCGAGGTCTTGCTGAGCTTGAGCGTCGTCGTGATGCTGTTCGGGTCGGCGCTGGTACCGGTCGGCATGGTGATCGCGGTGGACGTGATCTTGATGGTCTTGGACGTGCCCGAGTCGGTGGCGGTCAGGGTGGCGAGACCGCTGCCCCAGGCGCCGCAGTCGTACGTGGCCGTCGCGGTGAGCGGAGTCACCGCATGGGCTGTCGGGGCCAGCGCGAGCGCGCCGGCCACGGAACAGGCCGCGGCCAGTACCAGGGAGATGTGTCTTCGATTCGACGACATGACGGGGGGAACTCCTTCCGGTTCTGAATTCCGCAGATTCACCGAAGAACTGAAGAGGTGGATCTGCCTGCCGGGCCCGGCATGTCGGGTGCAGTGAAACTGTGATCTTCAGAGAAGTCAAGAGATGTCAACAGGCACCCTTGAAATTCCCGCAGAAATGCTTTCCGGGCATTTCAGATAAGGATCAATCGGTTCTCTCTTGACTTCTCTGCACCCGCCCTCCTCAATGTGCGCAATCAATGGGCCATGGAGGGGTGTCTGGTGATACGACGACGAAGACCCGGCGTGACCGGTCTGCTCGCTGCCTGCTTCGTGATGTCGCTGAGCTGCGCCGGGGCCACCGCCCAGGCCGCACCGCCGGCCGGGGGGCAGGCCGCCGGTACGGTCGCTCCGACCGTCCACTGCACCCTGCCCGCGGGCCAGGGCGAGGCGACCGGGCCGCAGCAGATGACCGTCGAACTGTCGCCCGCGGTCGTCGCCCCGGGCGGGAAGGTGCATGCCAAGGTCACGCTGGGCCCGTCCCCGGCCACCAGTGCGCTCGCTCTGGAGGACGTACCGACCATCCCCAGCCTCGACCTCGCCATGTCCGGCGGGGCGACCGGCACCGTCACGGTGCGGGGCGCCGAGTTCACCATGGACATCCCGGCCGGCAAACCCATCGAACTCCCGCCGTACGAAGGCGACTTCCTGGTCCCGGCGAATGCCTCCGGGGACCTCTCGTTCACCCCGCTCCGCACGCTGACGCAGACCAAGGTGCTCGGCTCGGTCTTCGAGACGCCGTGCGACGTCGTCGACGGCGGTGGCAGCATCGGCACCGTCACGGTGGAGGGCACCGGCTCCGAGCCCGCCACCCTGAGCGCGCCCGCCGACCCCGTACGCCCCAACACCGCCGTGACACTGGGTGGTTCGGGCTGGACGCCGGGCGGTGCGCCGGTGCCCTCGCTCTGTGCGGTGGGCGGTGGCGGCTGCGATCCGCTGAAGTTCAGGAGCCACACGCTCACCATCGACGGTTCCGGGACACTGCACGGCACGGCCACCCTCGCGGAGGCCGGTGCGGTGCCGGACGGCGCGTACGAGGTGAAGGTCAATGACGGCACGAAGGAGGCCACGGCTCCCCTCACCATCAGGGCCGTCGCGGCCGGCGACCGCGAGATCTCGCTGTCACGGAGCAGCGGCCCGGTCGGCAGTGTGATCACGGTCAGCGGCAAGAACTACAACCCGGACCGCTGGATCAATGTCATCGGCCTCGACGCGACGGGCACCGGGCTCGACGACAGCGCGGTCTACGTCAAGAGCGGCCCGGACGGCACCTTCGCCGTCGAGTTCACCGTGATCTCCGACGCCGTCGTCGCCGTCCAGGCGGACGAGGGCAACGACCCGGCGACCGTACGGACCGCCCCGTTCACCGTCTCCACGGGTGAGGGAGGCGGCGGCAGTGCCGACCAGAAGCTGAACACCTCGGTCAGGGCCGGGACGCTGTCCATGGTCCAGGACGGCGACACCGTCGACTTCGGTACGACGGTCCTGGGCACCGGCAGCGGTGTGCAGCGCTCCCGGCTCAACCGGGTCGAGGTGGAGGACGCCCGCGGCGTCGACAGCGGCTGGTCCCTGACCGCCACCCTCACCGGCTTCACCGGCACCGACGGCGGCACCATCCCGGCCGACGCCGTCCGCTGGAAGCCCAGATGCACGGCGCAGAGCGGCAGCGTCGGGGTGCCGGTGGCCGGGTCGCCCGCCGCGCTCGGGAGCGAGGCCGCGAGCCTCTGCCGGATGGATCCGGACGGCTCCCGCCCGTTCACCGGCGGCCGGTTCGACGCCGACGCCGATCTCACCCTCACGGTTCCCGGATTCACCCGGCCCGGGGATTACAGCGCCACTCTCACCCTCACTCTTCTCTGAGAACCGGCAGGAAGAACGTCGGGGAGAACCGCCAAGGAAAGTCCCGGAGGCGCCCGCCCGCTCCGTATCGCATCGGAGCGGGCGGGCGCCTGCCTTTCGAATTCGGAGAATTCCCGCAGCCGTGTCCCGGCCGCGGACGACACCCATGGAGGAGCAACATGCCCGCCCGACAACCGAGAAGAACCGAAAGACCGGGTGCGGTGTTACGCCGTGCCGTGGCCCTCACCGCCGGGGCCGTGCTCGTCTGGACCGGTGGCACCGTCGCACTCGCGCCCGCCGCCGAGGCCGGCACCGTCACCCCGACCGTCCACTGCTCCCTGCCCGCCGGACAGGGGGAGGCGACCGGGCCGCAGCAGATGAGCGTCGACCTCTCGCCGTCGATCGTCGACCCGGGCGGCAAGGTCCACGCCAAGGTCACCCTCGGTCCGTCCCCCGCCACCAGCGGCCTCAGCCTGAGCGATGTGCCCACCACCCCCAGCATCGACTTCGCCATGTCCGGCGGCGCCACCGGCACGGTCACCGTCACCGGCCCTCAGATCAACCTCGACATCCCGTCCGGCAAGCCGATCGAAATCCCGCCGTACGAAGGGGACTTCATCATCCCCGCCGACGCGAGCGGCCCGATCTCCTTCACCCCGGTGCGCAATCTGACGCGTACGAAGGTGCTCGGCTCCACCTACGAGACCCCGTGCGACGTGGTGAGCGGCGGCGGGTCCATCGGCACGGTGACCGCCGAGGGCACCGCGGGCCATCCGGCCACCCTGAACGCGCCCGCCACCGCCGTCCGGCCGTCCACCTCCGTCACCCTGTCCGGCAGTCTGTGGACCGCGGGCGCCACTCCCGTACCGTCGCTGTGCGCGGCGGACGGCGGCGGCTGCGACCCCGGCAAGTTCGTCTCCGGCACGCTCGCGATCAGCGGCTCCGGGGAACTGTCCGGCAGCGCGGTGCTCGCCGCCGCGGGCGCCGTGCCCGACGGCTCGTACCTGGTGAAGGTCGGCGACGGTACGAAGGAGGCGACCGCGCCCCTGACCGTCAAGGCCTTCGTCCCCGACGGGCCGCGGGCCATCGCGCTCTCCCGCGCCGGCGCCCCGCTCGGCAGCGTCATCGAGGTCACCGGCAGCAACTACTTCCAGGACCGGTGGATCAACACCGTCGCCCTGGACGCGAGCGGGGCGACGCTCGACGACACCGCCGTCTATGTGAAGAGCACCCCCGACGGCACCTTCAGCGCCGAGTTCACCGTCTCCGACCCGGCCATCGCCTCGATCCAGGTCGACGAGGGCAATGATCCGGCCACTGTGCTGACCACACCGTTCACCGTGACCGACGCCTCCGCGACGCTCTCCGCGGGCGCGGCGAAGGTCAGGCCCGGTGGGACGATCGCCCTCTCCGGCGGCGACTGGCCCACCGGCACCACGCCCACCGCCACGCTCTGCGGCGCCGACGGCGGCTCCTGCGACAGCGCCCGGATCAGCGGCTCCACCCTCCGGATCGGCGCCGACGGAACGCTCGCCGGTACGGTCACGGTCGCCGGATCCACTCCGCGTGCCGAGTACACGCTCCAGGTCACCGCCGGGGGAGCGCAGGCCCTCACCCCGCTGACCGTCGCCCCGTCCTTCGTCGTGCTCACCCCGTCGGCCGGTCCGAAGGGCACCGCCGTCACCGTCATCGGGCAGGGCTTCGCGAAGGTGGCGACCGTGTCCATCGTCGGGCTGCGGGCCGACGGTTCGCAGACGTCCGATCCGGCGAGGACGAAGGTGGTCGGGCTGGACGGGGCGTTCTCGCAGACCTTCAAGGTCGACGCCGCCGACACCGTCGCCATCCGGGTCCGGGAGGTCCTCGTCAACCCGCGTACCGAGACGGCGGCGTTCACCGTCCAGGACGGGACCGTCCCCGCCGGACCGTCCTTCGCGCTCTCGCCGCCCGAGGGGCCCGTCGGTACGGCGGTCCAGGTGACCGGTCACGGATTCGCCCCTGTCGCCACGGTCTCGGTGACCGGCCGCACCGCGGACGGGAAGCAGACCGCCGACCCGTACGTCACCCGGGTCATCGGACTGGACGGCACCTTCGCCCTCGTCTTCACCGTCCGCGACCCGGCGACGCGGGCGATCCGGGCCTGCGAGGTGCTCGTGAACGGAAAAATTGTGCAGCAGTCGTTCACCGTGAGTTGACGACTGTTCACTTCCGGTACGTGAAGTGCCGTGAAGGCGTCGGCCGACCTGGACGCGCGTAGACCTCCGGGCTTCGGCCGACGCCGCGCTGACCGGCACTTATGCTGCTTCAAGACAACCTTGCCCCGGACAACGCCCGGATTCTGGACGAGGCCTTCCGCTGAGCGGACTCGCTCGCTACTGTCCCAAAAAATGAACGCCCCGTGGCAGAGCCGCCCCGGGGCGCAGCCGGTGCCTGGTTAGGCCGGCGGCCTCTCCGTGCGTCGCCGCTGGGACCGGCGGCGCACATTCCTGGGAACCAGCCGCTGCCGCTCATCAAAGAGGAGAGGGCGTCGTGACCGCGGAAACCTCCCAGACGCTCGACCGGGGCCTGAGGGTCCTCAAACTGCTTGCCGACACCGACCACGGCCTGACCGTCACCGAGTTGTCCAACAAACTCGGTGTCAACCGCACCGTGGTCTACCGTCTGCTCGCCACACTGGAGCAACACGCCCTGGTGCGCCGCGACTTGGGCGGCCGGGCCAGAGTGGGCCTGGGTGTGCTGCGCCTGGGCCGCCAGGTGCATCCGCTCGTCCGGGAAGCCGCGCTGCCCGCGCTGCGGTCGCTCGCCGAGGACATCGGGGCCACCGCCCATCTCACGCTGGTCGACGGCAGCGACGCGCTGGCCGTCGCGGTCGTCGAGCCGACCTGGACGGACTACCACGTGGCCTACCGGGCGGGTTTCCGCCATCCGCTGGACCGGGGCGCCGCCGGCCGGGCGATCCTCGCCGCACGCCAGAAGCCGGTCGGCGAGACCGCCTTCACCCTCACCCACGGCGAGCTGGAGGCCGGGGCGAGCGGGGCCGCGGCGGCGCTGGTGGGGGTCACCGGGGTCGAGGGCAGCGTGGGCGTGGTGATGCTCGCGGACTCCGTGCCCGAGCGCGTCGGCCCCCGCGTGGTGGACGCCGCCCGCGAGGTCGCGGACGCGCTCCGGTAGCGCGGGTCGGCGGGGCCTCGCAGGGGTCCCGGCGCACCGGGAGCCCCTGGCCCCCCGGCCCCCGCCGCACGGGTTCCGCCCTCAGACGCCGGGAAGGTCGAAAAAGATGCCCTCAATCGCCCGGCGGGCCGGATGTGCCACCGGGCGGGCCGGGTGTGGTCCCGGGGCGGGGCACTCGGTGACCGGGGCCGGTTAGATTGGGCGGGTGCTCACTCGTCTCTCGCGCCCCCGTGCCCTCGTCCTGTGCGCCCTGCCCGTCCTCGCCCTGTTCGGCGTGGCCGCCTTCGCACCGCTGCCGTTCACCCTGGCGCAGCCCGGCTCGACGGCGAACGTGCTCGGGGACGATCACGGCACGCCCGTGATCAGCATCAAGGGCGCACCCACCCGCACCACCGAGGGTGAACTGCGGATGACGACGATCGTCGCGACCGGGCCGACCGCCGATGTCGGCATCGGCGATGTGATCGACAGCTGGTTCCGTACGGACCGGGCGGTCCTGCCCCGTGACTCCGTCTACCCGACCGGTGGCTCCGAGAAGGAGATCGAGAAGCACAACCTCGACGACATGGTGAAGTCGCAGGACTCCGCGGTCGACGCCGCCCTGAACTATCTCGGGAAGAAGCCCGGCTCGGTCGACGTGACCCTGCATCTCGCCGACGTGGGCGGCCCCAGCGCCGGTCTGTTCTTCGCCCTCGGCATCGTCGACAAGCTCGACGGCGACGGCTCCGGCGGCGATCTCACCGGCGGCCGCACCGTCGCGGGCACCGGCACGATCCAGGCGAACGGCGAGGTCGGCGCGGTCGGCGGGGTGTCGCTGAAGACCCAGGCCGCACGCCGCGACGGGGCGACCGTCTTCCTCGTGCCGAAGGCGGAGTGCAGGGAGGCGGGCGCCGAGCTCCCCAAGGGGCTGCGGCTGATCCCGGTCACGACCCTGAAGAACGCGGTGTCCTCGCTCCGGGCCCTGGAGCAGGGGCACAAGGTCCCGAGCTGCTGATCTCCCCGGCCGGTGACGGCGCGGGCGCGCGGCCCACCTCGGCCACCGCCACCGCCCCGTCCATCGTGCGCCACGCCGGGAACACCAGCGGGCTCAGCGTCGCCAGCAGGTACACCCCGCCCATCGCCAGCAGCGCCCCCTGCACGCCCGCGCTCTCCACCAGCAGCCCGGCCGCGAGACCGCCCACCGGCATGGCCAGTTCGCCGCCCGCCGTGAGGACCCCGGAGACCCGGCTGCGCAGCTCGTCGGGGACCGTTCCGTAGATCACCGTCGTCAGGATCGGGTTCAGTACCCCGCCCGCGAGACCGCTCAACGCCATGGTCACGGCGAGCGGCAACGTCGTCCCGGTCAGCGCCGCGACCACGTACCTGGGCGCACCGCACAGCACCACGCACACCGTGAACACGGCCCGCCGCGAGAAGCGGTGCCCGACCGCCCCGTACAGCAGCGCCCCGGTCAGCCCGCCCGCGCCGAACAGGGCGGTGAGCAGCCCGATGTCCCTGGCCCCGCCCAGTTCGGCGGCGGCGTGCACCGGCAGCAGGACGGCGTACCAGCCCTGGTCGGTGCCGTTCATGAACATGACCATCGCCACGACCGCCAGCAGCAGCCGGTTGCCCAGCAAGTAGGCGAAGCCCTCGCGCAGTTCGGTGCGGTACGCCCGCAGCGAGACCGGTGCCGCGGCCTTGCGCGGCTCGGCCGCGCGCACCCCTCGTACGCCTGCCGCGATCAGCAGCGCGGACGTCAGGAAAGTCGCCGCGTCCAGCAGCAGCACGCTCTCCGCGCCGACGAGCGCGATCAGCACGCCGGCCAGCGCGGCCCCGACCATCCGGGCCCCGCGCGAGACGGCGTCGAAGAGGCTCGCGGCGCGGGCGAGGGTGGTGCCGGCGTGCTCGGCGAGATCCGGTACGAGGACGTAGCGCGCGGTGTTGCCGGGGGTGTGCAGGAGTCCGCCGACCGCCATCAGTACGCACAGCATCCAGAAGGCGAGGGCGTCCGCGTAGTGCAGCAGCGGAATGGCGGCGACGGCGAGGCCGCACACCAGGTCGGAGGCGACGGAGACCCGGCGCCGTCCGATCCGGTCGATGACGGGACCGCCGATCAGGGCGGAGACGACGATCGGCAGGGTCGCGCAGAAGGCGACGACACCGGCCCGGCCGGCGCTCCCCGTGGTCTCCAGGACGAACCACGGGACGCCGATGAGGGTGAGTGAAGTACCAGCCGTGGATATGGAGTTGGCGGACAGTACGGCGATGAGCGGGATACGGCTGCGGTCCCCCCGGACGTTCACGCCGTACCGGCTGCGAAGGGAGTGCGGCCGGGGTGGCGGGGCAGGATGCGCAGTCCCAGGTCGACGAGGGCCCAGCCGAGCCGGGTGCGCAGCCCGGTGCGGGAGGCGGTCGGCGCGAGGTGGAACTCCGCCGCGTGTTCCCGTAGTTCGGCGGAACGCAGGCTGTGCAGCAGCAGATGTGTGTGGGAATGCATGACGGTGTCCTTCCGGTCAGGAGGGGCTCGTTGCCCGCGGGCTCGTCGCGCTGCGGGCTCGTTGCTCCGCGGGCTGGTTACTCCGGGGGGCGCGGGAAGAAGTGCACATGGCTGCGGACGGTGGCCGATCCCTCGGTGCCTTCCGGGACCCGGCCCCGGTAGCTCTCGATGAGGTCGTGGATCTTCCGGATCAGCTCCTCGGAGAGATCGGGGGTGAGGCGTACCTGGAAGTCGCTGATGTCCCAGCCCTCGCGCCATTCCTCGGGCCATTCCCGCATGGTGCCGATCCAGGTGCTCAGCTCCCTGGCGTGTGCGGTGGCCATCTCATGGAGTACGACGTCCACCGCACCGCGCACCTCGGGGTCCGGGTGGCTCAGGAATCTGCCGCTGTCGAAGATGGTGCCCCGGTGCGCGGCCCGCCACCAGCGCTCGCGGCCCTTGCCGCGCTCCGGGTCGTCCTCGACGAAGCCGTACGCCGCCAGTTGCCTGAGGTGGTAGCTGGTGGCGCCGCTGGACTCGCCGAGCCGGTCGGCGAGACCGGAGGCGGTGGCGGGGCCGTACTCCCGCAGGGCGGCCAGCAGGCGCAGCCGCAGGGGGTGGGCCAGTCCGCGCAGGGTGCGGGCATCGACCTTGTGGATGTTCTCGGCTTCGGCGGGGGTCTCGGCGCCGTCCTCAGGTGCGGGCATGGGTAAACCGTAGAGTTGCAAAGCTCTCTTTGCAACATGTTCTTTGCATCATATTCTTTGCAACGGAATCTTTGCGAGCGGCGGGCGCTGCCCGGGGGAGGGGCGGCGACGGAGGCTCCCGGCTCAGCCCTGCTTGATGAACCCCTCCTGGATCAGCCAGTCCTTCGCGACCTCGTGCGGGTCCTGCCCGTCCACGTCCACCTTGGCGTTGAGCACCTGGGCGACCTCGGTGGTCAGCTTCTTGCTGACCGGGTCGAGCAGTCCGGCGATCTGCGGATACTTCTCGAAGGTCTTGGTGTGGATGACCGGCGCCGCGTTGTAGTTGGGGAAGAAGTGCTTGTTGTCGACGAGTACTTCGAGGTCCATCGCCTTGATCCGGCCGTCCGTGGTGAACACCTCGCCCAGCAGGCAGGAGTTGGACTTCGAGACCTGGGTGTAGATGATCCCGGCGTCCATCTTCTTGATGTTGGCGGCCGGGAGCGACATCCCGTAGGCCTTCTCCATGCCCGGCAGCCCGTCGTCGCGCGAGGCGAACTCGTTCTCCACGCAGATCGTCACCGCCGACGGGTCCTTCTTCGCCAGCGCCGCGACGTCGGAGAGCGTCTTCAGGTGGTACTTCGCGTTGTTCTTCCGGCTGATGGCGAGCGCGTAGGTGTTGTTGAGCGTGGACGGCGTCAGCCAGGTCACCCCGTTTCTGCGGTCCTGGTCGCGGACCGCCGCCCACTGCTTCAGCGGGTCGGGGATCGGTTTCGCGTGGCCCAGGTAGGTGATCCAGCCGGTGCCCGTGTACTCGTACATCGCGTCCGCGTCACCCTTGACGATCGCCTCGCGCGCACTGATCGAGCCGGGCAGGTTCGTCCGGTCCAGGACCTCTGCGCCGGCGGCCTTGAAGACCAGGCCGATCATCTGGCCCAGGATGATGTTCTCGCTGAAGTTCTTCGAGGTGACGGTCAACGAGGCGCCGTCCAGCGGCTTCCCCCGGCCGACCGAGCCAGGCTCCACGTCGTCCACCATCGGCGAGCCGCTCTTCAGCCCGCACCCGGAGAGCAGCAGCGCCAGCGCCGCCCCCACCAGGCCGACGCGTACCTTCCGCGGACCCATCACCCCACCTCCAGTCCGCGCGGCGTCAGCGCCACCTCGACCAGTGAGGCCAGCCAGTCCACCAGCAGCGCCAGCACCACCGTCAGCACGGAACCGAGCACCAGCACCGGCATCCGCTGGGTCTGGATGCCCGAGGTGATCAGGTCCCCGAGGCCGCCGCCACCGACGAAGGTGGCCAGGGTCGCCGTGCCGACATTGAGCACCAGCGCCGTGCGCACCCCGGCCAGGATCAGCGGGACGGCGAGCGGCAGTTCGACCTTGGTGAGCGTCCCCGCCGCCGACATGCCGATGCCGCGCGAGGCCTCGACCAGGTTCGGCTCGATCGCCTTGAGACCGGCCACCGTGTTGGAGAAGACCGGCAGCACCGCGTAGATCACCATGCCGATGATCGCCGTGGAAGGACCGATGCCCAGCCAGATCACCAGCAGCGCCAGCAGGCCGATCGCCGGTGTCGCCTGCCCGATGTTGGCGACCGCCGTGACCACCGGGGCACCCTTGCGCAGCCTGCGCCGGGTCAGCGCGATCCCCAGCGGAATGGCGATGATCAGCACCCAGAACGTCGAGATCGCGGTCAGCCGCACATGCTGCCACCAGCGCAGCTGCACATTGCCGCCGGTCAGCGAGTTCCGCGCGATCGAGTCGAGATGGACATGGGTGATCCACAGATACGTGATGACCAGCACGATCGCGAGTCCGAGCGGCATCATCACCAGCTTGCGCCAGGTCAGCCGGCGCGGCGGGCCGGCCGGTGGCGGGGCGGGCTCCTCCTCCTCGTCCCGGAAGGCATGGCCCTTGACGTCGTGCTCGCCGGGCGGGCGGTCCTTGTCGGAGGACGGCACGGGCGGTTCGGAGCGTGCCCGGCGGGAGGATTCGTGGTTCAACGGTGAGTTGGGGGTCATGCGCCCGCACCGCCCTCCAGCTCCGTCTCGGTCTGGTGGCTGCGCAGCTCCTCCAGGTCGTGCTGGTGCTCGATGGCGGCCAGCCGGTCGGCCTCCAGCAGTTCATGGACGGAGTTCATCAGGGTCTGCATGTCGACGACCCCGATGAACTCGCCGCGCCGCCCGGTCACCGCGACCCGCCCGCCGCTGTCGATCAGCACCGCCTCCAGCGCGTCGTGCAGCGTCGCGTCGCGCGTCACCGTGTCGTGGACCAGCTGCCCGGCCCGTGCCAGCGAACCCCGGGCCCGCATCAGGTCGCCGCGCCGCAGCCACTTGTACGGGCGGTTCCTGCGGTCCAGCATCAACAGCTCG
The DNA here is from genome assembly GCF_026340595.1 of Streptomyces sp. NBC_01363. Lineage (GTDB taxonomy): Bacteria > Actinomycetota > Actinomycetes > Streptomycetales > Streptomycetaceae > Streptomyces. The sequence continues at coordinate 2,712,381 of NZ_JAPEPF010000001.1, forward strand.
TTGTGCAGGCTGCTGCGCAGCTTGTTGAAGATCGACTGGAGCGGGTCGTCGACCGTCACCGTCGGGAACGTGGCCATCTCCACATCCCGTACGCGGGTGAGGTTGAGCCGCTTCAGCGCCGCGCCGGCCCCGACGAAGCCCGAGACGAAGTCGTCCGTCGGATTGGTGAGGATCGCCTCCGGGGTGTCGAACTGTGCGATGTGCGAACGCTCCCGCAGCACGGCGATCCGGTCACCCAGCTTGATCGCCTCGTCGAAGTCGTGGGTGACGAAGACGATCGTCTTGTGCAGTTCGTGCTGGAGCCGGATCAGCTCGTCCTGGAGGTGGTCACGGGTGATCGGGTCGACCGCGCCGAACGGTTCGTCCATCAGCAGCACCGGCGGATCGGCCGCCAGCGCCCGTGCCACGCCCACCCGCTGCTGCTGACCGCCGGAGAGCGCGCGGGGATAGCGCCCGTGGAACTCCCGCGGATCGAGCCCCACCAGATCGAGCATCTCCTCGACCCGGTCCTTCACCTTCGACTTCGACCAGCCGACCATCTTCGGCACGAGGGCGATGTTCTCGGCGACCGTCATGTGCGGGAAGAGCCCGGACGACTGGATCGCGTACCCGATCTTGCGGCGCAGCTTCACCGGGTCGATGTCGGTGACGTCCTCGTCGTTGATCCTGATCCGCCCGGACGACGGCTCGATCAGCCGGTTGATCATCTTCAGGGTGGTGGACTTACCGCAGCCGGACGGCCCGACGAAGATCACCGTCTCGCCGGCCTTGATGTCCATCGAGACACTGTCCACCGCCGGGTTCGGGTTGCCCGGGTAGTGCTTGGTCAGGTCCTCCAGCTGGATGGTGGCACCGGAGGTGGTCCTCTCCGTTCCGGCGCCGTCGGTGTCCGTGCTCCCGGTGGCGGTCTCAGACACGAATCCCCCTTGGAATGGTGAGCCGCCCGAGCAGTACGTACGCGGCGTCGAAGAGCAGAGCGAGGATGACGATGCCGAGCGTGCCCGCGAGGACCTGATTGATCGCGTTGGCGCTGCCCAGCGAGGCGATGCCGCGGAAGATCTCGTTGCCCAGGCCGGGCCCCGAGGCGTACGCGGCGATGGCGGCGATGCCCATCAGCATCTGTGTGGAGACCCGGATCCCGGTGAGGATCGGCGGCCAGGCGAGCGGCAGTTCCACCCGGCACAGCCGGGCCAGCCGCGACATCCCGATGCCCTTCGCCGCGTCGACCAGTGCCGGATCGACGCCGCGCAGCCCGACGATGGCGTTGCGGACGACGGGCAGCAGCCCGTACAGCGTCAGGGTGATCACCGTGGGCGCGACCCCGAGGCCGACGAGCGGGATGAGCAGACCGATCGCGGCGAGGGAGGGGATGGTGAGGATCGTCGCCGTCGACGTGATGGCCAGCGATCCGGCCCAGCCGCTGCGATAGGTGACGACCCCGATCAGGATGCCCAGCACGGTGGCGATGACCATGCACTGGAACACGGCGCTGACATGCTGGTACGCGTCGGTGAGCAGCTGTTGGTGGCGGTTGCCCAGGTACTCCCAGAAGCTCACGCGTCACTCCTCGGCTCAGTCGTTGTCCTCCGCGGCCTGCTCGACGAGCGGGATGATCCGCAGCGGGACCGGGTTCTCCATGACGATGGCCGTGGAGGCCCGGACGATGCCATCAAAACCGACAACCCGGTCGATCACCCGTTGAAGATCGGCGTTGGAACGCGCGACGAGACGGCAGAGCATGTCGCCGTGCCCGGTGGTGGTGTGCAGCTCCAGCACTTCCGGTACGCCGGCCAAGTGGGCCCGTACGTCGGAGCCTTGACCCTGCTTGATCTCCAGCGTGGCGAACGCGGTGACGGGATAGCCGAGCGCCGCCGGATCGACCGCCGGGCCGAATCCGCGGATGACTCCATTCGACTGAAGCCGGTCGAGCCGGGCCTGCACCGTCCCGCGGGCCACACCGAGTCTGCGCGATGCTTCCAGGACGCCGATGCGGGGCTCGCGGGCCAGCAGCACGATGAGCCGCCCGTCCAGATGATCGATCGCCATGGTCTTCTCCGGAGGGCCGACGTGATGGTCATCATGTACAGATAGCCCGCCCATCATCCCTATCCGCTGTACAGATTGCCCAGCGGATTCGCGAACTATTGCGCACCTTGCGAAGCGGCGAGAGCCTTCGGACATGACTGAGACTCTGCACACCACCCCCGAAACAGCCCGGCAGGCCGACCCCTTCCCGGTCAAGGGAATGGACGCGGTCGTCTTCGCCGTCGGCAATGCCAAGCAGGCCGCGCACTACTATTCGACGGCGTTCGGCATGAAGCTGGTGGCCTACTCCGGACCGGAGAACGGCAGCCGCGAGACGGCGAGTTACGTACTGACCAACGGATCGGCCCGTTTCGTCTTCACCTCCGTCATCAAGGCCGCCACCGACCACGGCCGCTTCCTCGCCGCCCATGTGGCCGAGCACGGCGACGGCGTCGTCGACCTGGCCATCGAGGTCCCGGACGCCCGCGCGGCCTACGCGTACGCGGTCGAACACGGCGCCCTCGGCCTCGACGAGCCGCACGAGGTCAAGGACGAGCACGGCACCGTCGTGCTCGCCGCCATCGCCACGTACGGCAAGACCCGCCACACCCTCGTCGAGCGCTCCGGCTACGAGGGCCCCTACCTCCCCGGCTACGCCGCGGCCGACCCGATCGTCGAGCCCCCGGCCAAGCGCACCTTCCAGGCCGTCGACCACTGCGTCGGCAACGTGGAACTCGGCCGGATGAACGAGTGGGTCGGCTTCTACAACAAGGTCATGGGCTTCACCAACATGAAGGAGTTCGTGGGCGACGACATCGCCACCGAGTACTCCGCGCTCATGTCGAAGGTCGTCGCCGACGGCACCCTCAAGGTCAAGTTCCCGATCAACGAACCGGCGATCGCCAAGAAGAAGTCCCAGATCGACGAGTACCTGGAGTTCTACGGCGGCGCCGGCGTCCAGCACATCGCGCTCGCCACGAACGACATCGTCGCCTCGGTACGGGCGATGCGGGCGGCGGGCGTCCAGTTCCTGGACACGCCCGACTCGTACTACGACACCCTCGGCGAGTGGGCGGGCGAGACCCGCGTGCCCGTGGAGATCCTGCGCGAGCTGAAGATCCTCGTCGACCGCGACGAGGACGGCTACCTGCTGCAGATCTTCACCAAGCCGGTCCAGGACCGTCCGACCGTCTTCTTCGAGATGATCGAGCGCCATGGCTCGATGGGCTTCGGCAAGGGCAACTTCAAGGCCCTGTTCGAGGCGATCGAGCGCGAGCAGGAGAAGCGCGGCAACCTCTGACCCTCGGGTCGGCGCGCCACAGGCTCCGGGCTCCTCAGCGGCTGCCCGGGGCCTGTGGCGTTGTCGCGGGCTTCTGCGGTCCGGGTTTCTGCGGCTCCGGCTTCTTCGGCTCGGGTTTCTGCGGCTCCGGCTCCGGCTCCTGTGGTTCCGCTTTCTGCGGTGCGGGAGCCTCGGCCGCGGGCACCGGCTCGGGCTCCGGCTCCGGGGCGGGCCGCATGTCGTGCGGGGCGACAGGCGGGGGAGGCGTCAGGCTGTCCAGGGCCTCCCGGGCGGCCGGACCGGCCAGCGGTGAGAACCGCGGGTTGGAGCGCAGGGCCTCCTCCAGATTGCGGCGCGCCGGACCGTACTCCCGCAACGCCTTCTGGATCACGCCCAGGTGGTACGCGTACGAGGCGTTCTGCCCACCCGTGTCGACCGCTTGGGCCGCGTACTCCAGCGCGGCGGACGGGTCGCCGGAGCGGTGCAGGGCCCAGCCCAGCGCGTCCGCCACCGCCGCGCTGCGGTGCGAGCGCGCCCACGCGGCGTCCAGCAGCTCGACCGCCGCGTCCGGGTCCCCGTGATCGGCCTCGTAACGGCCGCGCAGGAGCGCGTTGTCCACGCCCTGGGCATCGTCCTGGGCGAGCGCCTCGCGGAGCCGTTCGTACTGGCTGCGGGCCTCGCCGTCCAGCCCCAGCGACTCGTACAGCTCGCCCAGCTCCAGCATGTATTCGGGCCGGGGGAGATGCGCCAGCGCGGCCCGGTAGTCGCGCTGCGCCTCGTCCGTACGGCCGAGCGCCACCAGTGCCCTGGCCCGGCCCGCGAGCGACGGATGGTGGGCGCGGTCGGTCCGCAGGGCCGCGCTGTACTGCGCGACCGCTTCCTGCGGCTCGCCCCGCTCCCAGGCCAGTTCGCCCAGCAGGGCCAGACATTCCGCCTTCTGCTCGGGTGCGGCCGCCCGGTCCGCCGCGTCCTGGGCGTTGGCCAGCGCGTCCTCGCGCCAGCCGCGGGCCAGGTACATCCGTGCCGTCTGCAGGAGCGCCGGGACCCCCGCGCGCAGCGCCGTGAACCTCGCCACCGCCGTGTTCACGGACTTGTAGTCCCCGAGACCGCTGTACGCGTCGATCAGCGCCGGATACACGGTCCACTGCTTCGGCTGCCGCGCCCGTACCGTCTCGCCCCACTTCTTCGCCGTGGCGAAGTCGTGCCGGGCGTCGGCGAGCTCCGCGAGTCCCACCCAGGCCGCCGTGTTCCCGTTCTCACCCGGCCGGACATCCAGCGAGCGCTTCAGCGCCTGCTCGGCCCGTCCGTAGTACGCCGTGTCCGCGGAACGCCGCGCCCACTCCACGTAGGCCGTGCCGAGCACCGCCCAGGACCGCGCGTCGGACGGATGCGTGCCCACCCACTGCCGTCGGTCCCCGATCAGTGCCGTCAGATCGGAGAGCGAGGCCGGGGAGCCCGCGGCCGTCGCCGTCAGCGCACGCGAGACCGGGCCGGGCACGGGCGGCGTCGAGGCCTTCTTCCCGTCCTCCGGAACGGCCACCACCGCACCCGTCACCAGCACCGCACCCGCCACCACACCCAGGGCCGCCCTGCGCAGCGTCGTACGCAGCGAGAGGGGCGGGAGCTCGGCCGGTGACGCCGACTCGGAGAGCGCGGAGGCGCCGGAGAAGCCGTAGAGCGCGGGGTCGTCAAGGGGAGGGCGGCTCGGTTCGGGGGGCTGCGGAGGCTGCTGCGGCATGACATCCATGCCGATCACTCTGCGTCAGTAATAAGAGCACACCGCGCCTTGCGAAGGCTGCCGCAGACGGGTTCACACCAATGGGCCCGGGTGCCACGCTGGGATCATGAACGGTCTTCTCGAACGACTGCGTGCGGGACTGCCCGCCGAGGCACTGATCACGGATCCCGACGTCACCGCCGCGTACGCCCACGACATGGCGAGCTTCTGCGACGCGGGCACGCCCGCGGTCGTCGTGCTCCCGCGCACGGTCGAGCAGGTCCAGCACGTCATGCGCACCGCCACCGCGCTGCGCGTCCCGGTCGTCCCGCAGGGAGCCCGCACCGGCCTGTCGGGCGCGGCCAACGCCTCCGACGGCTGCATCGTGCTGTCCCTGGTCAAGATGGACCGGATCCTGGAGATCAGCCCGGTCGACCGGATCGCCGTCGTCGAGCCCGGCGTCATCAACGCGGTGCTGTCCCGGGCGGTCGACGAACACGGTCTCTGCTACCCGCCGGACCCCTCCAGCTGGGAGATGTGCACCATCGGCGGCAACATCGGCACCGCGTCCGGCGGCCTGTGCTGCGTGAAGTACGGGGTCACCGCCGAATACGTGCTCGGCCTGGAGGTCGTCCTCGCCGACGGGCGGCTGCTCACCACCGGCCGCCGCACCGCGAAGGGCGTCGCCGGATACGACCTCACCCGGCTCTTCGTCGGCTCGGAGGGCAGCCTCGGCATCGTCGTCAAGGCCGTGCTCGCGCTGAAGCCCCGGCCGCCGCAGCAGCTGGTCCTGGCCGCGGAGTTCCCGAGCGCGGCGACCGCCTGCGACGCGATCTGCCGGATCATGGAGCGTGGTCACACTCCGTCACTCCTCGAACTGATGGACCGTACAACGGTCCAGGCCGTCAACAAGATGGCCAACATGGGCCTCCCCGACACCACCGAGGCGCTCCTGCTCGCCGCTTTCGACACGCCGGACCCGTCGGCCGATCTGGCCGCCGTCGCCGAGCTCTGCACCGCGGCGGGCGCCACCGACGTGGTCCCCGCGGAGGACGCCGCCGAGTCCGAAATGCTGCTCCAGGCACGGCGGATGTCGCTCACGGCGCTGGAGACCGTCAAATCGGCCACGATGATCGACGACGTCTGCGTACCCCGCTCGAAGCTCGGCGCCATGCTGGAGGGCACCGCGGCCGTGGCCGAGAAGTACGGCCTCACCATCGGCGTCTGCGCGCACGCGGGCGACGGCAACACCCACCCCGTCGTCTGCTTCGACCACACCGACGCCGACGAGTCCCGGCGGGCCCGCGAATCGTTCGACGAGATCATGGCGCTCGGCCTGGAGCTCGGCGGCACGATCACCGGTGAACACGGCGTCGGCGTCCTGAAGAAGGAGTGGCTCGCGCGCGAGCTCGGCGAGGTGAGCGTCGAACTGCACCGGGGCATCAAACAGGCGTTCGACCCGCTGGGGCTGCTCAACCCCGGCAAGGTGTTCTGACGGTCGGCGTTCCGGCGGCCGGGCGGAACCGCGCCCGCTCACGCCTCGCCGTCCTGCGACTCGTCCGACGGCCACGGGTCGCGCATCCACAGGTCGTCGGCCGGCAGCGGCGCGAGCAACTCGGCGAGGCCCTCGTCGATCCCGAGCAGCTCGGCCTCCGTGCCGGGCGGGACCACCCGCAGCGTCCGCTCCACCCAGGCGGCCACCGCGGCGGACGGCACCTCCAGGAGCGCGTTCCCGTCGGGCGAGGTCAGCGCGACGAAGATGACGTTGTGCCGTTCGACCTTGGTCGGCCAGATCCGGACATCCCCGTGACCGCACGGCCGGAACACCCCCTCGACCAGCAGATCGCGGGCGAACGTCCAGTGGACCGGGAAGTCGGAGCCGATGTGAAAGGCGACGTGCACGGCGTACGGGTCCTCCGTGCGGTACGTCAGACGGGCGGGTACGGGGATGCTGCGCTCGGGCGACAGGACCAGCTTGAGTTCCAGCTCGCGTTCCACGACGGTGTGCATGAGTGCGTCCTTCCGGTGCCTGTGGGCCGGTCCCATGACCGGTCCGCACAAGGAGAGAGCGCCCTCCCCGCCATCTATTACGCGACTTCCGAAAAATATTTCCGGGCGACGGGAAAGCGGCCCAAACCCCTGGAGTGGCCCAGGGGTACGCGGGCGTCTGGTAGATGTGGACCCGTTGCATTCAGGCCTCGAAGAGATACGGGACCACGGTGATGAGCGCCCCAACCCCGGCACCCGGTGACGAAAGCCCCCGCGAGGGGTACTACCCCGACCCGTCCATTCCCGGATATGTCCGGTACTGGAACGGTGCTTCGTGGGTGCCCGGCACGAGCCGCCCCGCTCCTCAGCAGGGCGAGTCGATGCCTGCGGTGCCTTCCGGAGCAGAGCCCTCCGCCCCGGCGTCCGAGCCACAGCCGCAGTCGCAGCCGCTCCCGGCGGTCCCGGCACCGGTGGACGAGACCGGCCCGGTCTTCCTCGACGAGGAGCCGCACGCGGGCAACCGCCCCGAACCGGCCACCGCCTGGCAGGCCGACGCCACCCGGCAGACCGGATTCGGCGGGGAACGCGACCGACGGGTCTCCTGGGGCGGCCCCGGCCGGCCCGATGAACAGGGCGGCCAGGGTGAACAGGCCCGGCCGTCGGGGCCGGAGTCCGGAGCCGGTACGGAGCCCGGCCATGATCCGCGCGTGCCCGCCGGCCTCGTCCCGGTGAACCCCGTCCCCGTGAACCCCGTCCCGGCCGCCCAGGTGCCGGACGACCGCGCTCCCGCGGTCCGTGCCCCCGCCGATCGTGCCCCCGCGGACCCGCGACGGCCCGCCGCCGTTCCCTCTCCCTCCGAGTCGGCGGACGGTGCGCTGCCGGGCGCGCGGGACGCCGGTGGCCAGGTCCCCGAGAACACCGTGGCGATCCGGGTCGGCCCCCGGCCCGCTCGCCGGACGCCGGAACCGGCGGCCACGGAGGGGACGATGGCGATCCGCGCGATTGCCCCCGGTGCGGGCGCACAGAACCCCGCCCCGGCCCCGGCACAGAACCCCGCCCCCTGGACGCAGCAGTCCAGTCCGCCTGCCCGGCCCCAACTCCCCGCCCAGCAGCACCAGCCTCAACTCCAGCCCCAACCTCAGCCCCAGCCCCAAATCCCGGTCCAGCAGCACCAGCCTCAGCTTCCGCCGCAACTCCCGCCCCAGCCCCAGCCCCAGCAGCCCCGCCCGCAGTTCGGTGCCCAGGGTGCCCAGGGTGCCCAGCCGGACCAGCCCGTCGTGCCCTGGAAGCCTCCGGTCGACGACCCCTTCCAGCAGCTCGCGCAGGCCCAGGCGGCGGCCAGGCCCGCCGGGCTCGGCAAGCGGTTCGCCGCCCGGCTGATCGACACCGTCGTACTGATGGCGCTCGTCGGCGGGGTCGGCTTCCCGCTCGTCTCGCAGGCACTGGACCACATCGACGAGAAGATCAACGCGGCGAAGCTGTCCGGTGAGACGGTCACCGTCTGGCTGGTGGACTCCACCACGGCCGGTCTGTTCGGCGGGGTGCTCGGCGCGTTCCTCGTGCTCGGCGTCCTGCTGGAGGCGCTGCCGACGGCCAAGTGGGGGCGCACGCTCGGCAAGAAGCTCTGTGGACTCGAAGTGCGGGACATCGAGTCCCACGGCGCCCCGGCCTTCGGCGCCGCGCTGCGCCGCTGGCTGGTCTACGGCGTGCTGGGCGTCCTCGTGATCGGCGTGGTCAACGTGCTGTGGTGCCTGTTCGACCGGCCGTGGCGCCAGTGCTGGCACGACAAGGCGGCACACACCTTCGTGGCGGGCTGACTGCACTCATCCGGCCGACGGCCCATCGGGTGAGGGGCCGTCGGGCCACCCGTTCCCCCGAACGCACCTGAGCCGTTGCGGGCACCCCCGGGGCGGGGTGCACTGCCCCCATGAGCAACGATCAGCCGACGTCCGGTCAGCCGCCCGAGGACGACCCGTTCCTCAAGAAGCCGCACGAGCCGCCGCCGTCATCGGGTTCGCCGTACGACAGCGCTCCGCCGCCCCCGCCGCCGTACGATCCGGGCCCGTTCGGTGGCGGCGGACCGTACGGCGTGGATCCGCTGGCCGGCATGCCCCCGCTCGCGGAGCCGGGCAAGCGCATCCTGGCCCGGCTGATCGATTTCCTGATCATCTCGATCCCGCTCTATCTGATCTCGCTGCCGTGGGGCGGCGCGGTCGAGGTGTCGGACAACAACGGCAACGGCGTCGGCGACGTCTTCAGCCAGACGTACAGCGGGCACCAGCTGCTGTGGTCGCTGATCGGCCTGGTCGTCTACGTCGCGTACGACACGTACTTCACGCACAAGGACGGCCGGACCCTCGGCAAGCGGCTGCTGAAGCTGCGGGTCGCGATGCTCAACGACGGCCGGGTGCCGGACACCGGTGCGTCGTTCCTGCGGGCCGTGGTGCTGTGGCTGCCGGCGCTGCTGTGCTGCCCGTGCCTGTGGTGGCTGATCAACATCGTGCTCATGTTCACGGACAAGCCGTACCGGCAGGGCCTCCATGACAAGGCGGCGAAGACGGTGGTCGTGCAGACCAACTGAAGACGGTGGTCGTGCAGACCAACTGAAGACGGTGGTCGTGCAGACCAACTAGAGGACGCGCGCGTCCGCGGCGGACGCGGAGACCGCGTCCTGGTTCACCCGGACCGCGGAGCGGGCCCTCGCCTGCTTCGCGGTTTTCGCGCGTGACGGCTGGGGTACGGTCACGGCCACCAGCAGACCGAGCGCGAGCGCCGCGGTTCCGATGACGGCGATTCCGACGCCCGAACCCGTACGGGAAAGCAGCAGCATCGCGAGGGTCGCGAAGACGACGGTGACCGAACCGTAGGAGAGCTGTGCGGCAGTGGGACGCGGCATGGCGGTATCCGTCCTCGGGGCATCGGATGGGCAGTCTCTCAACACGGTCGCACTGTCAAGCGACTCTACGACGGTGGATGCCCGAGAGGGACCACTGGTAAGCACGGCCTAACCCACGGTACTGGTGCACGGGGGGCGCACGGAGTCATACTCCGCTCCAACCGTGGTCCATGACGCACCGGTTGCCCGCTCGATGAACGTCCGGATAACGGAAGCGTTCTCCTACATAGTGCACTTGGCCTGTTCAAGTCAAGATCTGTCTTTTCTCGCGTAACTCCGGTCGAATGTCGTCACTTGTGACGCGTATTCGCGCGCGGCCCCACATCCCCCTGGCCGCAGCGGCGAGTGCCGGGGAGGACTGCATCAAGTGACCAAGAACAGACGGGCGCTTCGCGCTGCGGCGGTTGTCGTGGCCATGGCCGCCACTGCCGCCACGGCGTCAGCTTTTGCCACGGCTCAGGCAGATGACAAGACGCCGGCAGCCAAGAGCACCACCATCGACCGCCGCGACCCGGGGTCGGCCAAGGGCAACGAGCACGACCTGAAGGGCCCGTTCAGCAAGCAGCAGGACGCGCAGCGTCAGGCCGCCCTGGAGCAGGTCATATCGGGCGACAAGAAGATCTCGAAGAAGGGCGGCTCCAAGGTCGTCAAGCTCGACGACAAGAAGTACGTCGAGCTCGGCCGCGAGAAGACCGACAAGATCTTCACGATCCTGGTGGAGTTCGGCGACAAGGTCGACAACACCACCATGTACGACCCGGACGGCGACGGCCCGAAGCCGGCCGTTCCGAAGTACGGGGGCACGCCCGGCCCGCTGCACAACAAGATAGCCAAGCCGGACCCCAAGAAGGACAACAGCACCGCCTGGCAGGCCGATTACAACCAGGCGCACTTCCAGGACCTCTACTTCGGTTCGGGCGCCGGCAAGGACTCGCTGAAGACGTACTACGAGAAGACGTCCTCCGGGCGCTACTCGGTCGACGGCGAGGTCTCCGACTGGGTCAAGGTGCCGTACAACGAGGCCCGTTACGGCTCCAACTTCTGCGGTGCGACCAACTGCGCCAACGCCTGGGACATGATCCGGGACGGCGTGAACGCCTGGGCCGCCGACCAGAAGGCCAAGGGCCGTACGCCCGAGCAGATCAAGACGGATCTCGCCAAGTACGACCAGTGGGACCGTTACGACCACGACAACGACGGCAACTTCAACGAGCCCGACGGCTACATCGACCACTTCCAGATCGTCCACGCCGGTGAGGACGAGTCCGCGGGTGGCGGCGCCGAGGGCAAGAACGCCATCTGGGCCCACCGTTGGTACGCCTACGGCACCGACGCCGGCGCGACCGGCCCGGCCGACAACAAGGCCGGCGGCACCGAGATCGGTGACACCGGCATCTGGGTCGGCGACTACACCGCGCAGCCCGAGAACGGCGGCCTGGGTGTCTTCGCCCACGAGTACGGCCACGACCTGGGCCTGCCGGACCTCTACGACACCACCAACACCGCCGAGAACTCGGTCGGTTTCTGGTCCCTGATGTCGGCCGGCTCCTGGCTCGGCACCGGCAAGGACTCGATCGGTGACCTGCCCGGCGACATGACCGCCTGGGACAAGCTCCAGCTGGGCTGGCTCGACTACGCCGAGGCCAAGGCCTCGACGAAGTCCACCCACAAGCTGGGCGTGTCGGAGTACAACACCAAGAACAAGCAGGCGCTCGTCGTCACGCTGCCCGAGAAGCCCGTCACCACCGCCGTCACGAAGCCGGCGGAGGGCTCCAAGCAGTGGTGGAGCGACATGGGCGACAACCTCAGCAACACCCTTTCCCGTTCGGTCGACCTGACCGGCAAGTCCAAGGCCTCCCTGGACCTTGCGGGCTGGTGGGACATCGAGAAGGACTACGACTACCTCTACACCGAGGTGTCGGAGAACGGTGGCACCAGCTGGACCGCGATCGACGGCACGGCCGACGGCAAGGCGATCCCGCGCGACGCCAGTGACAAGCCGGCCCTGACCGACGTCTCCGGCAAGTACCAGAAGCTCTCCTTCCCGCTGGACGCCTACGCGGGCAAGAAGATCGACATCCGCTTCCGCTACGCCACCGACGGCGGCGCCGGCGGCATCGGCTTCGCGGCCGACACCATCTCGGTCAACGCCGACGGTGCCGTGCTCTTCACGGACAACGCCGAGGGCGACGACAACGGCTGGACCGCCAAGGGCTTCTCCCGCGTCGGCGAGTCGTTCGAGAAGGACTACCCGCAGTACTACATCGCGGAGAACCGCCAGTACGTCAGCTACGACAAGACCCTCAAGGTCGGCCCGTACAACTTCGGCTTCTCCAAGACCCGTCCCGACTGGGTCGAGCACTACCCGTACCAGAACGGTCTGCTCGTCTGGCTCTGGGACAAGTCCCAGAAGGACAACAACGTCTCGGTCCACCCGGGCCACGGTCTGATCCTGCCGGTCGACTCCCACGCCAAGCCCCTCAAGTGGGCCGACGGCTCGATCATGCGCAACAAGATCCAGCCGTTCGACGCGCCCTTCAGCTGGTACGCGACCGACGCCTTCACGCTGCACAGCGCGGACGCACCGGTCCGGATCAAGTCGCAGCACGGTGTCCCGGCCTTCGACGACCACAAGGGCACCTACTGGTACAAGGAGAACCCGACCGGAAGTGTTCAGGTCCCTGACACGAACACCCGGATCTCGATCGTCAAGGAGCCGCGCAGCGGCTCGACGATCACCGTCAAGGTCGGTCCCTCGCACAAGTAGTCCCGTATAACCGCAGGTCAGAGCATGATCGGCCGTCGCCCTCTAGCGGGCGGCGGCCGATCGTGTTTAGGTGCGTCTTGTTCGGATCCTTATTGACACGACGTCTCACGGGGGAGCGCGGGGTATGGCAGGCGGAGGATTCTGCAAGTTGCCGAACGGCAGTGTGGTGGTGGCGATCACTCTGCCCAGTCCGACGGACGGAGCGGGTCCGGGCGCCCCGGTCCGGGTCCTGGTGCACGCGGCCAACCGGGCCCGCGCCCTGACCCGGCTGCGCAACGCGGGCCTGCGCGCGGTCTACCTCCGCGGCAACGCCGAGCCGCCCACACCCGACGAGATCACCGCCGTGCTGCACCACCCCGACGGGCTGCTGTGGCGGGCGAGACCGGAGAAGGCGCAGGAGCTCTGGCACCCGATCCGGGCCCTGGTACGCCCGGCCATACCCGTACGACGGCCGGCCTGAGGCGCGGGGCCGGCCCGGATCGCGGGGTCCGTGCCGCTACACCACCGGCTTGCCGGACAGCTTCACGCCCGCCCTGCGGAGTTCCTCCAGGGCCCGCTCCGTGGTCGCCTCGGCGACCCCCGCGGTCAGGTCGAGCAGCACATGCGTGGTGAAGCCCGCCCGGACCGCGTCCAGCGCCGTCGCCCGCACACAGTGATCGGTCGCGATGCCGACGACGTCGACCTCGGTGATCCGGCGGTCCCGCAGCCAGTCGGCCAGCCCCACACCGTTCTCGTCGAGGCCCTCGAAGCCGCTGTACGCCGCGGCGTAGGCACCCTTGTCGAACACCGCTTCGACCGCCCCCGAGGCGACCGCGGGCGCGAAGTTCGGGTGGAAGCCGACACCCTCCGTGCCGGCCACGCAGTGCGCCGGCCAGGACTGCTCGAAGTCCGGCTGGGCGGAGAAGTGATTGCCCGGGTCGATGTGGTGGTCGCGGGTGGCCACCACATGGCGGTACCCGGCCTGGGCCTCCCCGATCAGATCGGTGATGGCGGCGGCGACATCGGCGCCCCCCGCCACGGCGAGGCTGCCGCCCTCGCAGAAGTCGTTCTGAACGTCGACGACGATCAAGGCGCGGTGCATGGCGGGTGTCCTTCGGTGGGGGACGGTCGGCGGTCGTGGGGGGCGTGATTCGAGCCTAGAGACTCCGGCCCCGGATAGGGAGGGGACGGAACGGAACCCGCGCGGCGCCCGGGGGCGCGGTGGTGGCCGGGCGCGCCCGCCCACCACCGCGCCCCTCGCTCACACGTACTCCGTGGGAATCACCGGCTCTCCGCGGGACAGCTGCAGCGCCGACATCGGCAGCCCCGCCCGTGCCGCGATGTGCCGCTCGCGCGCCGCGTCCAGCGGCTCCCGGGCTATCGCCTCGCCGCCCTTGACCAGCTCGACCAGCAGCTGCCGGTCGGCCAGCTCCGCGGGCACGGCGCCGGTGCCGACCACCTCCGCCTCGGCCACCCCGTTCTCGTCCAGCCGGCGCGCGGCCCACTTGCGACCGCCCACCGACGACTTCGCGCCGAGCGACTTCTTGGCGACCGGACGCAGCGGCTCCGCGGGGTCGGCGGACCCGGCACGGGCGACGAGCTTGTAGACCATCGAGCAGGTGGGCTGCCCGCTGCCGGTCACCAGCTGCGTGCCCACCCCGTACGCGTCGACCGGCGCCGCGGCCAGCGAGGCGATGGCGTACTCGTCCAGATCAGAGGTCACCACGATCTTCGTCTCCGTGGCGCCCAGCTCGTCCAGCTGCTGCCGCACCCGGTGCGCGACCAGCAGCAGGTCCCCGGAGTCGATCCGTACCGCGCCCAGCTCGGTCCCGGCGACCTCGACCGCCGTACGGACCGCCTCGGTGACGTCGTACGTGTCGACCAGCAGCGTCGTGCCCCGGCCCAGCGAGTCGACCTGGGCCCGGAACGCGTCGCGCTCGGTGTCGTGGAGCAGCGTGAAGGCGTGGGCGCTCGTCCCGACGGTCGGGATGTTGTAGCGGAAGCCCGCCGCCAGGTCGGAGGTGGTGTCGAAGCCGCCGATGTACGCGGCACGCGCCGACGCCACCGCCGAGAGTTCATGGGTGCGTCGTGCACCCATCTCGATCAGGCCACGCCCACCGGCCGCGGCGGACATCCGGGACGCCGCGGCGGCGATGGCCGAGTCGTGGTTGAGGATCGACAGGATCACCGTCTCCAGCAGCACGCATTCGGCGAAGGAGCCCTCGACCCGCAGGATCGGCGAGCCGGGGAAGTACACCTCGCCCTCCGGGTAGCCCCAGATGTCACCGCTGAAGCTGTAGTCGGCCAGCCAGGCGAGCGTGGGTCCGTCCACGACGTTCTGTTCGCGCAGGAAGGTGAGCATCTCGTCGTCGAAGTGGAAGTTCTCCACCGCGTCCAGCACCCGTCCGATGCCCGCGACGACGCCGTAGCGCCGTCCTTCGGGCAGCCGGCGCGTGAACGCCTCGAAGACCGACCGCCGGTCGGCCGTGCCGGCCTTCAGCGCGGCCTGCACCATCGTGAGCTCGTACTGGTCGGTGAAGAGCGCTGTCGACGGCACACCGACCCGTCGCCCAAGGTCCGCAGAGTTCATGTTCCGGATGCTACCCCTATTTCGTCAGAGTGACGAGATCTCGGGTCGTTTGTGCGATGCACCCTCCCGAGTGGCAGCATGGGGTGGGTGAGCGTCGCCCCCACAGAGATCGAGCGTCCCGAATCGGCCGAGGAGACTGTCGTCGTCCCCGAGCCCGACGTCCCCTGGGTGACGCTGGTCCACAACGACCCGGTCAATCTCATGAGCTATGTGACCTATGTCTTCCAGGCCTACTTCGGCTACTCCAAGGACAAGGCGCACAAGCTGATGCTGGACGTCCACCAGAAGGGGCGCGCGGTCGTCTCCAGCGGCAGCCGCGAGGAGATGGAGCGCGACGTCCAGGCCATGCACGGCTACGGGCTGTGGGCCACCCTCACGCAGGACCGCAACTAGACCGATCGTCCGCCGCCCCGCCCGACTCCTGCCCCGCCCGACCCACCATCGGAGAAAACCCATGGCCGGCCACTTCGAGGCCACCCCCGGCGGCGGCGCGGCCGTCGCGCTCGACGAGGTGGAGATCGCGATCCTGCGCTCCCTCGCCGTCCAGCTGCTGGAACTGATCGGCCCCGGCGACGAACCCGCCGAGGGCGCGGACCCGCTCGCCGCCCTCTTCGCGGAGGGACCCAGCGAACCGCCCACCGATCCCGCCCTGGCCCGCCTCTTCCCCGAGGCGTACGGCGACGAGGACAGCGAAGTGCGGGCCGCCTCCGCCGAGTTCCGCCGCTTCACCGAGAACGATCTGCGCGCCCGCAAGCGCGACGACGCCCTCACCGTCGTGCGCACCCTGGACGCCCTCACGATCGCCGGGAACGGCGGCGCCGTGCTCGAACTCACCGGCGACGAATGCCGCAACTGGCTCGGCGCCCTCAACGACCTCCGGCTCACCATCGGCACCCGACTGGAGGTCTCCGACGAGGATGAGGGCGGGGCCGAGGGCGAGGGCGGGGGCGGCGCCGGATCGCTCTACCGGCTCCCCGACAGCGACCCGCGCAAGCCGATGGTCATGGCCTATCTCTGGCTCGGCGCGCTCCAGGAAACACTCGTGGAAACGCTGATGCCGTAGCGGCGTGCCCCGGCTTCCACGGGGTGCGCGGGCTGCGCGTGCGTGGTGGGCGTTCGCTCAACGGACGCTCAAATCCGAATAACGATCCCGTCACTCGAATGGCCTTTTTGCTGCGGCAGGAAACTCTTGTCCGCTTTTTACTGTGGTGTGCACCACATAACGCCCGGTGGGTCGCCCGGGTGGCCGTGATAAATCTTCACGACCACTCGGGGGACGCCACACCTGTTCCCGAGGACGCCACGAGCCGGCCACCACCGGCGGCACTCCATCCATATCCGGGGGGATCAGGACCTGATCCGCAGCCTCAGCGGCGCGGATCGGCGTGGAGAAAGGCGCAGCACATGACATCGGCACAGGTCGACAATGGGCAGGGCGGCCGGCAGGCCGTAGAAGTCACGGATGCCGGCACGGCGGATGAGGGATACCAGCGGGCCCTCGGCGCCCGTCAGATCCAGATGATCGCCATCGGCGGAGCCATCGGCACCGGCCTCTTCCTCGGTGCGGGAAAAGCAATCGCCAAGGCCGGACCCAGCCTCATCCTGGCCTACGCCGTCGCGGGCCTGGTGATCTTCTTCATCATGCGGGCCCTGGGTGAACTCCTCATGTACCGCCCGGTCTCGGGCTCCTTCTCCGAGTACGCCCGCGAATTTATCGGCCCCTTCGCCGGATTCGTCACCGGCTGGACCTACTGGCTGTTCTGGGTCGTCACCGGAATCACCGAAGTCACCGCCGCGGCCCAGTACATGACGTTCTGGTTCAGCATTCCCCAATGGGTCTCCGCACTGATCTTCACGATCATTCTGTACGGCGTGAACCTGATCTCCGTGAAGCTCTTCGGAGAACTCGAATTCTGGTTCTCCATGGTCAAGGTGACCGCCATCGTCGGCATGATCCTCATCTGCGCCGGAATTCTCACCCTCGGCTTCTCCGACGCCGGGGACACCGCGTCCGTCACCCATCTCTGGTCCGACGGCGGATTCTTCCCGCACGGCATCAAGGGCACCTTGATGACCCTGCAGATCGTGATGTTCGCCTTCCTCGCCGTCGAACTCGTCGGCGTCACCGCGGGCGAGTCCAAGGACCCGAAGACCGTCCTGCCCAAGGCCATCAACACCGTGCCGTGGCGCATCGCCATCTTCTACGTCGGCGCCCTCATCATGATCCTCTCCGTGGTCCCGTGGACCGAGTTCAAGCCCGGCATCTCGCCGTTCGTCGCCGCCTTCAGCAAGATGGGCCTCGGCATCGGCGCCGGCATCGTCAACTTCGTCGTGCTGACCGCGGCACTCTCCTCCTGCAACTCCGGCATGTACTCCACCGGCCGCATGCTGCGCGACCTCGCGCTCAACGGGCAGGGCCCGACGTTCTTCACCCGGCTCACCAGGAGCGGCACCCCGCTCGTCGGCACCACCTTCTCCGCCGCCCTGATGCTCGTCGGCGTCTGGATCAACTACCAGTGGCCCGGTGACGCCTTCACCTACGTCGTCTCGTTCGCCACCATCTCCGGCATGTGGGCCTGGATCATGATCCTGATCAGCCAGCTCCGCTACCGGCGCCTCTCCGACCTCGGGGTGCTCCCGCAGTCGGGCTTCCGGGCCCCCGGCGCCCCGTACACCAGCGTCTTCGCGCTGTTCTTCATCGCCGTGGTCATCGTGATGATGGGCATCGACAAGGACACCAGGATCTCGCTGTACTGCGCCCCGATCTGGGCAGCCCTCCTCGGCATCTCGTACCTGGTCCTCAAGGCCCGCAACCCCGAGAACAAGGCCTTCGCCAAGAACTGAGCCGCCCCGACCGGCCGCCCCGACCGGCCGCCCCGGCGGTCGCGTCCACCATGCGGGCCCCTGCGTACCACACTTCGGTACGCAGGGGCCCGCATGCCTATCCTGGCGAAATGCTGACCATCACCAAGGCGCTCCACGACCAGATCGTCGCGCACTCCCGCGCCGACCACCCCGACGAGGCGTGCGGCGTGGTCGCGGGCCCGGCCGGGACCGGCCGGGCCGAACGGTTCATCCCGATGCTCAACGCCGCCCGGTCGCCCACCTTCTACGAGTTCGACTCGGCCGATCTCCTCAAGCTCTACCGCGAGATGGACGACCGCGACGAGGAGCCGGTGATCGTCTACCACTCCCACACCGCGACCGAGGCCTACCCCTCCCGCACCGACGTCACCTACGCCAACGAGCCCGGCGCCCACTACGTCCTCGTCTCCACGGCGGACACCGACGACGCGGGCCCCTTCCAGTTCCGCTCGTACCGCATCGTGGACGGCGAGATCACCGAGGAGGACGTCGAGGTCGTCGAGGCGTACGAAACCGCCTGACCACGTCGTACCGCCGGACACCGGCAGGCCGCCCAGCGGCGGACGGGGCCGGACCCACCACGGTCCCGTCCGCCTGTCGAACGCCCACCATCCATCAGGTGAGATCACACTCGGGATTACGGACCGGGAATCGATACGATGAGCGCATGGTTCCCCATGACGTGAGCGACAAGACGCCGGGCATGCTGCTCGTCGCGCGCCTGCACGTCGACCTGTGCAGGCTCTCCAGCGCGATCTGTACGTGCCGCCTGCCCGCCGGCCGCAAGGCCTGAGCCGGGCCCGCGGCCCGAGCACCACACGCAGCACCACACGTCACGCACCAACCCCCGCGCGGGGGCAGAGCCGCGCGCCCCACGCCACCACTCCGTTTCCGACAGGAGCCCACGCCATGGCCATCGAGGTCCGCATCCCGACCATCCTCCGCACCTACACCGACGGCGCCAAGTCCGTCGAGGGCAACGGAGCGACCCTCGCCGACCTCCTCACGGACCTGGAGAGCCGCCACAACGGCATCCGCGAGCGCATCGTCGACGGCAACGAACTCCGCCGCTTCGTCAACGTCTACCTCAACGACGAGGATGTCCGCTTCCTCGACGGCATCTCCACCGAGCTCAGCGACGGCGACAACGTCACGATCCTCCCGGCCGTCGCCGGCGGCATGAACTGATGCGGTACGACAGCCCGCTCGCCGCGGTGGGCAACACCCCGCTCGTCCGCCTGCCGCGGCTGTCACCCTCGGACGACGTCCGCATCTGGGCCAAGCTGGAGGACCGCAACCCCACCGGCTCGATCAAGGACCGCCCCGCGCTCCACATGGTCGAACAGGCGGAGAAGGACGGCCGGTTGACCCCCGGCTGCACCATCCTGGAGCCCACCAGCGGCAACACCGGCATCTCGCTCGCCATGGCGGCCAAGCTCAAGGGCTACCGCATCGTGTGCGTCATGCCGGAGAACACCTCCCAGGAACGGCGCGACCTGCTCGCCATGTGGGGCGCCGAGATCATCTCCTCCCCGGCGGCGGGCGGCTCCAACACAGCGGTGCGCGTCGCCAAGGAACTGGCCGCCGAGCACCCCGACTGGGTCATGCTCTACCAGTACGGAAACCCGGACAACGCGGGCGCCCACTACGCCACCACCGGCCCGGAGATCCTCGCCGACCTCCCGTCCGTCACCCACTTCGTGGCCGGCCTCGGCACCACGGGGACGCTCATGGGCGTCGGCCGCTACCTGCGCGAACACAAGCCGGACATCCGGATCGTCGCCGCCGAGCCGCGCTACGACGACCTGGTCTACGGGCTCCGCAACCTCGACGAGGGATTCGTCCCCGAGCTCTACGACGCCTCGGTCCTCACCACCCGCTTCTCCGTCGGCTCGGCGGACGCGGTCACCCGTACCCGCGAACTCCTCCAGCAGGAGGGCATCTTCGCGGGCGTCTCCACCGGCGCGGCGCTCCACGCGGCGATCGGAGTGGGGAACAAGGCCGTCAAGGCGGGGGAGCCGGCCGACATCGTCTTCGTCGTCGCGGACGGCGGCTGGAAGTACCTGTCGACGGGCGTCTACACGGCCCCGACCACGGAAGCGGCCATCGAGACGCTGCACGGCCAGCTCTGGGCGTAGGGCCCCGGACCTGTCCGGCGGATCAGGGCCGGACAGGCCCCGGGCGCGGGCGCACCCCGCCCGCGCCCACCCCGCCCCACCTCATCCGAGCCCCCGCACCCGCTCCCACACCGCCGCGTCCACGACCCCCACCCGTCGCCGGAACCCGCGCACGGCGACCTCCCGCAGCTCGTCCGTCTCCAGGAAGCTCGCCCGGCCCTGCGCGTCCCCCACCGTCCCCGCGGGCAGCGTGATCACCCCGGGCCGGTCCTCGTGACGCTTGCTGGTGATCTTCGCGACGAGCGCCGAGTCGCCCCGCACCGACAGCACCAGGCACGGCCGGTCCTTCGCCCCGGGCCCGTCCTCGTACGGCACCTCGGCCCACCAGATCTCGCCCGGCCGCGGCCTCCGCTCCGGCCCCGGCCCGCGTCCGGGCCCCGCCGGCGGGCGGGTCCGCCCGCCCGGACGGCCACCCGTGCGCGTACCCGCCGTACCCGTCGACCTGCGGGAACGCCCACGAGGACCGCGCCCGCCCCGCCCCCGCCCATCGGCGACCGCCGCGACGAGCGCGAGCAGCACGACAAGAACGAGCGCGATCCACCACCAGGACATGTCCATGTCCCGACCGTACCGGCGTCACCACCGCTTCCATCGAACCGGTGACAGAGCAGGTGAGTTCCCCCACAACGGACGGCCGTGGAGGAGCGACCGGCTGTTTCGCGCCTTACGCTCGACAAACCGCTCAACAGACCGCACGAACCCTCCCCGTTCCCACGTCTCGGAGGTTCACGCTCCATGAAGCTCACCGTCGTCGGCTGCTCCGGCTCGTTCCCGTCCGCGGGATCAGCGTGTTCGAGCTACCTCGTAGAGGCCGACGGCTTCAGGCTGCTCCTCGACATGGGCAACGGCGCCCTCGGCGAGCTGCAGCGCCATGTCGGTCTCTACGACCTCGACGCCATCTTCCTCAGCCACCTCCATGCCGATCACTGCATCGACATGTGCGCGTACTTCGTCGTCCGCTACTACCGGCACGACGGGGGCCGCCCCGCCGCCCTCCCGGTCTACGGGCCCGACGGCACCGAGCAGCGGCTGACCACCGCCCACGCCGACACACCGTCCGAGCACGCGATGAGCGAGGTCTTCGACTTCCACACGCTGAAGCCGGGATCGTTCGAGATCGGCCCCTTCTCGGTCCGTACGGAGAAGGTCTGCCACCCCGTCGAGACCTTCGCGATCCGGATCGAGCACGGCGGCCGCTCGCTGGCGTACTCCGGCGACACGGGGATCTGCGAGGCCCTGGACGAACTCGCCGAGGGCGTCGACCTGTTCCTGTGCGAAGCATCGTTCGTCCATGGCAAGGAGGACATCCCGGACCTCCACCTCAACGGCCGCGAGGCGGGCGAGACCGCCGCCCGCGCCGGAGTGGGGCGCCTCGTCCTGACCCACATCCCGCCGTGGACCGACGCCGACCGCAACCTGGCCGACGCCCGCACGGTCTTCCACGGGCCGGCGGAGGTAGCGGTGCCGGGAGCGGTGTACGAGGTCTAGGGTCTTTCGTTTGGTTCAGGCCGCACGGCGAAGCCCTCACCTCCCGCCGTGGGAGATGAGGGCTTCGTCGTGCGGTGGGCGAGGGTTACTTCGCCTCGGCCTTGAGGAGCTCGGCGAGCTCCTCGTCGGACTCACGGCCCGGAGTGGGCAGGTTGAACTTGGTGATCGCGAAGCGGAAGACCGCGTAGTAGACCACCGCGAAGCAGAGGCCGACCAGCACCAGCAACCACGGTTTGCTCGCGATGCCGAGGTTCAGGAAGAAGTCGACGGCACCCGCGGAGAAGCCGAAGCCGTCCTTCATGCCGAGCCCCCAGGTGAGGGCCATGGAGACACCGGTGAGCACCGCGTGGATCGCGTACAGCACCGGGGCGATGAACATGAACGTGAACTCGATCGGCTCGGTGACACCGGTCACGAACGCGGTGAGCGCGAGCGAGAACATCATGCCGCCGACGACCTTGCGGCGCTCCGGACGGGCGCAGTGCACGATCGCGAGGCATGCGGCCGGGAGGGCGAACATCATGATCGGGAAGAAGCCGGTCATGAACTGTCCGGCCGTCGGGTCACCGGCCAGGAAGCGGTTGATGTCGCCGCTCTTGCCGTGGTACTCACCGGCCTGGAACCACGGGAACGAGTTCAGCAGGTGGTGCATGCCGACGGGGATCAGCGCACGGTTGGCGACACCGAAGATGCCCGCGCCGACCGCGCCGGAACCGACCAGCCACTCGCCGAAGTTGTGCAGCCCGGTGCCGAGCACCGGCCAGATGTAACCGAAGACGACGCCGATGACCAGACCCGCGAAGGCGGAGAGGATCGGGACCAGGCGGCGGCCACCGAAGAAGCCCGCCCAGGCGGGCAGCTTCGTCCGGTAGAACTTCTGATAGAGCAGCGCCACGACGATGCCCATCACCACACCGCCGAGGACCTTGGCGTCCACGGGGGCGTCCGTCATGACTATCTTGCCGTCGACCACCGTCGCGACCTGCGGAAGGTTGCTGTCGGTGAAGGTGGCGAGCACCTTCTGGAAGACCAGGTAGCCGGTGACGGCCGCGAGTGCGGTCGAACCGTCCGACTTCTTGGCGAAGCCGATCGCGATGCCGACGGCGAACAGCAGCGCCATGTTGTCGAGGATCGCGTTGCCACCCGCGTCCATGAAGCTCGCGATCTTGGTGACGAAGTCCGGGAACGAGGCCCTGCCGAGCATGTCGTCGTGGCCGAGACGCACCAGGAGCGCGGCCGCCGGCAGCACCGCGACCGGCAGCATGAGGCTGCGGCCGATGCGCTGCATGACCGACATCACGCCAGCACCCTTCTTCTTGGTGACCGCGGGTGCGGTGTCTGCCGTGGACATCAACTTCCTCCATGGGACAAGGCGCCGCCCAGGTCGTTGAGGGGGGAGGCGGCGACTCGAGAAACGCGGCAGAGTGCCACGTGGTCTGGACCACTCAGTGGTGTAGACCAGTTGTAGCACGGTGAGCTACAGATAAGGAACCTGCAAATTCCGATTACTTCGCATGAGCTATCACCCACGCTCGGTGACATGCCGAAGGCCCCCGGACCGCGTGGGGCCGAGGGCCTTGGGGGGACTGCTCCGGCGGGGCCGAAAACCGTTTCGACCTGCTACTTCGTGAGGTTCCTCTCGATCTCCTCCTCCAGCTCATCGGGCTCGCGGCCCGGCGTCTGGAGATTGAATTTGGTGATCGCGAACCGGAAGATCACGTAGTACACGGCGGCGAATACCAGGCCGATCGGAATGATCAGCCAGGGTTTGGTCGCCAGGCTCCAGTTGATGACGTAGTCGATCAGACCCGCCGAGAAGCTGAAGCCGTCCTTGGCCCCGAGCGCCCATGTCACCGCCATCGAGACACCGGTGAGCACCGCGTGGATGCCGTACAGCAGTGGTGCGACGAAGAGGAACGAGTACTCGATCGGCTCGGTGATGCCCGTCACGAACGACGTCAGGCCGACCGAGAGCATCATGCCGCCGACCGCCTTGCGGCGGTGCGGCTTGGCGCAGTGGTAGATCGCCAGCGCCGCCGCGGGCAGGGCGAACATCATGATCGGGAAGAAGCCCGAGGTGAACTGGCCGGCCGTCGGGTCGCCCGCCAGGAAGCGGTTGATGTCACCGTGCACGACCGTGCCGTCCGGCTTGGTGAAGTCACCGAACTGGAACCAGACGAACGTGTTCAGGAACTGGTGGAGGCCGATGACCAGCAACGCGCGGTTGGCGAGACCGAAGATGCCGGAGCCCACCCAGTCCAGGTCCACCAGCCACTTGGAGAAGCTGGTCAGGCCGTCACCGATCGGCTGCCACAACCAGGCGCACAGGCCCGCGAAGAGGAGGCCGACGAAGGCCATGATGATCGGGACGAGCCGGCGGCCGTTGAAGAAGCCCAGCCAGTCCACCAGCTTGACCCGGTGGTACCGCTGCCAGAACCAGGCGGAGAGCAGGCCCATCACGATGCCGCCGAACACGCCGGGGTTCTGGTACTCGGCGGCCGTGACCTTGGCGTCGCCGGTCACGCAGGTGCCGAACCAGGTGCCGCCCGAGGTGAACGTCGAACCCGGGGCGCAGTCCACCGGGAAGGCGTGCAGCACCGCGTAATAGACGAGGAAGCCGGCCACCGCGGCGAGCGCGGTCGAGCCGTCCGACTTCTTCGCCATGCCGATCGCGACACCGACGCAGAACAGCAGTGGAAGGCCGAGGCCCGAGTCGAGCAGCGCACCACCCGCGGCCGCGAACACCTTGGCGATGTTGTTCCAGCCCAGGCCCTCGTCGCCGAATACGTCCGGCTGGCCCAACCGGTTGAGAATGCCGGCCGCCGGCAGCACGGCGATCGGGAGCTGGAGGCTGCGGCCCATCTTCTGGAGGCCTTGGAAGAGGCCGTTCCACCACGTCTTCTGTGGCACTGCGGCGCTGCTCGAGCTCATCGGCATCCTCCCGGAACAGGGTGCGTTCGGCGGTCGTTGCAGACTGGTGTAGACCAGTTGAGGTACGGTGCGTAACCCGCCTGGAAGACAGAGCACCGGTGATCGTCATCATTGAGGACGGTCCGGACACCCGCTCGCGAAGCTGGGCCAAACGTGCGTTACGGTGACGAAACGGACCCAGGGTGGGCCGTCGCACGCATGTGAAGAACCAGGGAGAAGGCCATGGCCAGCAAGGCTGAGAAGATCGTCGCCGGGCTCGGCGGTATCGAGAACATCGACGAGATCGAAGGCTGCATCACCCGCCTCCGCACCGAGGTCCACGACCCGAGCAAGGTCGACGAAGCCGCGCTCAAGGCCGCCGGAGCCCACGGCGTCGTGAAGATGGGCACCGCGATCCAGGTCGTCATCGGCACCGACGCCGACCCCATCGCCGCCGACATCGAAGACATGATGTGACCGGCCGCCGGACCACCCGCTGAGCCGACCGCTCGGCACCGTACAGGCCCCGCCCACCCGGACGGGGCCTGTGCCGCACCCGGACGGGTGCGGACCGGGACCGCCCCGCACCCGAACGGACGCCACGCCCGCACCCGATAAAGTCGACGCCATGTCTCGTATCGACGGCCGCACCCCCGAACAGCTCCGCCCCGTCACCATCGAACGCGGATGGAGCAAGCACGCCGAAGGCTCCGTACTCATCTCCTTCGGCGACACCAAGGTCTTCTGCACCGCCTCCGTCACCGAAGGCGTCCCGCGCTGGCGCAAGGGCAGCGGCGAAGGCTGGGTCACCGCCGAATACTCCATGCTCCCCCGCTCCACCAACACCCGCGGCGACCGCGAATCCGTACGCGGCAAGATCGGCGGCCGCACCCACGAGATCAGCCGCCTCATCGGCCGCTCCCTGCGCGCCGTCATCGACTACAAGGCCCTCGGCGAGAACACCATCGTCCTGGACTGCGACGTCCTCCAGGCCGACGGCGGCACCCGCACCGCCGCCATCACCGGCGCCTACGTCGCCCTCGCCGACGCCGTCACCTGGGCCCAGCACAAGAAGATCGTCAAGCACGGCCGCAAGCCGCTGACCGACACCGTCTCCGCGATCAGCGTCGGCATCGTCGACGGCACCCCCCTCCTCGACCTCTGCTACGAGGAGGACGTCCGCGCCGAGACCGACATGAACGTCGTCTGCACCGGCGACGGCCGCTTCGTCGAGGTCCAGGGCACCGCCGAGGCCACCCCCTTCGACCGCAAGGAACTGGGCGCCCTCCTCGACCTCGCCACGGCCGGCTGCGTGGACCTGACCGCCATCCAGCACGAGGCCCTCGCCCACACCCTCGGCGAGTAAAGAAGCAACCAAGTACGCACCACAGCGCGTCGTTACGAACATGGGCGCACGGGTCGAACCGTGCGCCCGTCCGCGTATCCGCATCCGGGGAGGAACCGCACCATGGCCAAGGCCGCCCGCCATCGCCGCATCACCGTCGCGCTGACCCTGACCGCCCTCGCTCTCACCGCCGCGTCCGGCTGCGGCGCCGTCGACAAGGCAATGGACTGCGTCCGCACCGCCGATGCCATCGCCACCAGCGTCGACAACCTCCAGCAGGCCGTCTCCAATGCCACCAGCGACCCCACCCAGGCCTCCGAAGCCCTCGACGACATCCAGAAGTCACTCGGCGAACTCGGCGACAAGACCGACAACGCCGACCTCGGCAAGGCCGTCGACGAGCTCCAGGCCGGCGTCGGCAACGTCCGCGACTCCATCGACAAGGGCGACGCCACCCCCGACATCACCCCGGTCACCGACGCCGCCGCGGAGATCGGCAAGGTCTGCACCCCCTGACCACCCCCGATACTGGGTGACATGACCCGCCTCATCCTCGCCACCCGCAACGCCGGGAAGATCACCGAACTCCACGCGATCCTCGCCGACGCCGGCCTCACCCATGAGCTCGTCGGCGCGGACGCGTACCCCCACGTCCCCGACGTCAAGGAGACCGGCGTCACCTTCGCCGAGAACGCCCTGCTCAAGGCCCACGCCCTCGCCAAGGCCACCGGCCTCCCCGCCGTCGCCGACGACTCCGGCCTCTGCGTGGACGTGCTCGGCGGCGCCCCCGGCATCTTCTCCGCCCGCTGGGCCGGCACCCACGGCGACGACAAGGCCAACCTGGACCTGCTCCTGGCCCAGCTCTCCGACATCGACGCGCCCCACCGCGGCGCCCACTTCGCCTGCGCGGCCGCCCTCGCCCTGCCCGACGGCACGGAACGCGTGGTCGAGGGCCGCCTGACGGGCACTCTGCGCCACACCCCGTCCGGCACGAACGGCTTCGGCTACGACCCGATCCTCCAGCCCGAGGGCGACACCCGCACCTGCGCGGAACTGACCCCGGCGGAGAAGAACGCGATCAGCCACCGGGGCAAGGCGTTCCGGGCACTGGTGCCGGTGGTGCGGGAGCTGGTGGGGTGACGCGGCAACGCCCGGCCCCTTGTTGAGAGGGCCGGGCGTGCTCGGCTATTCGGTGCGCCCGGTCGGACTCGAACCGACACAAACACGACTACCTAAAAGTCGCCGCTCACCAGTTGGCGTACGGGCGCAGAACGAAGCCAAGGTTACCGTGCTACGCGGAGCCGGTGGGAGCGATTGGAGAAGCTTGGGGTTTGGCTGTGGCAGGACGGGCACAGGTAGCGCAGGTTCTCGCGGCGGTTGTCGAGCCGATCGCCATTGATGTGGTCGATCTCCAGGACGAGGCGCTTGCCCTGCCACACTCCTCCCAGACCGCATTCGCCACAGGCTTGCGGTGCCCCGGTCTCGTCGAGTGCTCGTCGCAGCAGGGCCGTCTTTGTCCTCGGTGCCCCGGCAGGGAGTCGTTGCAGGATGTCCTGCGCCGAGCGGCGGGTGGAGGGAGAGCGGCCTGCGTTGTGTCCTTGTCCCACGAAATGGGCTGTCGACAGCTCGTACACCGCAATGCTTCGCTGGGCCTTTGCTCTTCCTGCGCCACCGGAGGGATGCTTCCCGAGCACGCGCATCACCCCGGCCATGCTGAGTGATTCTGCGACGGCCCGAGTGATCTCTTCGCGAGGGAAGCAGAGCCGGTCGCCCTGGCGGCGGCGGGGGCCGGTGAAATGTGCGGTATCTATGCCGAACTTCTCAAGCTTTCGGCTGATGTGGGAGTAGAGGCTGTCATACGGCACGACGCCCATGAACTCAAGCATCTCGCGGATGCTGTGTGAGTTGGCTGCTGCCTCCTGCAGGCGCTCTCTGGTGTACGAACGGGCTGGCTGAGGAGGTAACGGCTCATCCATGAAGTGCGACGTGTCGATGTCGTAGTGCGCCAGTCTGATGCGGAGGTACCGGCGAGGTCCGCTGGCGAGAGGGGCGTCGAGTCGACGCATGAGATCGACAAGGCTTGTCGCCGCAGCTGCCGCCCGGGCAAGTAGCTCGGGTGTGTACCGCGGCCTGTTCAAATCGTTGCCCGCCGCTTGCGTCCACGGTAAGTGTCCGTCACCGCATGGCAGTTGGGGCACAGTAGTCGCAGGTTGTCCGGACGATTGTCCCACCAGTCGCCATTCATGTGGTCTACCTCAAGCCGCAGCGGCTTGTTGTTCCACTCGGTGCCTGTGCCACACGATGCGCAGTGTTCCGGCACCCCGATGCGGATGAGTTCCCGGCGGAGCCGGTCGCCGGGAGTCCTTCCATCCAGTGGCGACTTCAGAGTGAGCAGATTGCCGCGTGGGCCTTTTGGGCGGCGCGGGGGCGTAGAGAAATGCGATGTGTCGATGCCCAGTGCTGCGATTCGGCGGCTGATGTGAGTGTGGTTGCCTCCAACCGGGCTGATGCCCAGGCGTCGGAGGACATCAGTCATGCTGGCGGACTCGGCGACCACCTCGCGCAGCCGCGTTTCCTGATGGCGGATCCGCCCTGTCGTGAAATGGGATGTGTCTACGCCTGCCTGCGCCATCTTCTGGCGCAGATAGCTCCGGCTCCCCGGCGTCGGTGTTCCCCCGCACCAGCGGACCGCATCGTTCGCGTTCGTGGTCTCCCGCGCCGCCTCTTCGAGTAACTCGCGGGTGTATCGAACCGCCACGTTCCCCTCCGTATCCGGCCGCGTGTTCGTGGCCTCGTACGGATCAACGAGCTATTTATCGGAGTGTCACGTCCGATATCCGACAAGATGTGGAATGCCCTGTGCCGCTTCGGTCGAGGCCGAAGCGGCACAGGGCATTCCGGGGGCCGGGAGACGGTCGGCTCAGATGCCCAGGTCCTTGATGATCTTGGCGACGTGGCCGGTGGCCTTGACGTTGTAGAGGGCGCGCTCGACCTTGCCCTCCTCGTCCACGACGATCGTGGAGCGGATGACGCCCGTCACCGTTTTGCCATAGAGCTTCTTCTCGCCGAAGGCGCCGTATGCCTCAAGGGTCTCCTTGGACGGGTCGCCGACCAGGGTGACCTTGAGGTTTTCCTGCTCGCGGAACTTGGCGAGCTTCTCGGGCTTGTCGGGGGAGACGCCGATGACGTCGTATCCGGCACCGGTGAGCAGCTCCAGGTTGTCGGTGAAGTCGCAGGCCTGCTTGGTGCAGCCGGGGGTGAGGGCGGCCGGGTAGAAGTAGACGATGACCTTGCGGCCCTTGTGGTCGGCGAGCGAGATCTCGTTGCCGTCGGCGTCGGGGAGGGCGAAGGCGGGGGCGGTGTCGCCGGGCTGGAGTCGCTCGCTCATGGTTCTCCTCAGGTGGCACGTGGGGTGTACGGGACCGAGCGTAATAGGGGTGCCGCCGGGTGCGCGGGCGGCCGAGCTGACAGACTGTCGATGAAGGTTTACCGGACGAGGACCACGGAGGCGGCGCAGTGTCGGATGCCAGGACCCCTGCGCAGATCGAGGCGGACATCATCAGCAGGCGCGAGCAGCTTGCGGTGGTGCTCGATGAGATCGGGGTGCGGGTGCACCCGGATACGATCATGGGTGATGTGAAGGCCAAGGCTGCCGAGGCCGTGGACCGGACGGCCGGGCGGGCTTTCGTCGCGGTGAACCGGGCGGTGTCGGACGTGAAGGCACAGTTCGTGTCCGAGGACGGGGCCCCGCGGCTGGAGCGGGTGATTCCGGCGGCGCTGCTCGCGGTGGGTGTCGTGGGTCTGGTCGTGGCGTCGAAGCGGCGCCGGAAGAGCTGATAGCGCGGCCCGTGCACCCCGGAGGGGTGCGTGGCCGTGGTGGGCAGGTAGGTTGCGTGGCGTGAGCGAGAACACCGACGACAAACTGCCCATCCGCATGCTGCACGACCGCGTGCTGGTCCGGTCCGATACGCCCGAGGGCGAGCGGCGTTCCGGCGGCGGCATCCTGATTCCGGCGACGGCCGCGGTCGGTCGCCGGCTGGCCTGGGCCGTGGTGGTCGCGGTGGGTCAGAACGTGCGGACGGTGGAGCCGGGCGACCGGGTGCTGTACGACCCCGAGGACCGTGCGGAGGTCGAGGTGCGCGGTGTGGCGTACGTGCTGATGCGCGAGCGCGACCTGCATGCGGTGGCGGCGGACCGGTTCGAGGGCTCGGTGGATTCGACCGGGCTGTATCTGTAGGCGGCAGCAGTTGCGAGTGGGGCCTGGTGACCGGTGTCACCAGGCCTTTTGCATGTTCTTTGCTACGGTGGGGTGACCCCGACGAGACGCGCCGTACCGGGCTTCGAAAAGACGACGCACCCGTGTTGTTCGCATGTTCTGTCTCGTCGGAGGTGCCGTCATGGCCTGGGTTCTGCTCGTTGTCGCCGGTCTGCTGGAAGTGGCCTGGTCGATCGGGATGAAGTACACCGAGGGGTTCACCCGGCTGTGGCCGAGTGTGTTCACCGGCCTCGGGATCGTGGCGAGCATGGTGATGCTGTCCCATGCGGCCAAGACGCTGCCGATCGGTACGGCGTACGGCGTGTGGGTCGGTATCGGTGCGGCCGGTGCGGCGATTCTGGGCATGGTGGTGCTCAACGAGCCGGTGACCGCCGCCCGGATCTTCTTCGTCTGTCTGCTGCTGGTCGCCGTCGTGGGGCTGAAGGCGACCTCGGGTCACTGACGCGGGGCCGCCGGGGTGCCCCGGGTGCCGGGGAGGAGCGCGTTGCCGTCCCCGCCGATGTCGTTCCCGCCCGCGCCCCCGCCGTTGTCGCCGCCGCGGGGGTCGCCGTTGTCACCGCCGCCGTTCTGGGCGCCGCCGTGGTCCGCCGTGCCGCCGGCCGGGCTGCCGGTCTCCGTGCCGCCGGTCTCCGTGCCGCCGGTGGCCGGTGCGCTGCTTGTGGGGGGCGACGGGCTGCCGGGCGGGGTGCTTCCGGGGCTGCTGGGCGGGGTGCTGGAAGTGGTTTCGGAAGGTGTTCCGGTGTTCTCGGGACTGGATTCCTCTCCGGTGGGCGGGGCGGGTTCCTCGGCGCCGCTTTCGAGTTGGAGGTCGAAGTCCGTGGCCGTGGTGGAGCGCAGGGCGGCCTCGGTGTACTGGGCCCAGGTCTGGGCGGGTGCGCCGCCGCCGTTGATGCGGGCGAGCCCGAGTGCTCCGTACAGCGGTTTCTGTACGCCGGTCTCGGGGTCCTGGCCCATGACGGCGATGACGGTGGTGAGGTCGGGGGTGTAGCCGGCGAACCAGGCGGCCCTGTCCTCCTCGGCGGTGCCGGTCTTGCCCGCGGCGGGGCGTCCCGCGCCCTGGGCGGCGGTGCCGGTGCCGCCCTCGACGACGCTCTGGAGGATCGCGGTCGTGGTGTCGGCGGCTTCGCGGCTGACCGCCTGTTGGGTGTGCCCGCTGTCGGGGAGTGTGAGGTCCTCGCCGTTCTTGCTGATCCGGTCGACGAGGGTGTAAGCGCGGTGCCGGCCGTGGTTGGCGAGGGTGGCGTACGCCTCGGTCATGTCCAGGACGCTGGCGGTGGAGACGCCGAGTGCGATGGACGGGGTGGCGGTGAGGTCGGGGGTGTTCTTCGGGAGGCCGAGGCCGATGGCGGTCTGCTTGACCTTGTCCGGGCCGACGTCCTCGGCCATCTGGGCGTAGACGGCGTTGACGGACTTGTCGGTGGCGGTGGAGACGGTGATGGGCCCGTAGTCGATGTCGTCCTCGTTGGCGGGGGCGTATCCGGTGGGTCCGTGGGGGCCCTGGACCATGCGTTTGTTGGTGCCGTCGTAGAGGGTGTTGGGGGTGATGAGCCGGCCGTCCTGGGTGGTGGAGCCGTTGGCGACGGCGGAGGTGAAGACGAAGGGCTTGAAGGTGGAGCCGACCTGGTAGTCGCGGCGGGTCGCGTTGTTCACGTACTGCTTGGTGTAGTCGATGCCGCCGTACATGGCGACGACCCGGCCGGTGCCGGGGTCGATGGAGGCGCCGCCGACGCGGACGTTGCGGTCGGCCTTGCGGTCGGGGCTGGTCTGGGACATGACGTTGTCGTCGACGGCCTTGACGAGGGCGTCCTGCTTCTTCTTCTCCAGGGTGGTGGTGATGCGGTAGCCGCCGGTGGCGAGGGTGTTCTCGTCGATGACGTCGTTGCCGGTGAGGTAGTCCTCGACGGCCTGGACGAGGTAGCCGCGCTGTCCGGAGAGCCCGGTGGACGGCTTGACCTTGCCGGGTACGGGGAACTTCATCGCGGCGCGTTCGCCGGCGCCGAGCCACTTCTCCTTGACCATGCCGTCGAGCACGTAGTTCCACCGTCCGAGGGCCGCGGCCTTGTTCTCGGGGTGGACGACGACGTCGTACGCGCTGGGGGCGTTGAGCAGGGAGGCGAGGTAGGCGCCCTCGGCGGTGGTGATGTCGCCGATGTCCTTGGAGTAGTAGGCCTGGGCGGCGGCCTGGATGCCGTAGGCGTTGCGGCCGAAGTAGCTGGTGTTGAGGTAGCCCTCGAAGATCTGGTCCTTGGACTCCTCGCGGTTGAGCTTGACCGCGATGAAGAACTCCTTGATCTTGCGGATGACGGTCTGTTCCTGGCCGAGGTAGTAGTTCTTGACGTACTGCTGGGTGATCGTCGAGCCGCCCTGCTTGCCCTTGCCGGTGAGCGTGTTGAAGGCGGCACGGGCCATGGCCTTGAGGTCGACGGCCCGTTCGGAGTAGAAGTCGCGGTCCTCCGCGGCGAGGACGGCGTGCTGGACGGTCAGCGGCACCTGGGCCAGCTTGACGTTCTCCCGGTTGACCTCGCCGGAGCGGGCGAGGACGCTGCCGTCCTTGTAGAGGTAGACGTTGGACTGTGCGGTGGCGCTGGTGTTGGCGGCCGGGATGTCGACGAGTTCGTATCCGGCGATGAAGCCGCCGATCAGGAGCGCGGCGACGAGGAGGACGGCGCCGAGGACCATCCGCCAGGTGGGGACGGCGCGGCGCCATCCGGTGCGCTTGGGGCGCTTGGGTTTCTTCGCCTTGCCGCTCCCGTTGCCCGTACCGCCGGACGCCCCGTCCTTGCCGCCCGTACCGCCGGACGCCCCGTCCTCGCCGCCCGTACCGCCGGGCGCCCCGGCGGCGCCGGGGGCAGCAGGGTCCCTCGGGGCCCAGCCCCGGGGTTCGTGTTCCCCGCTCGGCTGCTGTGGCTCGTCGCTCATGTCCGTGCAGACTCCTCGGCCGCGGTCAGTTCCCCCATAGTGCCCTTTTCTGCGGAATAAGCACCGGATCGACCCCGAATCGCCCCCGAAAAGCGGTCGCGGCGGCCGTCCCGTTGAACTAGGGTCGTGCGCTTTGGTGTCCAAAGCCGTTGGGCACCTGGCGAGGGGGTGCATGCGGTGCGGTTATACGCGGTGGTGGCGGCGGGAGGGTTCCGGCGCTACGCCACCTACCGGACCGCCACGGCGGCGGGAGTGTTCACCAATACCGTCTTCGGGTTCATCCTGGCGTACACCTACGTGGCGTTGTGGGACGAGCGCCCGCAGCTCGGCGGCTACGACATGTCCCAGGCGCTCAGCTACGTCTGGCTGGGGCAGGCGCTGCTGATGACCTGTTCCATGATGGGCGGCGGCTTCGAGGACGAGCTGATCGAGCGGATCCGCACCGGCGACATCGCGGTCGATCTCTACCGGCCCGCGGATCTCCAACTGTGGTGGCTCGCAGGCGATCTGGGACGTGCCGCGTTCCATCTGTTGGGGCGCGGCATCGTGCCGATGCTGGTGGGATCGCTTGCCTTCGATCTGGCGCTGCCGTCGTCGCCGGGGGTGTGGGTGGCCTTCCTCGTCTCGGTGGCGCTCGGCGTCGTGGTGAGTTTCGCGATCCGCTATCTGGTGGCGCTCTCCGCGTTCTGGCTGCTGGACGGGGCGGGGACGGCGCAGATGGCCTGGCTGGCCGGGATGTTCTTCTCCGGGATGCTGCTCCCGCTGACGCTGTTCCCCGGGGTGCTGGGAGACGTTGCGCGGGCGCTGCCGTGGTCGTCGTTGCTCCAGGTGCCGGCCGATGTGTTCCTCGGCAAGTACCCGGGGTGGGAGCTGGTGCGGGCGTACGCCTTCCAGGCGGGCTGGGCGCTGGCGCTGCTGCTGGTGGGGCGGATGGTGCAGTCGGTGGCGACGAGGAGGGTGGTGGTCCAGGGTGGCTGACACGACCGGTGCGGTGGAGGTGGCCGGGGCGGCGGACGCGCCCGGTGGCCGGCCCGCGGACTGGCCCGAGGCGGTGTTCGCCGAACGGTCGAGGCTCGTCGAGGGGGTCCGGGCGTACGGGCTGATCGTGATGATGTGGCTGCGCTCGACGATGGCGTACCGTGCCTCGTTCGCCATGACGGCGTTCGGGAACTTCGCGGCGACCGCCTTCGACTTCGTCACGATCCTGCTGATGTTCTCGCACGTGGACGAGTTGGGCGGCTACACACTGCCCGAGATCGCTCTGCTGTACGGGGTGTCGGGCACCGCGTTCGGCCTCGCCGACCTGGTGCTGGGCTCGATGGACCGGCTGGGCCGGCGGGTGCGCGACGGCACGCTGGACACCCTGCTGGTGCGGCCGGCCCCGGTGCTCGCCCAGGTGGCGGCGGACCGGTTCGCGTTGCGCAGGCTGGGTCGGGTGCTCCAGGGGCTGTTGGTGCTGGGGTACGCGCTGGTGACGCTGGACATCGGATGGACGCCGCTGAAGGTGGCGATGGTGCCGATGATGCTGCTGAGCGGGGCGGCGATCTTCGGGGCGCTGTTCGTGGCCGGGGGAGCGTTCCAGTTCGTCGCGCAGGACGCCGCCCAGGTGCAGAACTCCTTCACGTACGGGGGGAACACACTGCTCCAGTACCCGCCGTCGGTCTTCGCGAAGGACCTGGTGCGCGGCGTGACGTTCGTGGTGCCGCTGGCCTTCGCGAACTGGCTGCCCGCGCTGTACGTGCTGGGCCGGGAGTACCCGCTGGGGCTGCCGGACTGGGTGGCGTTCCTGCCCCCGGTGGTGGCGGGTCTGTGCTGGCTGCTCGCCGGTCTGGCCTGGCGCTCGGGCCTGCGCGCGTACCGCAGCACCGGAAGTTGATCCACAACATCGAACGAGGCAGGGCATCGGACATGGACGCGGGAACCCCCACCGGATTCATCGAACTCGACAATGTGGAGAAGGTCTTCGACGTGCGTCGCAAGACCGGTTTCATGCGCAGTGAACGCCGCCAGGTGCGGGCGGTGGACTCGATCAGCTTCCGCGTCGCGCGCGGCGAGATGGTCGGTTACATCGGCCCGAACGGCGCGGGGAAGTCGACCACGATCAAGATGCTGACCGGTATCCTCACCCCGAGCGGCGGCCGGCTGCGGGTGGCGGGCATCGATCCTTCCCGGGAGCGTACGAGGCTGGCGCACCGGATCGGTGTGGTGTTCGGCCAGCGCACCACCCTCTGGTGGGACCTGCCGCTGCGCGACTCGTACCGCCTGATGCACCGGATGTACCGGATTCCCGACGCGCGCTACCGGGAGAATCTGGACCGCTGTGTCGAACTCCTCGATCTGGGTGAGCTGTTGGACGTTCCGGTACGGCAGTTGTCGTTGGGTCAGCGGATGCGCGGCGACATCGCGGCGGCGCTGCTGCACGATCCCGAGGTGCTGTACCTGGACGAGCCGACGATCGGGCTGGATGTCGTCTCCAAGTCCAAGGTCCGTGGGTTCCTGCGGGACCTGAACGCCGAGCGCGGTACGACGGTGCTGCTCACGACCCATGATCTGACGGACATCGAGCAGCTCTGCAAGCGGGTGATGGTGATCGACCACGGCCGCCTGATGTACGACGGTGCCCTCGCCGGTCTGCATGAGGTGGGCGAGAGCGAGCGGACGCTGGTGGTCGACCTGGAGCGTCAACTGCCGCCGATCCGGCTGGAGTCGGCGCCCTCGGTCCGTACGGTGAAGGTGGAGGGGCCGCGGCAGTGGCTGGCCTTCCCGGCCTCGGAGTCGGCCGCTCCGCTGGTTGCCCGGATCGCCGCGGACTACCCCTTGGTCGACCTGTCGGTGCGGGAGCCGGACATCGAGGCCGTGATCGCGAAGATGTATGAGTCCGCCACCGGCATGTAGGACTGTGACGGCCATGCGGACGTTCAATAGGCTGCGCGGTATGACAAGTGACCTTCCGGAAATGCGTGCCTCCGATGCCGAGCGTGAGCGTGTCGCCGAGACCCTGCGCGAGGCGGTCGCCGAGGGTCGGCTGGAGATGGAGGAGTTCGAGCAGCGGCTCGACGCGACGTACAAGGCGCGTACGCACGGGGAGTTGGAGCCGCTGGTGCGGGATCTTCCGGCGCCGGGCGCGGCGGTGGCCCCGGTGGGGGCGGCTCCGGCGCAGACCGGATCGCAGAGGCGGTGGGCGGACCGGATCGGCAAGCCCGCCACGTCGGGTGGCGCGTTCGCGATCTGGGGCGGCTTCGGCCGCCGGGGGAACTGGACGGTGGCCCGGAAGTTCACCGCGTTCGCGATGTGGGGCGGCGGTGAGATCGATCTGCGCGAGGCGAACTTCGAGGACCGCGAGGTGGTCATCCGCTGTTTCACGATCATGGGCGGCATGCAGGTGATGGTTCCGCCGGAGCTGGACGTCCAGGTCAAGGGCATCGGCATCCTGGGCGGCTTCGGGGAGCGGACGAAGGACGACGGGGTCCCGTCGCCGGACTCCCCGCGGGTGCGGATCACCGGGCTCGCGCTGCTGGGCGGCGTCGGCGTGGAGCGCAAGCGGAGCAAGGCGGAGAAGCAGCGGCTGCGGGATGCGGAGCTGGCGCGGCTGCGGGAGCTGGACCAGGAGCGCGGGCGGGGCCGGCTGGAGAAGGGCCGGGGTCCGTCGGACCGGTCCGACGACTGACCGGCGCCCCGGAGGTCAGAGCTGGTCGGACCCGGGCCGGTCGGGCACCAGCGCCGTCAGGTCCACCAGCGAGCCCAGCAGCCGGTAGCCGGCGTCGTTCAGATGGAGATGGTCGCCGCTGTCGTAGGCCGTCCGGAGCCTTGTCGGGCGGTAGGGGTCACGGGCCGCCGCGTCGAAGTCGATGACGTGGTCGAAGATCCCGCCCGCCCGGATCAGCCCATTGACCCGTTCCCGTACGTCGTCGCGCGCGGGTGTCCAGGTGCGGAATCCCTCGTACGGCATCAGTGTCGCCCCGACGACCCGCAGTCCGCGCGCGTGGGCGCGCTGCGTCATGGACCGCAGGCCGTCCGCGATGCGCTGCGGGTCGGTCTCCTGCGGGGACTGCTGCACGTCGTTGATGCCGAGCGCGATGACGACGGTCTTCACTCCGGCGACGTCCAGTGCGTCGCGGTCGAAGCGGGCGCTCGCCCGTACGCCGCTCCCGTCGCGCAGGATGCGGTTGCCCGCGATGCCCGCGTTGGCCACCCCGTACCGGCCGCGCAGCCGGTCGGCGAGCACATCGGGCCAGCGGCTGTTCGTGTCGAGGGTGGAGCCGGTGCCCGCGGTGAGCGAGTCGCCGATCACGGCGATGGTTCCGGCGGCGGTCGTGGTGTGCACGTCGACGGCGGTGAGGTAGCGCCAGCCGTCGGTCCGCCGGGCGCCCCACGCGGTGTCCACGTACGAGGTCTGGTGGCTGCGCCGGTGGATGGTGACGGGCCCCTCGGCGGTGGGGGTGCGCAGGGTGACCACGAGGTCGGAATCGGCGGCGACCGGGACGACGACGGGGTCGCTGACGATCTGCCCGCCGGCCGCGACGGTCACGGTGCTGGCGCCCCGGAAGGTCACGGGGCGGCCGGCCACGGTGGCGCGGTCCACGACCAGCGGACGGGTGCCGAAGACATTGGAGAGGGTGATGCGGGCCGCGTCGCCGCCGATGCTGGTGTGTACGACGTTACGGATGGTGCGTCGGTTCAGGGCGCTGCCGTTGTAGGAGTCGACCACCCCGGCGACGGGTGCCGCCGCCCAGGTGGCGGCCCAGAGGCCGGTGGAGTGGGCGGGGGCGGCGGGCGTACGGGCCACGGACCGCGGGTCGGGTGCGGTGAGCTGCTTCGGCCGGGTGCCGGAGCCGGAGAACAGCAGGGAGCCGGCGAACGCCACGGCGGCGGCGAGCGCGGCGGTGCCCGCCACGAGGGCGATGAGCAGGGCGTACCCCTGGCGCCTGGGCATGGGCGGTGTTTCTCCTCGTGATCAATCGGACTGTCCCATGATGGGGCAGGGCATCGGGAACTCGACGTGCGGCCCGGGAGTAGGTCAGGTAAGGACAATGCGTACGGGACACCGGGGGCGAGGCGTACGCGGACGGGTGGAGCGGATGGAACGGATCGATCGGACCGGCCCCGGGGAACCGGGTGCGCGGCAGCAGGAGAGTGCCGGGGAGCAGGCGGCGGGTGCGCCCCGTGCCGTACCCGGCGGCCGCCCTGCTCCGCTCGCCTCGTTCGCGTACACCGCGGCCGACGAGGAGAAGCGGCGCGGTGTACGCCGGATGAAGACCACGGCCACGGGCCTCCTTCTGCTGGTCGCGCTCGTGTACGTACTCGCCACCTGGGCGAAGAACGCGGGTGTGGGCGGCTGGCCGGGCTTCGTCGCCGCGGCCGCCGAGGCGGGGATGGTGGGTGCGCTGGCCGACTGGTTCGCCGTCACGGCGCTGTTCAAGCGTCCGCTCGGCCTGCCGATCCCGCACACCGCCATTATCCCCACCAAGAAGGACCAGCTCGGAGCCTCTCTGGGTTCCTTCGTCGGCGAGAATTTTCTCTCCGGCGATGTCGTACGGGGCCGGATCCACGCGCTCGGTGTCGGCCGCCGCCTCGGTGCCTGGCTGGCCGAGCCGGACCACGCGGACCGGGTCACCGCCGAGCTGTCGACCGCGTTGCGCGGTGCGCTGAGGGTGTTGCGGGATTCCGATGTGCAGGCCGTGGTGGGTGAGGCGATCACCCGGCGGGCCAACGCGGCGGAGATCGGGCCGGGTCTCGGCAAGATGCTGGAGAAGATCGTCGCCGACGGGGGCCACCGCAAGATGGTGGACCTGATCTGCGTACGCGCCCACGACTGGCTGGTGCTGCACGGCGATTCGGTGATGGACGCGGTGCAGGGCGGGGCCCCCGGCTGGACGCCGCGGTTCGTCGACAAGCGGGTGGGCGAGCGGGTCTACAAGGAGCTGCTGCGGTTCGTCACGGAGATGCGGGACATGCCGGGACACCCGGCGCGCGCTTCGATCGACACGTTCCTGACGGACTTCGCGGCCGACCTCCAGACGGACTCGGACACCCGGGCCCGGGTCGAGCGGCTGAAGGCGGAGATCCTGGGGCGCGGCGAGGTCCAGGACGTCATCGCCTCGGCCTGGTCGTCCGTACGTACGATGATCATCGCGGCGGCGGAGGACGAGCAGAGCGAGCTGCGGCTGCGGGCGCGGGCCTCACTGATGGCGCTGGGGGCGCGGCTGGCGTCGGACGACCGGCTCCAGGCGAAGCTGGACGGCTGGCTGGAGGACGCGGCGGTCTACGTCGTCACGACCTACCGCGCGGAGATCACCTCGCTGATCAGTGACACGGTCGCGAGCTGGGACGCGGATCAGACGTCGAAGAAGATCGAGGCGCACATCGGCCGCGACCTGCAGTTCATCCGGATCAACGGCACGGTGGTGGGCGCCCTGGCAGGGCTGCTGATCTACACGGTGTCGTGGGCGCTGGGGGCGTAGGGGCGCCCGGCCGGAGCGGACGGAAAGGGGCGGGGGCTCCGGATGGTCTCCAGGAGCCCCCGCCCCTTTTCCGTACGCCCGTACGCCCGTACGTGCTTCAGGCGGCCCGGCGGGTGACCGCCCACGACGCGGCGGCCATGCTGCCCGCCACGGCGAAGACGGCGGGCCAGGCGCCGATCTTCTTGGCCAGCGGGTGCGAACCCGCGAACGCGGCGACGTACGCCGTGGTCAGCCCGACGGCCGCGCGCGGCCCGGCCTGCCGGTTCCACTCGTACGCGGCGACGGTGCCCGCGGCGGCGAGGGCGACCCCGCCCAGCGGCCGCTTCCTGGTCCACCGCGCCACGGCGTACCCGCCGACCAGCCCGCTCGCCGCCACCGCCGCTGCCGGAACCTTCGCCATCGCAGCCACCTTCGCCTTCTCGTCCGTGTTGTCCGGGCCCCGAGCCCGGGTCTTCGAGGCTAACGCGACGCCGGGGATTCCGGTCGCCGAGGGGGTGCACAAGCGTTTACCCTGGGGGTGAACATGCGTGCACCCCCGCGCCGCACCCTCGCGCCCCGCACGACGCCCCTGCCGCCGAGCACCGTACGGAGAGCCATGCCCGCGGACATACCTGCCCCGACGCCTGCCCCGACCACCGTCCCCGAAGAGGCCCCGCACCCCCGCTTCGCCGTCGGTGTACTGGCGTTCTGCGGTGTCGTGGTCGCGGTGATGCAGACGATCGTCGTCCCGCTGCTCCCGCACATCCCGGCCCTCACCGGCGCGAGCCCGGCCGCCGCGAGCTGGCTGGTCACCGTCACCCTGCTCACCGGCGCCGTCTTCACGCCCGTCCTGGGCCGGGTCGGTGACATGTACGGCAAGCGGCGGGTGCTCGTCGCCTCGCTCATGGTGCTGGTGGCGGGTTCGGTCCTGTGCGCGGTCAGTTCCCACATCGGGGTGCTGATCACCGGCCGCGCCCTGCAGGGTGCGGCACTCGCCGTCCTGCCGCTGGGCATGAGCATCCTGCGCGACGAACTCCCGCCCGAGCGGGTGCTGTCCGCCGTGGCGCTGATGAGCTCGACGCTCGGCATCGGCGCGGCGGTCGGGCTGCCGGTCGCGGCCCTCGTCGTCGAGAACTTCGACTGGCACACGATGTTCTGGGTCTCGGGTGCGATCGGCGTCATCGACATCGTGCTGGTGCTGTGGTGCGTACCGGAATCGCCGCTGCGCACCCGTGGCCGCTTCGACGCCCTCGGCGCGCTGGGCCTGTCCGGGGCCCTGGTCTGTCTGCTGCTCGCGGTCACCCAGGGCGCCGACTGGGGCTGGACCTCGGCCCGGACGGTCGGTCTGCTGGCGGCGGCCGTCGTCGTGGCGCTCTTCTGGGGCGCGTACGAGCTCCGGGTGGCGTCGCCCATGGTCGATCTGCGGGTCTCGGCCCGCCCGGCGGTGCTGTTCACCAATATCGCCGCCTTGCTGATCGGTTTCGCCTTCTACGCGAACTCCCTGGTCACCGCGCAGATGGTGCAGGAGCCGAAGGAGACGGGCTACGGGCTGGGCGCCTCGCTCGTCGTCAGCGGCCTCTGCCTGCTGCCGGGCGGCGTGATGATGGTGGCGCTCTCACCGGTCTCGGCGCGGATCTCCGCGAAATACGGCCCGAAGGTCAGCCTGGCGCTGGCGGCCGGGGTGATCGCCACCGGTTACGTGGTGCGCTACTTCACCAGCCACAACCTCTGGCTGATCATCGCCGGCGCGACGGTCGTCGCCTCGGGCACGGCCATCGCGTACTCGGCACTGCCCGCGCTGGTCATGCGCGGCGTCCCGGTGAGCGAGACGGGCGCGGCCAACGGCCTCAACACACTGATGCGGTCGATCGGACAGGCCTTCTGCAGCGCGACGGTGGCCGCGGTCCTCGCCAACATCACCTTCCGGGTGGGCGGCAGAACGGCCCCGACGCTCCACGCGTACCAGCTGGTCTTCCTGATCGCGGCGGGCGCGGCCCTCGCGGCACTGCTGGTCACCCTGTTCCTGCCGGGCAGCCGTACACCCGCGACGGGTACGGTCGAAGGGAACCGCGACGTCCCGGGCGACCGGAAGGACGGTGTGCGGACGATGCCGATCCAGGAGGGCGCATGACCAGCGGCCAGGCCACCGCACCGGCCCCGGCCCGGCCCGGTGCCGATCCGGGCACCGGCCGGGACGCGATCCTGCGCGCGGCCCGCCGGGCGTTCACGCAGCGCCCGTACGCCGAGGTCACCATCAGGGGGATCGCGGCCGACGCCGGAGTGAGCCCGTCCCTGGTGGTCAAGCACTTCGGCCGCAAGGAAGAACTCTTCAACACCGTCGCCGACTTCGGCCCCGCCGCCGCGGAACTCCTCGACGCGCCGCGCGGTGTCCTGGGCCGCCACATGGTGGTGACGCTGGTGAGCCGCCGCCGCGAACTGCAGTCCGACCCGCTGCTGCGCGTCGTCTTCTCGCTCGGCAACCGCGACGAACGCTCCCTGCTGCGCGACCGCTTCCAGGAACAGGTCACCGACGCCCTCACCGCCCGCCTCCCCGGCCGCGAACGCGCCCTGCGCGCAGAGCTGATCGCGGGCCACCTCCTCGGCCTCGGCGCCACCCTCAGCCTCCACCGCGAGGGCGCCGGCGCGGACGCCACCCCCGAACACCTCGCGGACCTGTACGCGCCCGCGCTGCAGTCCTTGATCGACGGGTGACGCGGGGCCGGACCGAGCAGGGCCGGGCAGGGCCGGGCAGGGCCGGGCCGGGCCGCCGGGCGGAGAGGCACCCGCGACCGCGTCCACACCTGGATGCGGGGCCACCCGGAGGACTACCGCTGACCGGCGGGCGCCGTCACGGGCGGTAGAGCGCCCGGCACCGGACCGGGTCGGCCGCCTCGCCCTCGCGGACCGGCAGGAAGTACTCCACCTGCCACTCCTGCGTACGGCCGGCCTGGCGATTGGGCGTCGTCACCCACGGCGGATAGACGCGGAACGCGCGCTTCCCGCCGGAACCGTTCCTCGACACGATGTCCCGCTCGCAGAGCACGTCACGGGGGAACACGAACTGCCCGAAGCCGTCGGCGTCGCGGGTGCTGATGACGAAGAGGTCGACCGGGTCCCCGGAGTCGTAGGGCCGGATCGGGCCCTCCGCGGACCGCTTCCACACCGTCACGAACTGGCCGGCCTTCGTCGGGGTGGTCCGGGCCACCCGGAACCTGACGGCGGAGCCGTCCACGGTGAAGGAATGCGCCCCGTACTCGGCGCTCTCCGCTTCGGGCACCGGTCGCGTGCACACGAATCCGCTCGGTTCGTAGACCAGCGCCTTCGCCGCGAGGAGGTCGGGGTGCAGGGGCTCGCCGTACGGCCAGGGGTCGGGCCAGGGCTCGGTTCGGGCATCGGGCGAGGGTTCAGGAGGTGTTGCCATTTCGCCCATTCTGTCAGCGGCTGTCCCGTCGTCGAGCCGTGGGAGCCCGAGGAGTTCGCCGAGGCACTGCGGCGGATGCTGACGGTGTGACGTCCAGGCGTGACCAGCGGGTGTGGCTCGCGGGTTTGACCGGCGGGCGTGACCTCCAGGCGTGGCCTCTACCCGTCCCGCATACGGGACCACCCCGGTACGAGCGCGGGGCGGCTCGTACCGGGGTGGTGGTCGGGTGGTGCGGCGGGATCAGCTGAAGACGACCGAGCGGAGCTTCAGCCGCTCGGAGGCGTGGCCGCCATGGGGCCTGAGGGTGAAGTAGGGGCCTTCGCAGTCGGGGCCGGCGAAGACCGTCGCGCTGGAGTCGGTGAGGTTCCACGGAGTGTGGGCGGGGTTCGTCGAGGAAGGGTCGGCCACCTCGGGCAGGGTGATGCACACCCGGCTCGGCGGGTCGACGAGGAAGCCGACCTGCGGCGAGCCGTCGAGGCCGGAGTAGGTGTACGTGAAGTCTCCGGTGGCCGCGCCGGCCGAGGTCGGCACGGCGACAATGAGCGCAAGCGCGCCGAGGGCGGCAGCAACGGTGGAACGAAGACGCATGAAGGGAACTCCTTGTGCGGGGGATCGGAAACGGCCCAAGTCTGTGCT
Source organism: Streptomyces sp. NBC_01363 (assembly GCF_026340595.1). Taxonomy (GTDB): domain Bacteria; phylum Actinomycetota; class Actinomycetes; order Streptomycetales; family Streptomycetaceae; genus Streptomyces. The sequence continues at coordinate 2,756,100 of NZ_JAPEPF010000001.1, forward strand.
GCCGACCTGCGGCCACTGTCGAATGCGGGGTTCCGTCACCCGGACGGGAGCTGCTGAATCGGTTCTGCCGACGGCCAAGTGGGTCACGGGCCGGTCCCACCGCGTTGACCGCCGAGGGGCGGGCCGGCCGGCGGGTTCGAGTTCGGCCCCCGCTGCCGTACTACTGCACCGGCCCGCTGTCAGGTCCTAGTGTGGCCCGGTGAAGACGCAGATGATCGTGCTCAACGGTGGCTCCAGTTCAGGGAAGTCCGGGATCGCCCGGTGCCTTCAGGCGGTGTTGCCGGATCCGTGGCTGACCTTCGGGGTGGACACACTGGTCGAGGCGATGCCCGCGTCCATGCGCGCGTCGGACGCGGGCATCGAGTTCGCTCCGGACGGCGAGGTGATCGTCGGCCCCGAGTTCCGTACGTTGGAGTCGGCTTGGATCGAGGGGGTCGTCACGATGGCCCGTGCGGGAGCCGGGGTCATCGTCGACGAGGTCTTCCTCGGCGGCGCGGCCTCCCAGCAGCGGTGGCAGAAGGCACTCGACGGGCTCCCGGTGCTGTGGGTGGGCGTCCGGTGCGAGAGTGCCGTCGCCGTAGCCCGTGAGATCGCGCGGGGTGACCGCGTCCCCGGGATGGCGGCCTCACAGGCGGACGTGGTCCACGAGGGCGTGACGTACGACATCGAGGTGGACACGACGCGGAGCGAGTCCATGGAGTGCGCGCGGATCATCGCAGCTCATATCGGGTGACCGGGCGCGGTCCCACCGCCGTACCATCCGCCGCCCCGCTGATCGTTTCCGGCCACGGCACTGCACGTCACGCCCTTACGCGTCGCCGAGCTCCAGCTCACCGACGACCTGATCCCCGCTCGTCTCCCCGGTCAGCCGGAACCCGAGCCTGAAGTAGAACTGCTCGGACCCACCCTCACCGGGGACCCAGCTCACGGTCGCACGCGTCTGCCCCCGCCGCCGGATCTCCTCGCACACCGCCTCCACGGCGAAGCGGCCGTATCCCTGCCCCTGCTGATCGGCGGCGATGTTCAGCCGCCAGAGGCCGGAGCGCAGCCTGTTGTCGTTCGGGTCGTCCGGGTAGAACCGGACGTCGAAGAAGGCCATGACGAAGCCGACGAGTTGCTCGCCGTCGAAGATCAGTCGGGGCCAGGCGATGTCGGGGGTCGCGTAGGCCTGAGCCAGCGACCAGGCGACCGGCTTCACGAGCCCGTCCTGGTCGGGGCGTACGTTCAGTTGGCAGGCGGCCTCGACGTTGTCCGACGTGACCTTTTCCAGGCGCGGTGATGAAGGCATGCGGGCAACCTACAGACCGACGCCCGGCCGCATCGAGCGGATGCCCGGTGCCGCCGAGGTGGCGGAACCGGGCATCGAGCGAACTCCCTTGTGGCAGGGGTCAGTTCGCGGGGGCCTGGTAGAGGCCCCGGCCGGCGCGGTGGGCCCGGGAGGTGGCGACGAGTCGGTCGAGGGTGCTGCGAACGGTGTTGATGCCGTTGGGGGTGAGCTCGCGACCCAGGGCCTTCGTCACGTCACGGGCCCGGACGGGGGTGTCGCCGGAGGCCGCGAGCACCTTCATGGCCAGCTCGGTGAGGCTGCCGCTGTCGTCGACGGCCGGTGCGGAGGTCGCGGAGGTCGCGGCCTTCTTCGGCGCCCTGGCCTTCGCGGGCTTGGCGGCCTTGGTCGCCTTGGCTGCCTTCGCCGGTGCGGCGGGCTTGCTGTCCTTGACCGTCTTGGTCGCCTTGGCGGGCGCGGCGGGCTCCGCGTCCTTGCTGTCCTTGGTGTCCTTGACCTCCTCGGCGGGCTTGGCGGCGACGGCCTTCTTGGCCTGGCCGCGCTGGGCCCGCGGCTTGGCGGCGGCCTGCTTGCGGCCCTTGGGCGCAGCGGGCGCCTTGCGGGCGGCCCGGCGCGCGGGGGTCGCCGCCTGCTCCTGCGGGGCCTCCACCTGGTCGGTGGAGTCGGTGGAGTCGGTGGCGTCGATGGAGTCCTTCGCCTGCTGCGGGATCTTGGGAGCGGGAACGCTCGCCGCCCCGGCCTTGGCGGCGTCGGCCTCACCCGACTCCGTCACGTCTGCCGCCGTCTCCGCCACCGCGCTCGCGGAGGGAGCCGGGGCGGGAGCGGGGGCGGCCGACAGCGCACGCAGTGCCGTCAGCGCGGTCCGCACCGACTCCAGGCGTTCGGTGACGGTCGCGAGTTCCTTCTCCAGGGTCTGCTGGTGCTGCTCCAGGCGGGGAAGTTCCGCCTCCAGCAAGGAAGTTGTGGCATCGATGGTGACCAGTGTGTTGGTCTCGGAGGTCATATTGTCGTCCTTCTGTCCCGGCCGACCGTTGGTGACCGATGTATCGCAGGGTAAGGGGTGTTGTGTTGTGGCCGGAAATCGCCTCTCGCTGCGAACCGTTCAAGGGACACCGCCAGCACTGACCGTCAGTCTTCCGAAAGTCCTGGCATCGCGCCCAGGAGATGGCGGGGGAGGCACTCTTTTGGCGGCATCCCACGCGGCCCTGAACGACGCGGCGCGGCCCGTGAGGAACGAACGCGTCCCTCGTCCCCCGGCAGGAGCGGGGGGCGAGGGACGCAGGGAGCGGAGAGTGCGGGTGGGGCCGGGACCGTCAGCCGTTCCGGCTCACCGGCGCGGAGCCGGTAGGGTAACTGGTGCTGGTCTACAGGGTGTTGGGGATCTCGCGGCTGAGCCGGCTGTCGCAGTCCACGACGTTCCAGCGCGGGTGCGCACCGGTCACGCTGCCGGTGGCGCCCGAGGTGCCGTTCTGCTGCCCCTGCCCCTGCCCCTGCCTCTGTCGCCCCGCCTCTCAGACCCCGACCTCCCCGGCCGCGAGCGAGCCCCGGTCGTCCGGCGCCACCCGCTGCTCCCCGACGCGTTCCCACCGCAGCCGCAAACCCATCACGATCAGCGCAGCGACCGCGAACCCCGCCCCGGCCCAAGCGAGTTGACGAGCTCCGTACTCGGCCAGGACCCAGCCGCCGACCGCGGTGCCGACGGTGATGCCGAGGTTGGAGAACGAGATGAAGAGGCTGTTGCCGAACTCGGGTGCGTCACTCGCGTCCCGCCCCAGCCAGCTCTGGCTCACGATGAGCCCGCCCGAATGCACGGCACCCCAGACCAGGACCGTCAGAACCATCGGCGCGAGCATCGGCCCGACGGCGTACAGAAGGACGTAGACCAGCAGGCACAGCGCCGGGTAGGCGACGACGGTGCGGACGAGGTTGCGTCGCAACAGGCTGCCGAAGGCGAAGTTCCCGAGGATCATCACGATGCCGAACGCCATCAGCATGGCGCTGACCCACGTACCGTCCATGTGCGTGACCTGCCCCAGGTACTCGGCGAAGTAGCCGTAGACCGAGAACATCGCCGCGAAGACGAGAACGATGGAGGCAATGGTCAGCCACATCTGCGGCCGCTTGAGGACCTTCAGCTGAGTGCCGTACGAGACGCGTTGGCCGACCGGCATCGACGGTACGAACCGCAGGATGCCCAGGAAGGCGATCAGGTTGACGAGCGCGCCGAACCAGAAGGCCGAAGCGAGCGACAGATGCTCGGCGAGGTACGAGGTCAACGGCACACCGAACGCGAAGCCGACGGTGACTCCGGCGAACACGGTCGTGGTGGCCCGGGTCGCGTCCTTCGCGGGTACCAGCCGTGCGGCGGTGGCGAGCGCGACCGCGAAGAACACGGGATGGAAGAGGGCGGGAACGACGCGGAACGCGAGCATCACCTCGTACTGCGTGGTGAGCGCGTAGACGGCGTTGGAGACGGCGAACACCGCGATTGCGGCGGCGAGCACCTTCTTGCGGTCGACACCGGAGGCGAGCAGCGTGGTGAACGGTCCGGACACCGCGATGACCAGGGCGAACACCCCGACGAGCCAGCCGGCGGCGGACGGTGTGACACCGAGTTCGGCCGAGACCTGGGGCAGCACACCGACCATGCCCATCTCGGTGGTGATGATCCCGAACACGCCCAGGGCGAGCACCAGGACGGTGAGGGAGGTCTTTCTCATCGGAACGATCAGCACCTTTCATCAAATCTAGAAAAGTAGATATATTGGATCAAGGCTCGACGCCGTGCGGGGGAGGGCGAACTACAACTCGTCGCGGACGTACGCGGCGAACTCGGCGATCACCGGCTCGTTGCGCCGGTAGTACGTCCATTTGCCGATGCGTTCCGAGGTGAGCAGTCCCGCGTCCTTCAGGGTCTGCAGATAGCCGGACACCACCGACTGCGCCAGCCCGGACCGCTTCTGGATGTCGCCGACGCACACGCCGATATGGAAGCCGAGCCCCTGCTGCCGGTAGGAGTCCTCGTCGAAATGCTTCTCCGGCTCCCTCAGCCACTGCATGAACTGCAGGCGCGCGGGATTGGCGAGCGCCTTGTGTACGGCCAGCGGATCCATCGCTCCACCCTTCCACGGTCTCTCGACGTTACGTATCTAGCTTTCGCGATATGTAGTGCCAAGTCAAATCGCACCGTCCAGGTCAATGCGGCTAGGGTCTCCCGGGTGAGTAACGGGCGTGCGACGGGACCGACGGGCTTCAGGTAGCCCGCCGGGAGATCCCCGGCGGCTCCCATCGTTCGGAGCCCCATGACGCGCACTGCCCACCACCTCCCCCCTTCGCGGACCAGGAA